>NZ_JBSHCT010000005.1:0-313994 GCF_053615935.1 Nocardiopsis sp. NPDC055879
GCGAGGAACCGGGGATTGTCAACGTGCTCACCCTCGCTCGTGGTAAGGAAGGAAGCCACACCCATGTCGATACCGGCCACGTGCCCGGTCGGCTCTAAGGGTTCGGCCGGCACCTGGTCGCAGGCCAAAACCACGAACCACCGTCCGCCCTCGCGCTTGACGCTGACCGTTTTCACACGCCCCTTGACCGGGCGGTGCTGGTGGACACGCACATGCCCCACACCCTGGAACCGCACACGGGTCACCGCGTCTTGGGGTGTGGAGTCCCACCGGCAGCCGTCGCCGTCCTTGGGAAAGACCACCGTGTCAAACCGGCCCACTCCACGGAACCGGGGATACCCGGGCTCGTGACCGGCCCTCACCCGCCTGAAGAACGCCTGAAAGGCCTTGTCCAGGCGCCGCAACGTGGCTTGCTGGGAGGAGAAGGACCATCGCCCCTGCCGCTCGGGATCAAACGCGCGGATCTCTTTGAGCTGAGCCGACTGGTCGCCGTACTTGATCTTCGTCCTCGAAGGGTGGGCGTAGGCGTCGCGGCGTTCCTGCAATGCTCCGTTGTACAAAGCGCAGTGGCTGCGCAGCATCTGCGTGAGAGATGCCTGTTGGCGCTTGGTAGGGCGAAGAAGGAACTTGTACGCGCGGATCACGTACCGTCTCCCTTCTTCCACGGGCGTTCCCACTGGGTGTCGATGTACCGCCGCACCGTGTCAGCGCTGACGGCTCCCACGGACGCGGCGAAGTACGACGACGACCACAGGGTGGGCAGCTTCGACCTCAAGTGGGGGAACTCCTCACGCAGAACGCGCGATGTGTACCCCTTGAACTGGTTGGCGACGTATGACGCCGATGTCTTGGGGTCGTGCTTGACGAACAGGTGCACGTGGTCGGGCATCACCTCAACTGCGATGATCTCCCAACCGCGTTCATTCGCCTTGGACCTGATCAGTTCCTCTAGGCGCTGTGCCACGCGTCCAGCGAGTACCGGTCGGCGGTACTTCGAACACCACACGACGTGGAGTCCGAGGTCGTACACGCCACCGGAGAACCGGCGAACCTTGCGAGTCACAGACACGAGAGTAGTATACAGGCGACACAGGTCTACTTTCTGTGTCCTGTGGTGGACGCCGGACCGCCTAGCGGCGGTTCGGCTGCCTTTGTCCCGCTACGCGGGAAAATGGAATGAAAGGGCCGTCTCATCCGCACCGAGCGGACGAGGCGGCCCCGTACCGGTTCAGGGACCCGGGCGCAGGTGCAGCTCGGTGACCAGCGCGTCGCGGGGCAGATCCAGCACGTCCGCGATCGCCCCGGCCAAGGTGGTGGGGCGAATACAGGCCTCAGGGTCGTAGGGCCGATCGAAGTCCGCGCGCACCCGTCGCAGGGTTTCGGTGGCGGTCCCTCCGGGGTGGACAGAGGTGACCCGCACCCCGTGTTGGGCCTCCTCGGCGCGCAAGGCGCCGGCCAGCTCGCTCAGCCCCGCCTTGCTCGCGGCGAAGGCCGACCAGCGCGGCACCCCGTGTAGGCCGGGGGCGGCGTTGACCAGCACCACGTGGCCCTTGGCGGTGCGCAAGGCGGGCAGCACGAGGCGGACGAGTTCGGCGGCGGCGATCAGGTTGACCGCCAGCACCCGGTTCCACAGGGCGGCGGGGGAGTCGGCCACCGACGCCACCGGGGAGAGTCCCGCGCAGTGCACGAAGGCCGACAGCTCCCCGATCTCCTCGGTCAGCGGCTCCAGCGTCTCGGCCAGGGTCTGAGGGTGTTCGAGATCGGCGAGCACGGTCCGCACACCCGTCCGGGTTCGGGCCAGGTCGGCCAGACGGTCCAGGTCACGGCCCATCGCCACCACGTGGCGTTCGCGTCGCAGGAGTTCGTCGACCAGGGCGGCGCCGATGCCGCCGGTGGCTCCGCTCACCAGGACCGTGGGGGTGGGGGATCGCATGATGGGCATTGTCGCAGAGCGTGGCGTTAGGCTCGACGGAGTTTTCAGCCACGGAAAGGACCGCTGTGACCAGCGCCAAGGAACGAATGCTCGCCGGTGAGCCCTACCGGGTCGACGCCGAGTTGGCGGCCGAGGCCGTCCGGTGCCACAAGCTCATGGACGTCTTCAACTCCACCGCGTCCGACGACCATGAGGGGCGTGTCAAGGCGTTGGGCGACCTGCTCGGCGAAGTGGGTGAGAACGCCGCCGTGCGCCCGCCCCTGTACGTGGACTACGGCCACCGCATCACCCTGGGCGAGGGGGTGTTCGTCAACTTCGGCGCGGTGATGCTGGACGTGGCGCCGATCCGGATCGGCGCCCACACCCAGATGGGCCCCAACGTCCAACTGCTCACCCCCACCCACCCTCTCGATCCCGCCGAGCGCAAGGCCGGCTGGGAGTCCGCCGAGCCCATCACCATCGGTGAGAACGTGTGGCTGGGCGGTGGCGTGATCGTCTGCCCCGGTGTGACCATCGGCGACAACAGCGTGGTGGGTGCCGGAGCGGTGGTCACCCGGGACCTGCCCGCCGGTGTGGTCGCCGTCGGCAACCCCGCCAGGGTGATCAAGCGGATCTGACCTCGGCGGGCTCGGGGAAATGTCGTACCCGCGCGGTACAACGGCGGAGTGAGGGCCAAGGTGTCACACCTTGGCCCACCACCTCCGAGGTGAAGAGGAACTTCCTCTTTCTGCTCCTGGACCGCGACCGTCCGGAAGCAGGGACCTCGATGCCTTTGGACGGTGGAAAGGGTGATCCGTCCCCCGGTGTGGCGCCACCGGGGGACGGGGTCGGAGGCGGCGGGGCTCAGCCCGCCACGTGCACGGGGTCGCCGTCGTCGGCGGAGGCGGTTTCCTGGGCGAACTGGGTGCGGTACAGCTCGCTGTAGCGACCACCGCGGGCGAGCAGCTCGGTGTGGGTTCCCCGTTCCGTGATCCGGCCGGCCTCCACCACCAGGATCGCGTCGGCGGCGCGGATGGTGGACAACCGGTGGGCGATCACCAGGGCGGTGCGCCCACGCAGGGCCTCGCTCAGGGCGGCCTGGACCGCGGCCTCGGAGGTGGAGTCCAGCGCCGAGGTGGCCTCGTCGAGGATGACGATCTCGGGGTCGGTCAGTAGTAGTCGGGCGATGGTCAGGCGTTGGCGTTCACCACCGGAGAAGCGGTAGCCGCGCTCGCCCACCACCGTGTCCAGACCGTCGGGCAGGGCGGCGACGAGGGTGTCCAGTCGTGCGCGGCGCAGGGCGTCCCAGACCTGTTCCTCGGTGGCCTGCGGTGCGCCCAGGGTGAGGTTGACGCGGATGGACTCGTGGAACAGGTGCCCGTCCTGGGTGACCATGCCCAGGGTGGCGCGGATGGAATCGAAGGTCAGGTCGCGTACGTCGGTGTCTCCCAGGCGTACCGAACCGGTGTCCACGTCGTACAGGCGCGGGGTTAGTTGGGCGATGGTGGACTTGCCCGCGCCGGAGGAGCCGACCAGTGCCACGGTCTGACCGGGTTCGACGTGGAAGGACACCCCGTGCAGGACGGGCCCGTGATCGGCCGGATCCAAGGTGGCGACCTCCTCCAGGGAGGCCAGGGAGACCTTGTCGGCGGTGGGGTAGGCGAAGGTGACGTCGTCGAACTCCAGGGAGACCGGGCCGGCCGGCAGGGGTCGGGCGTCGGGCTTTTCGTCCACCAGCGGTTTGAGGTCGAGTACCTCGAAGACACGGCTGAAGCTGACCAGGGCGCTCATGACCTCCACGCGGGCGCCGGCCAGTGCGGTGAGGGGTGCGTACAGACGGGTCAGGAGCATGCCCATGGACACCACGGTTCCGGCGTCCAGACGACCGCTGAGCGCGTAGAAGCCGCCCAGCCCGTAGACCAGGGCCAGGGCGATGGCCGAGACCAGGGTCAGGGCGGTGAAGAAGACCTCTTGGACCATGGCGGTGCGCACGCCGATGTCGCGAACCCGGGAGGCACGGCGGGCGAACTCCGCGGACTCGTCGGCGGGGCGCCCGAAGAGCTTGATCAGGGTGGCGCCGGGCGCGGAGAAGCGTTCGGTCATCTGGGTGCCCATGGCGGAGTTGTGCAGGGCGCGTTCGCGTTCGATCCTGGCCAGGCGGGCGCCCATGCGGCGGGCGGGGATGACGAAGACGGGCAGCAACAGCAGCGACAGCAGGGTGATCTGCCAGGACAGGGTGATCATCACGGCCAGGGCCAGGATGAGGGTGACCAGGTTGCTCATCACCCCGGAGAGCACGTCGCTGAAGGCGCGTTGGGCGCCGATGACGTCGTTGTTGAGGCGACTGACCAGCGCTCCGGTACGGGTGCGGGTGAAGAAGGCGACCGGCATGCGTTGGACGTGGTCGTAGACGGTGGTGCGCAGGTCCAGGATGAGTCCTTCGCCCACGCGGGAGGAGAGCCAACGCACGATGAGGGCCAGGACGGCCTCGGCGACGGCGATGGCGGCGATGAGACCGGCCAGGAGCAGGACGGGGCGCAGGGCGCCACCATCGATGATGGCGTTGACCACGCGTCCGGCCAGTAGTGGTGTGGCCACGGCCAAGGCGGCGGTGACCACGCTCAGGATCAGGAACCAGATGAGCGGGCGGGCGTGGGGGCGGGCGAAGCCGGCGATCCTACGTAGGACGGGCAAGGAGAAGGGCCGCTGGTCCTCCTTGGCGTGCATCGCGTGGTAGATGGAGTTCCACGCGGCCATTTCCATGCTCATGGGTCCGCCGATCGGTCGTGGGTTCGGGCTTCCCTGAACCGTAGAACCTCAACATTGATTGAGGTCAATCTATGCACGTGGCGTTCCTCATCATTCCCTTTACTTCTTTACTAAGGGAGGATTAGGGTCGTTTCAGGATGGACAGGGGAGTCCGAGTGGAGAAGATCTACCGCAACGAAGAGACGGCCCGAAGGATCCGGGACCGATACGAACAGGAACTGGAGCGGTGGCCGGTACCGGCCGAGCGGTGCCACCTGCCCACCCGGGAGGGTCAGACCTTCGTCCTGGTCACCGGACCCGAACAGGCACCGCCACTGGTACTGCTACACGGATCGGGGGCCAACGCCACCACCTGGCGCGCGGACATCGCGGCCTGGTCGGAGCACTTTCGGGTGCATGCGGTGGACCTGGTCGGCGAACCCGGGCTGAGTGCCCCCCTCCCGCCCGGACCTGGCCACGGAGTCGAGCGCGCTGTGGCTCGACGACGTGCTCTCCGGGCTGGGCCTGGAGCGTGTGGCCCTGGCGGGGATGTCGCTGGGCGGGTGGACGGCGTTGGACTACGCGATCCGCCGCCCGGGACGTGTCTCGCGGCTGGTGGTGGTCTGCCCCGGAGGAGTGGGCACACAGCGCCGATGGCGGATCCTGGGGGCCGGGCTGCTGATGCTGTTCGGTCGGCGTGGCAGGGTGGCCGCCACCAGCTACCTGACGGGACTGGACGGTCCCGCGGGCCGGACGATGCTGGAAGCGGTGCTGGACAACTTCTCCGGGTTCCGGCCTCGCACCGAGCGACTACCGATCTTCACCGACCAGGGACTACGTGCCCTGAGCATGCCGGTGTCGGTGATCGTGGGCGGGCGGGACCGGATGTTCGATTCGGCCGGTACCGCCCGCCGCATGCGTGCCCTGGCGCCGAAGGCCCAGGTGCGAGTGCTGCCCGGTGTGGGCCACGCCGTCCTGGAACAGACCGAACCGGTGTTGGGGTTCCTGCGCGCCTGAGCCGGGACGTTGCCCCCTCAGAAGAGGATGACGATCTTTCCGCGTGTGCGTCCGCGCTCGGCGCGCGCGTGGGCGTCGGCGATCGCCTTCAGGGGATAGCTCTGTTCGATGCGGGGTGTGTAGTGGCCTTGCCGACCCAGTTCCGCGGCCGCGGACAGGAGATCGGAATCGTTCTCGGCGTTGACCACGTGCGTGCCCAGACGCTGCCCGCCCGCGTGGTCGGCGACCGTGGCGACGCGAGTCGGGTCGCCCGTGATCGCGACGAGGTCCTCCAGTGAGCCGGAGGCCGCGGTGTCGAGCGCGATGTCGACGCCGCGCGGGGCGAGAGCGGTGAGGCGCTGCGCGAGGCCGGGGCCGTAGGTGGTGGGAATCGCACCGAGAGAGGTGAGGAACTCGTGGTTGCGTTCGCTCGCCGTCCCGACCACGGTGGCGCCTCGTGCCGCGGCGATTTCGACCGCCGCACTGCCCACGCCTCCGGCGGCACCCTCGATGAGAAGGGTTCGCCCCGGGAGGGAGCCGAGCGGGTTCAGTCCACGCATCGCGGTCACGGAGGCCAGAGCGGCTCCGGCGGCCTGCTCATCGGTCCAGGTGGCGGGGGTGTGGGCCCAGGCCGAGAAGACGACCGACTCGGCGGTCGCTCCGGTGACACCGCCCAGCCCGAAGACGCGGTCGCCGATGCTCACCTTTCGCACTCCGTCACCGATCTCGTCGACCACCCCGGCGGCCTCACGCCCGGGAATGGCGGGCAGCTCCAGGGGAAACACCTCGTGCAGGGCGCCGGTGCGCAGCTTCCAGTCGATGGGGTTGACGCCGGCCGCCGCGACACGGACACGGATCTCTCCGGGGCCAGGGTGGGGGTCGAGGGCCTGCTCGATCACCAGGTTCTTCGCTCCGCCGTATTCGTGGAAGCGTGCTGCGCGCATGATGTCCGCCTTACCTTGATGGTCCTCGACGAGGTGTTCGTTCGATCGCCGTTACCCTAGAACCTGACGTTGACGTGAGGTGCAAATCGGCGAGCCGGGACCGTCTCTCGGCCGGAGGAGGACAGGTGCGGATCGGTGAGGTCGCCGAGCAGTCGGGGGTGAGCGTGAGGGCCCTGCGCTACTACGAGGAACAGCGTCTGCTCCTCGCCGACCGCACCGCCGGTGGCCAGCGGAGGTATCCCGAATCCGCCGTCGAACGCGTCAGGTTGATTCAACGGCTGTACGCCGCGGGCCTGACGAGTGCCACCGTCCGAGAGGTACTGCCGTGCGTGGACTCGGGTGAGACCGAGACCTCCCCTGCCCTGTTGGAGCGGTTGGTGGACGAACGCGCGCTCATCGAGCAGCGGATCACCGACCTGCTCTCCGTGCGTGACCGGCTCGACGAAGTCATCGGTGTGGCACGAAACCCGGACCTGGGCTGCGCTCATGGCGACACTCGCCCCGGAGGTCGGCCCGGGACCATATGGAAGCGGTCCCACGAGGGGCGTTGATCTCTTCGGGTACGAGACCGGATCACCACGGGGTTCAGCGGTGCCCCCGAAGGACCTCCGCCTTGGTGGCCGGCCCCGAGAGCCGGGGCACACCGGCGGGGTCAGCGCAGCGAGACGTAGTGGCGTTCCCGATCGGGCACTTCAGGGGTCGGGACGATGGTGTTCCCGGTGGTGAGCACGCGTGCGCTGATCTCTTCGGGGGCCAGCAGCAACATCCGGGCCAGGGCCGAGTTGATCCCGGCCAGGACGCGTAGTGCCATCGGCAGGGTGAGGGCGAACAGGGCGCCGCCGATCATGTACACCACCAGGGTGGCCAACGCCGGGTTGTCCGGAAGCAGGTGGCTGCCCACGTCGGTGTAGCCGGGGATGAGGTGGAGCGACCAACCCCAGAGCGGGTAGAGCAGGCCGCCCAGGGCCAGGGACCACCACAGCACCGCCAGGACGAACCCGACCAGGGCCAGGGGCAGGCCCACGATCGCGTGCAGGACGTCCATCCAACTGCGCGCGCAGGTCATGGGGTTGAGCAGGCGGCGTATGGGGCCGGCGTCCGCGGGGGCCGGGCGGTAGGGCAGGCGCACCACGGCTCGTCCGTGCAGGTCGGACAGGCGCAGGCGTTCCAGGTGCGCCGGTCCCCGGGCCAGGAGCAGGGTGCCCGAGAGCAGGAACAGCCCCACGAAGAGCACCGAGGTGCCGGCGCCGGCGACGAGACCGGTCAGGACCAGGCTGAAGGAGACCACCGCCAGGGGCAGGCCCAGTAGCAGGTAGCGGGTGTTACGGACCATGCGCACGAAGGGGGGCGTTCTCATGGTCTCGACGCTACGCGCGGCGGCGCTCGGTGTCAGGGTGGTCAGGGTGAGTAAGCGTGGTGGGGCCGGTACCACCGGGCGTGGGCGCCCCGGCGGTTGCGGTGGGTCCCCTCCACACGGTCATCGGGTGCTGAGCAGGTCGTCCAAGCCGATCAACTGCAGGCCGTTGAGCACCAGGATCACACCGACGATGCCGATGATCCAGGACATCGCCTCCCGGGAGCCGGAATCGATCTTCTCGCGCCAGCGGTCCAGGCGCGGGCGCAGGCGCTCACCGAAGAGCCGGTGGCCCACGTAGAGCAGAACGGGCGGCAGCACCATCATCAGGTTGTAGCCGGCCAGCATCGGCACCCAGGTGGTGGCGGTGAGTCCGGCGGTGCCCATGACGCCGATCGCGCCCAGGTAGGGGAAGGCGGTACCGGCCTCCAACAGGCCGGTGGCCAGGCCCAGGCCGATCATGGTGGTGGTGCGCAGGGTGGCGGGGCGGCGCGGGGCGCGTTTCTTGGTGGGCATCACCCAGGAGTAGGCGAACAGGGCTCCGCCAAGGACCACCATGACCCAGCCCGTCGCGGGGCTGTCGGTCAGGTGCGACAGGTGGGACAGCGCGGCTCCCAGACCGAGCATGATCGCGCAGCCCAGCACGAAGTAGAACAGGGCGACCGTGCCCAGGTAGGCGAAGAGCGGCCTGGCGATGTCGCGGGCGCCGCTGAGCAGCACGAAGAGTGAGACTCCCAGGGTGGTGGGGCTCAGGGTGTCCAGCAGCGCCAGGCCGGCGACCGGTATGAGTACGTCCAGGGGCGGCATGCGTCCTCCTTTTTCACACGTCTGTGCTAAATAAAATAACACAGGTGTGCTAAAAAGGAAGGGTGCCGAAGATCGTCGACCATGAAGAACGCCGCCGCGCCCTGGCCGAGGCCCTGTGGCGGGTGATCGCCGAGTCCGGACCACAGGCGGTCTCCATCCGCAGCGTCGCGGCCGAGGCGGGCCTGTCCACCGGCGCCCTGCGCCACTACTTCCAGACCCGTGAAGAGCTGCTCACCTACGCGATCGACCTGTCCGAGGAGCGGGTCACCGAGCGCATGACCGAGCACGCGCACGCCCTCGACCCCGAGATGTCCCTGGTGGACCGGGTAATGGGCTTCGTCGAACAGATGCTGCCCCTGGACCAGGCTCGACGGGCCGAGTACCGGGCCTGGCAGGCCACCGGCGACCCCGACTACCTCGACCCCAAGATCGAACACCGCTGGCACCAACAGCGCCGGCTCTACCGACGGCTGGTCGCCGCCCTGGGCGGAATCGAACCCCCTGAGGACCCCGGCCTGGTGCACCCCGACCCCTGGTTGGAGAGCTGGTCGGAGTTCCTGCACACCTTCATCGACGGGCTGTCCCTGCAGTTGATGACCAACCCCGAGCAGATCGATCCGCGGACGGCCCTCGCCCGCCTACGGTCCTTTCTGGCCCACATCGAATCCGTCCGTCCACCGGCCGGGGAGGGGAACCGAGTGGGCACCGCACCGTGACGAGAGGCATACTGTGGGACGGAACGGACACGAGGGGGAAGTGCGCGTGACGACCATTCCGAACGCCCAGGACGCGTCCACCGCGGCGGGCCGCATCGACTTTCGGTCCGCGACGCAGGCCGACGTGCCCGCCCTGGTCGATCTGGTCAACTCCTGCTATCGCGGTAAGGGTCCCCAGCAGGGTTGGACCACCGAGGCCGACCTGCTCGACGGTCAGCGGATGGACGCCCAAGGCATGGGCGAACTGCTCGCCCGCAGCAACACCCTGGTCCTGGTGGGGGAGACCCGGGAAGGGGTCATCACCTGCTGTGAACTGCAGCGCGGGGTCAACGGGGCCTACTTCGGGATGTTCTCGGTCCGCCCGGACCTTCAGGGCGCCGGCCTGGGTCGGACCGTACTGGCCGCGGCCGAGCAGATGGCCGTGCGCGAGTGGGGCAGCCGGCTGATGCGGATGAAGGTGCTCAAGCAGCGCCCCGAGCTCATCGCCTGGTACGAACGGCGCGGCTACACCCGCACCGGCAAGATCGAACCCTTCCCCTACGGGCACGAGGAGTTCGGGCTGCCCAGGCGCGACGACCTGGCCTTCGTCGAGCTCACCCGCGAACTACCGCTGTGAGCCGACCCCTGGAACGGGCTCAGCCCTGTTCCAGGTTGGCCGACATCCGCTCCAGCACGTCGACGGTGGCCCGGTACTCCTGATCACTGATCCCGGCGATCAGCCGGGCCCGAGTGCCCTGAACACGTTCCAACAACGCGTCGTGGGCGCGTGTGCCCTCCTCGGTGAGTTCCACAGAGACCAGGCCGCTGACCCAACCGCGCCGCCGCAACGCCTCCACCACCGGCCCCACGCCGTCCTCGCCCTCCTCCAGGAACGGCAGGAGGCGCTGGTCCAGTTCCAACAGGGTGGCGGGTTCGCGGTGCAGTGAGCTGAGCACCTGCCACTGGCGGCGCCCCAGCGAGTCCGCCGCCAGCACCCGGTCCAGGTCGCTCTCGATGAGCCGGTCCAGGTGTTTGAGCCAGTAACCGATCGGCAGGTCGGACATGCTTCCTCCGGTGGGGACGACGGCGCCCGCGACGGCGCTTCCTCGACGCTATCTCGCCGCCGAGGGGCGCGGCCGGCATTCCTCCAAGGTGTCGTACCCGTTCGCCCGCCCGCGAGCATGTCCGACTCGCCCTCTTTCCTACGACACCGGCTGAGAGGGACCCGTGTCGTGGGCGAGAACGTCGGGGAGCAGGGCCGTGGGGACGTTGGCTCCGGTGATCACGGTCGCCACCGTCGCACCCGGCAGATCGTGCACCCGAAGGGCGGCGATCCCGGCCGCGCCCGCGGGTTCGGGCAGCACACCGACGGTCTCCAACACCAGGCGCATCGCGTCGAGCATGTCGACGTCGTCCACCACCACCATGTCGTCGACCAATGCCCTCATGCGCTCCACCGAGGCGGCGATGGGTCGGTTGATGGCGATGCCCTCGGCGAAGGTGTCGGCTACCTCGGTGGACACCGCTCGCCCGGCCTTCCAGCTGTCGACCATGCTCGCCGCGCCCGTGGCGCACACCCCCACGACGCGGATGTGCGGGGCGTGCTCCTTGGTCCACCGTGCCACCCCGGTGATCAGTGCGCCGTCGCCCACCGGCAGCACGATCGTGTCCATGCCCTCGACCTCCAGCAGTTCCACCCCGATGGTGCCCGCCCCCTCGGCCACCCTGGGGTGCTCTCCGTCCTCGACGAACACCCGGTTCGGGTCCCGGTCGGCGAACCGTCGGGCCTCATGCTTGAACCGGTCGCCCTCGATCTCGTGCACGTACGCGCCCAGCGCGACCATCCGCCTCATCTTCACCGGGTTGGTGCCCGACGGAACGAACACGTGCGCGCTCATGCCGTGCCGGGCGGCGGCGTAACCCATGGCCTGCCCGAAATTTCCAGTGGAGGAGCACACCAGCTCGGTGCCGGGGGAGAACTCACGGGCGAGCAGGTCGACCCCGCGGCCCTTGAAGCTGCGCAGCGGGTTGAGGGTCTCGACCTTGGTGAGCACCCGCCGCCCGAGCACCGAGCACAGCTGTTCCTCGAAGAACTGCGGGCTGTTCAGGAAGACCGGGTCGATCAGGCGCGTGGCCTCTTCGATCCGGGCGACGTCCAGGTCCGTGGCGTGCATGGGCACCTTCCCAGATGTGTTGGAAGAACACGGGTCGTTCATGTGTGCCCCGCACCGGGCCACTACGCCCGGGTCGGGCCGCCGAAGGTCCCCTCGGACACCCGGCACAGGACGGCGCCGCGGGGGACGACGAACACCCCGTCGGGGTGCTCGCTCCAGCGCCTCCACCCCCGGGAGATCTCCTCCAGGTCGGTGCGGGTGGCGAACCCCTCGTCCACGGCCTGGCGGGCCAGATCCGACTCCAGGATCCGCCGTGACCACATGTGTCCCCACCAGGTGCGACGGTCGGGGGCCGAGTGGTTCCACACCTCGGACACGTAGGTGATGTCCTCGAAACCGGCCGCGCGCGCCCAGGCGTGCATGCGCCGACCGGCCTCGGGCTCGCCGCCGTTGGCGCGCGCCACCGCCTGGTACAGGTCCATCCACGCGTCCAGTTCGGGCAGCAACGGATACCAGTACATCCCCGAATAGTCGCTGTCACAGGCCGCCACGACCCCACCCGGGCGGGTCACCCTGCCCATCTCGGCCAGGGCCCGCACCGGGTCGGCCACGTGCTGTAGGACCTGGTGGGCGTGGACCACGTCGAAGGAGTCGTCGGGCAGAGCCAGGTCGTGGACGTCGCCGACACGGAAGTCGATGCCGGTCACGTCCTCCTTCTCGGCCAAGGCTCGGGCCTGTTCGACGGCCTCGGCGGAGGCGTCCAAGGCGGTGACCGGCCCGGGCGCCACACGTCGGGCCAGGTCCAAGGTGATGCTTCCCGGCCCACAGCCCACGTCCAACAGGGAACGCCCCGGGAGCATCTCGGCCAGCGCGTAAGCGGCGGAGTTCTCGGCGTCGCGCCAAAGGTAGGAGCCTGTGACCGTGGGATGTTGGCCATGGGTGTAACGAGCCATCGCGTGCCGTCCTTCGTCGCAACTCCGGGGGTGGTTCCACACCCCTTCAGGTCTCCTGAAGATGGTCAGGTGTGGTCCTGCCCGACCAGGGCGCGGACGAAGTCCAGCATCCTGCCCGTCTCCTCCAAGCCGCCCACCAGGACCACACGTAGCCGGGCCCGTTCGGGGTCGTACACCACCTGGGACTGGGCCGGGATTCCGCCTCCCGAGGCCCCGGTGGTGGAGGAGGTGACCAGGGTGCTGATCCGATCGGCCATCGCGCGGTCCACGTCCTCCACCTGCAGGACCGTGGAGACCTCCACCCGGGGACCACCCTCACCGGTCCCGTCCTGTTCGGGCTCGCCGCCGGTGAACTCGGTCAGGTCCTTGCGGTGGATCCGATACTGCTTACCGATCCGCGTGGCCGCCAGTCGTCCTTGGCGCACGTAGGCACGCACGGTCTTCACGTGCAGGCCCAACAGCTCCGCGACCTGATCCACCGAGTAGTACTGCTGGGCCACACCAACCTCCCCGAACATCCCTGAACCACCCCGACGTTACCCCCAACCACCCCTGATCGGCGATGGAAGGGCGGTTTGGGGAAGCTCCGTGGTTCAGGCGGCTTCGGTCGGGGTGGTGCGCCGCCATCGGATCCGTCCGGTCAGGCGCAGCCACACCACCAGGAAGGCCCACAGCACCGTGGGGACCTGGATCCAGTCGGTGTAGCCCAGCGAACCGGGGCGGTAGAGCATGCCCAGGACGACCCCGAGCGCCAGGCTCGCCACCGCCACCGGCCAGGGGAAGTCCTCCCCCAGGAAACGCAGCAACCGGCTGTAGCCCCACAGCAGTAGGAAGGCGATGGCGGCCACCGCGAGCGCCAACGGCCACACCTCGCCCAGTCCCCGGGTGACCCCGGCGAAGGCGAACAGGGCCGGCACCATCAGCAGGCACAGGGCCAGGACGGGGGCGAGTACGGCGGACGCCGCCGCGCAGGCCAGGGGTCCCCACAGGTTGTCGCGGTTCGGCCGGGGTCGGGGGGAATCACCGGGGCCGCCGCTCGCAGAGGTCACATCCCATTGGTGCCCAAAGAGAGCCGTCTCAGCCTCGTCGTGGCGTCGAAGGTGTCAAGGCGCCGGTCAGGGCCGCAAGGCGCAGTCTCCGCACAGCCCGCCCTCGGGGAGACGGTAGTACAGGCAACAGGTGGTGCGTCGGAAACCCGCACGTCCCTGCTCCTTCGTCCCGGTGTAGGTTCCGGTGCCCTTCAGGCAGGGCCTGGACAGCAGTGTGCGCACCACCTGTTCGGCGCTTTCGTGGTGTTCGGGGCGGGCCCTGCCCAGGGAGAGGGCGGCGCCGGCCAGCGCCGCCGCGGTGTTGCCGCGCAACAGGCCCGGAGCGATACCGCCCACCCCTCCCAGCGCGGCGGCGACCCCTTCCAGACCCGTCACCGTTTCCTCGACCGGGCCCCGGGCGATCTCCTGTGGAACCGGGGAGGCCAGGGGGCGTGCCCCGGTTTGGGTGGTGCGCACGACCATCGGTCCGCCCGGGCGCACGAACAGCCGCCACGGGTCCAGGCGCACCCCGTGGTACAGGGCCGCCGCCAGTACCGGGGACAGCACCCGTGAGGCCAGGCCCTGGTGGAACAGGGAGGCGCCCACCCGCCACTCCACGTCCTCGGCCCCGCCGCCGAAGGGCGCGGCCAGTCGGCTCCGTACGGCCTCCACCTCCGCCGTCAGGAGCTTTGGGGACAATCCACCGCCCAGCGCCGCCACCCACCCCTGTTCGGGGCCGCGCGTCTCCAACGCGAAGAACATGTTGATCCCGGCGATGTCCTCAAGGACCGGGGCCAAGAGGGAAGCCGGCCCCTCGACGTCCCCGGCGATGTCGCGCTCGCGCCCCACACGTTCCCCTTCCCCCCACCACAGCCCGCCGACCCGACGGCGATGCCCTGGGTATGGTCCCGCACCCGACCGGGTAGTGCTGGCACCACCCGCCACTCTCGTGCTGCTGACCTCGTGCCGCGGGGGTCCGCGAATCTAGATTGGTCTCTGTGAGCGGCGCGGGGACGGAGCAGACGGGTACGGGCATCACGGCGAGGCCGGGTGCCGCCATCACCGTGCCCTTCCTCCATGAGACCCGGAGCGACACCTGGCGGGTCCGCCTGGTCGAGGTCCTACACCTGATGACCTCCCTGGCCCTGGCGGTGTTCTACCTGGTCCCGGCGGTGTTGTTGGTGACCTCGGCGACCTGGCTGGGGTTGCGGCTCTACGTTCCCCTGGGCGGCTTCCCCCTGGAACTCGCCCCGGGCCACCTGCTGGTGGACATCGTGCTGTTCATGGTGGTCTTCCCCGTCATGGCCATCGTGCTGTCCCGGCTGGCCTGCTACACCCAGCGCTCCCGACTGGCCAACGTGTTCGGCATCGTGGAGACCAGACCACCCGACCCACTGGCCGATTCCGGCCGCTGGGCGCGCGGCCTGGCCACCGTGTTCGGCCGTGAGGCGTGGTCGATGGTGGTCTACAGCACCGTCGCCGGGCTACACGGTCTCCTGGCCGGTGGACTGGTGGCGGTGCTGGTGGTGTGCGGGGGAGCCGCGGCGTTGGGTTCCCTGTTCGGGATCGTGTACGTGTTGGCGCGTGGCGCCACCCCGGTCGACCTGCTCGGCCCCCTCGGGTTGGTGTTGTTGGGCCCGGTGGCGGTCCTGGTGGGTCTGCGTATCGCACGCATGGTGGTCTCCTCCGAGGTCCTGCTGCTGCGCACCCTGCTCTTCGACGCACCCGAGGTACGCATGCGGCGCCGTCTGCTGCACGTCCAGGACAGCCGCCAACGCATGGTCGACGTGGCCGAGGCCGAGCGTCGACGCATCGAACGCGACCTGCACGACGGTGCCCAACAGCGCCTGCTGGCCTTGACGTTGACCCTCACCCGGGCCCGCACCCGGCTGGCCCGGGACCCCGAGGGGGCGCGCGAGCTCATCACCGAGGCCCAGCGCGAGTCCAAGGAGGTCATGACCGAGTTGCGCCAGGTGGCCCGGGGGCTGCATCCGCGGGTGCTGACCGACCACGGTCTTGGCGCCGCCCTGCCGGTGGCCGCGGGCCGCTCACCCGTACCGGTCCGGCTCGACCTGGAACTTGAGGAGCGTCCCTCCCCGCGCGCGGAGGGGGTCGCCTACTACGTGGTCAGCGAAGCGCTGACCAACGTCGCCAAGCACGCCCGCGCCGGACAGGTTCGGGTGGCGCTGGAGCGGATCGCGGATCGACACGGTGATTCCCTGCGTCTGACCGTCACCGACGACGGCGTGGGCGGCGCCGACCCCGAGGCGGGTACCGGCCTGTACGGGTTGTGGGACCGGGTGGACGCCGTCGATGGGGTCCTGACCGTGCACAGCCCCCAGGGCGGAGGAACCGTCCTGACCGCACACATCCCATGGGAGGCCTGACCGTGAGCACCGCACAGATCGAGCGAAGTGGGCCCCGGGTGATCATCGCCGAGGACTCGGTGCTGCTGCGCAGTGGGATGGCCCGGCTGTTGGAGGACGCCGGGGTGGAGGTGGTGGCCTCGGTGGGCGACGCCGATGCGCTCATCGGCGCGGTCGAGACCCACCCCGACGTGGACCTGTGTCTGGTGGACATTCGTATGCCGCCCACCTACTCAGAGGAGGGCATCCAGGCCGCGGTGAGGATCCGTCGCTCCCATCCGGAGGTGGCGGTGTTGTTGCTGTCCCAGCACGTGGTCAGCCGCTACGCCGCGGACCTGCTCGGAGCGGGCGCCTTCAAGGTCGGTTACCTGCTCAAGGACCGGGTGGCCGACATCGAGGAGTTCACCGAGGTGCTGCGCCGGGTGGCCGACGGCGGGGCCGCGATCGACCCCGAGGTGGTGTCCCAGTTGCTCAGCGGCAACCGTGACCGCTCCTTGGAGCGGCTCACCCCGCGCGAGACCGAGGTGCTGGAGGTGATGGCCGAGGGGATCAACAACGCGGGCATCGCCGACCGGCTCACCATCACCGAACGGGCGGTGGAGAAACACATCCGCTCCATCTTCCTCAAGCTCGACCTGGGCCGGGACGACCACGACCACCGCAGGGTCCTGGCGGTGCTGCGCTACCTGCGCGGTTCGGCCCGGGACTGACCGACCACACCAAGGAGGGCCGCGCCTTCCGGAAGGAGAACGACGTGACTTTCAGGGCACGGGGTCTGTACGCCTCGTCCAGCAAGGAATCGAGGCGGTTCCGATGGGGCCCGTGGATGCTCCTGGGCGGAGTGCTCGTGGTGCTCCTGGTGGTACTCACAGGGGTGTCCGTGCTGGGCAACGTGGTGGCCCATCAGAGCGACAAGACCGACTCCTACGGCGGTGCGAGCACGCTGAACGTGAACAACCACACCGGTGGGCACATCGAGGTCGGTGCCGCCGAGGGCGACGAGATCGTCGTCGAACGCACCCTGCGGGGAGGGCCGCTGTCCGAACCGACCGAGCGCGTCGACGAGGGCGGTGACAGCCTGGACGTCGACGGCCGCTGCGGAGGCTTCCCGCTCTTTTCCACCTGCTCCATCGACTACACCATCCAGGTGCCCGAGGACGTCACGGTCACCTTGGAGAACAACAGTGGGAACGTGGAGGTGCGCGACCTGGCATCGGAGCTGTCGGTGAACTCCGTCAGCGGGACGATCGAGGTCTTCGACCATGAGGGGTCGGTCGATGCCGAGGCCACCTCGGGCATGATCTCCCTGTCCGACGTCACCGGTTCGGTTCGGGCCCACAACGTCAGCGGTGACATCGAGGCCACCGGTGAGGGAGAGCGGTTGGAGGTGTCCACCACCTCCGGGAGCGTGGACGTGGAGGACTTCACCGCTGAGGAGGTCGTGGCCGAGTCGGTGAGCGGCTCCCTGAAACTGGGCGGCGGGTTCACCACCTTGGAGGCCGAGACCACCTCCGGCGGAGTGGAGGTCACCACCGACACCCCCTTCGAACTGATGGAGGTGGAGACCGTCAGCGGCGGCGTCGAGGCGAGGGTGCCGGCGGGAACCTACGAGATCGGTGGGGAGTCCACCTCCGGCGACCGTGAGTTCGATGTGGACACCGCTTCAGAGTCCGACAGCCGCATCGAGGTGAACACCACCAGCGGTTCGGTGCGGGTGGGACGCTAGGGCGTGTTCGGCGAATACGTTCCCTGTCGCGCGGCGCCCCGGCAGGCCCGGGCCCCTGGCCCGGGCCAGGGGCGGCTCACTCCTCAGCTTTCGCGTTCGAAGCGCAACGCCGCCCAGTCCGAGTCGATGGGCTCCTGGGCGGTGGAGCGCCACCCGGCGTCGGTGAGGGAGTCCCAACCCTTGTCCACGGTCAGGTCGGTGATGATGGTGCCGCCGCGTTGGGGGAAGCACACCCACCACCGGGTGGCGGGTCCCACCAGGTTCGACACCGCCGGCCCCTCACGGTCCACCGTGCCCCGATCGAGGGCGAACAGGTGCACGTGATCGTAGTCCACGCCCTCGATCACCCCCAGGTCGATGTGGACGTCGGGCGGGGGTTCCAGCAGACGCAGATAGCGTTCGGGCGCGTTGAGGACGAGCAACCGGTCTCCGGCCCCTACCCCCAACCTCTGGGCGAGTGTGGACGACATTCCTCCTCCGTTCACGTTCCTTGCCCGGCCACCGTATGTTTTCCGGACACGGAAACCGAGTACCTTCCCCGCCTGGTCCCGGAGAAGACCGTGTTTTTAGGATGTCTTCATGACACAACACAACGGTGGACCACGCTGGGGCGTGGTCGGTACCGGAGGCATCGCCCACGCCTTCCTGGAGGGCCTGCGGGCCGTCCCCTCCGCAAGGGTCGTGGCGGTGGGTTCCCGGACCGCCGAACGCGCCGAGGAGTTCGGGGCCGCCTGGGACATCCCCCACCGCCACGCGAGCTATGAGTCATTGGCCGAGGACCCCGAGGTCGACGTGGTCTACGTGGCCACCCCCCACCCCTGGCACCACACGGTCACGTTGCAGATGCTCCACGCCGGCAAGCACGTGCTGGTGGAAAAGCCGATGGCGATGAACGCCCTGCAGGTCACCGAGATGGTGGCCGCCGCGAAAACCAACGACCGCTTCCTGATGGAGGCGATGTGGACGCGCTACCTGCCCGTGCACGAGTTGGCGCGCACTCTGGTGGCCGAGGGCGCCATCGGGGAGCTGGGCGCGCTCTCGGCGGACTTCGGCATCAACGTCCCCTACGACCCCGATCACCGCTTGTTCAACGCCGACCTGGGCGGTGGTGCCCTACTCGACCTGGGGATCTACCCGCTGGCGCTGGCCTCCCAATACCTGGGAGAGCTGACCGTGGTGGGGGCGACCCGACGGCTGTCACCGGATCGCATGGTGGACGTGCACACGACCTTGTTGGTGCGTGGCGAGAACGGGGTGAGCGCCACGGTGGAATGCGCCTCGCGTACCGCCCTGCCGGGCCGGGCCGTGCTCTCCGGTACGGGTGGATGGCTTGAGATCGAACGGTTCTGGGCCGGAACCGACCTGGTCTTGCACCGGGATGGTCACGAACCCGAACGGTTCCACCGGCCCTTCCGCGCCAACGGCTATGAGTACGAGGCCGAGGAGGTCGCGCGCAGAATCGCCTCGAAGGAGCGGGAGAGTCCACGAATGCCTTGGTCGGAGAGCCTGAGCCTGGCCGGGGTCATGGACCAGGTCCGTGACATGGGCGCCCTGGCCTACACCCGACCCACGGTCAAGGCCGTTCCCCTGGGATGAGTCCGGAGGCTCCGGCCCCGGTGGGGGCGGCCTGAACGGTCGACCTCACCGGGACCGCCCCACGTGGGGGCCGGCCACCCGTAGGGGCGGGGGAGGGGCCGCCCAGGTAGCGGCCCAGCAGAATGCGGGCCAGGGGCAGGGCGCTCATGCGCACCACCATCAACACGGCGTCCTTGGGCCCCACCTGTTCGGCGAAGTAGGTGTCCAGGTCGATGTGGCCGCTACGCGGGGTGACACCGTAGACGCGACCTTCGAACATGCGGTAGGCGTCGCGCACGAGCAGGGTGCGCGGGTCCAGGCGGGGACCGTCACCGAGCCAGTGGGCGGCGTCGGTGGCGATGCGGGCGATCATGGCGGGCACGGGTCGGTCGCGTCGGGGGTGCACACGGGTCCGCCCCAACCCCTTGCGCCAACCGGAGTAGACGGCCGGGTGGCGGGTGCGCAGGACGACGTAGGTGTTGCCCCAGGGACGGGCGATGAGCTCACGGGTCAGGAAGTGGGTCATCAGAGCGCTGGAGAGCCCGAACCTGCGGTGGGCGGGGACCACGCCCGCGGCGTCCAGGTACAGGGCTCGGCGCGAGGCGAAACGGTGCCGGTGGTAGCCGCCCCAGCCCACGGGAGTGCCGGCCGGGTCCAGGATCAGGGCCAGGCAGGAGATGTGGTCGAAGAACCCGGAGTCGACCCGGGTATGCCAGTAGTCGGAGTGGTCGGCGCCGAAGGACCGGGCGGCCAGGTCGCGCAGGAGCGTCAGCATCCTCTGGCGACCGGGCCCGGTGAGCGCGGCCGGGGTGTCCCAGCGGGCGACCTGGTAGCCGTTGACCAGGGGTCGAACGGTGGGGGGAGCACCGAGGTCACGCAGGTCCGGGCTGAGGGTTCGGGTCTGTTCGGGCACGCGGAAGCCCTACTTTCATTACTCTTCGAAAGTGAACGACTCCTTAACGTAGCGCCTCGGGGGGTTTCGGGGGTCGGGTTCCCTCATTCGGAGGTTTCCCCGGCTATCGGGACAGGGCTCCCCGGTCACGCTCGACGCGCGCACGGTACAGCTTCCAGGCCAAGGCGGCGTAGGACAGCGCGACGATGCCCGCGATGACGAACCGCGAGGTCATCAGGTGGTCCTCGGGGTAGATCACCCCGGTCAGGTGGTGATCGATGAACCCGTTCTCCATCACCTCGCGCCCGGTGGCCTCCCTTGACCGGTTCTCGATGTCGGTCAGGAAGCACGGCCAGCCGATGGTGACGATGCCCAGGGCGTAGGCGGCCACGAACAGGTGCGGCCAGAACACGCGCGGCCACCGCAGCGACAGGAAGCCGCCGAAGACGACGTAGGCGAAGAACAGGTAGTGCACGACCATGGCGGTGTGGCCGATGAGGAGGATGCCGAAGTGGTCCATTCTCAGAACCTAGGGATGGATGGTAGGGCCCTACATCCGTGTTCCTACCCGGTATCGGTGAGTAGGAGTACTCAGGGACTCAATCGAGCGTCTCCCGGTCCAGGAAGGCGCGGGCGCGCTCGCGTGCGTCGGGCAGGTCCACGTTCAGTGCCCGCAGCACCCGCAGGGCCGTCCCCTCCTCGACCCGGACCAGAGCCCACACCAGGTGGTGCAGGCCCAGATGTGGTCCTTCTCGGCGCCGGGCCTCCTCTCGGGCCAGGCGCAGCACCGTGCGCACCCGAGGGGTGAAGGTCGGGGCCTGCGCGCGAGGGGCGCCACCGGGTGCGATGACGCGCACGACCTCGCGTCGCAGCAGGTGCGGGGCCGGTTCCAAGGCGATGCGCCGCCCCGTCTCCTCCGCCTGACCGGCCACTCCGATGACCAGGTGTTCGGTGCCAAGGAACGGGTGACGCAGGGCCATGGCCTCACGCCCGGCCAGTTCCACGGCCCGCAGCGCGGCGGGGGAGGGTTCGGGTCGATCGGGTGGGTTCTCGGACACGGGCGCCTCCACGTCGAGGGTCGGATCCTCAGCGATAACACACCGCGATGGGCCCTAGCCCGCGGGCCGAAGGGCTCAGTTCCTCGGTGCTCGGTCCTCTCCGGCGGTGCGCAGCAGACGCCCGCCCAGGTGGGCCATCGCCTCGCGTAGCTCGGCGGGCTCCTCCACCTCCATGTCCACGTCCAACATCGCCAGGTAGCAGGCCATGGCGCCCATGTCCTCACCGGCGCACAGCAGTACACAGGAGTGTTCGTCCACGGCCTCGATGGGGCCGTAGTGGGCGGCCCGACCGCGCAGGGCCTCCTGTGCCGACATCGCCAGTCGCACCCTCGCCTTGATCGGCCACATGTGCAGGTTCATCCGTTCGGCCAGGTAGGCGGCCACCCCTCGCCCGGGTGGGTCGCGCGGGGGCACTCTGGGGCCGGTGGGGGTCAGGGGGCGCATCCGGTCCACCCGGAAGGTCCGCCAGTCCTCCCGCGCGGTGTCCCAGGCCACCAGGTACCAGCGCCGCCCATGGGAGACCAGGCGGTGCGGTTCCACGATCCGTCGACTCGGAGCGCCCTGGTGGCTCTCGTAGTCGAACCGCAGTCGTTCGCTGTCCCGGCAGGTGGCCGCCACCAAGGCCAGGGTGTCGGCGTCCACGGTGGGTCCTTCGGAGGGCATCGGCACGGTGAAGGTGCCCAGCGCGTCCACCCGGCGACGCAGCCGGGAGGGCAACACCTGCAAGAGCTTGGCCAGGGCGCGCACCGAGGTCTCCTCGATCCCCGAGACACCGCCCTGGGCGGCGGTGCGCAACCCCACCGCGACCGCCACGGCCTCGTCGTCGTCCAGCAGCAGCGGGGGAAGGGAGGCGCCGGCACCGAGCTGGTATCCGCCGCCGGTGCCCATGATGGCGTGGATGGGATAACCCAGCTCGCGCAGGCGGTCCACGTCGCGGCGCACGGTCCGCGGACTCACCGCCAGGCGTTCGGCCAGGTCGTTGCCGGGCCAGTCCTTGCGGGTCTGGAGCAGGGACAGGAGTTGGAGCAGTCGGGCCGAGGTCGACTTCATGATGTGAGTGTGCCGGCAGTGGCGGTCAGGAACGGTCCTTCACCGCCGGTTGATTCGGTGTGGGACGGGGCCCGGGCAGGAACAGATGGGCCAGGGCCGCGGTGACCTGTAGCGCCACCGCCAGGGCCAGACAAAGTGTCAGTGAGTGGTCGGCCAAGGGGCCGGCCGACGCGGCGCCGGCGGCGAAGGCGCTCACCTTCAGGCTCGCCGCGGTGGTGAACACCTGGGTGCGCAGACGCTCGGGGGCCTCCCGGTGGCGGACCGTGAACAGGGCGGTCAACTGGGGCCCCTCCGCGGCGCCCACCACCGCCACCGCGATCAGCAGCCACGACGCGGAGGGAGCCACCAGGGCGCCCGTCACGCCGACCGCCTGTGCCAGCACGCACAGCGGCACCATCGAGTCCGGGGGGAGTCGGGCCGGGCGGCGGGCCAACACCAGGTTGGCGACCAGTGCGCACACCGCCATCACCGACAACAACATCGTGCCCTGGGCCGCCCCGCCCAGCGACCGTTCCCCCAGCGCCGGAGCGGCCACCACCAACACCCCGGTCCCGGCGATGGAGACCGTGGAGACCACGGTGACGCGCAGCAACGCCCGGTTGCCCAGAACCATGCGCGTCCCCGCGACCAGATCGGTGAGCACCGGGGATGGTGGGGGTGGTGTGCTCCGGGCGGGCAGGGACCAGGCCACCGGGGCGGCCAAGACGATGAGGGCCACCGCGACCACGACCGCGGCGCCGCCACCCGCCCCCAGTGCCACCGCTCCGGCCAGCGCCGGCCCGAGCAGGGAGGCGGTACTGAAGGTCATCGCGTCCAACGCGCTCACCCGCCTCAGGTGGGTGGGGGCGACCAGGCGCGGCAGCTGGGCGGTCCACCCACCCGACAGGGCCGGGCCCAGCAGCCCCACGGCCAACGCCAAGGCCAGCACCGGAGCCAACGGCAGGGGCTCCAGCAACAGGGCGACGGCGGCCAGACCCAACGCGTTCAACACCAAGATGCCGCAGAGCAGTCGACCCGGGCGCACGGCACGGTCCAGCAGCACCCCCACCGTGGGCCCGCCGATCGCCGCGGTGGCGGTGACCCCCGCCAGTAGGGCCGAACCGGTGGCGGCGCTCCCCGTGACGGCCACCCCCAACAGCAGAAGGGCCGGCCCGGAGGCCTCATCCCCGGTGCGGGCGGCGGCCGCACCGCACAGGTAACGCACCAGAGAGTAACGGTCATTCATCCACAAGACGCTACAAAGTAACCAGTGAACACACCATGGGCGTTACCTTGGAGGTATGACCACAGCACCGCACCCGGTGGGTTCCACCCGCGCACTGGCCGAACGCACCACCGACCTGCTCAACGCCCTCGCCGAGGAGGACGTGGACACAAGGCGGATCTCCGACCTGTTCACCGAACACGGCGAGACCGACCCGGCCCTGACCCCTGAGGACGTCAGGGCCCTGCGCGAGGTCGCCGTCGAACTGCGCGACGTCCTGGCCGCCCCGACCCTGGACCAGGCCGCCAGGCGCGTCAACGTCCTACTCGCCCGGGAGACACACCCGCCCCGGCTGACCGACCACGCCGGCACCCACCCCTGGCACCTGCACGTGGACAGCGACGACGAGGCACCTTGGGACGAATGGTTCGTGGCCTCCACCGGCCTGTTCCTGGCCCGCCTGATCAGCGAACGCCAACGCCACCCCGGCGGGGTGTGCGCCGCGCACGCGTGCGAGCGAGTGTTCGTCGACACCGCCCACGGCGGCGCACGACGATTCTGTTCCCGCCGCTGCGCCACCCGCTCGCGGGTGGCCGCCCACCGCCGCGCCCACGCCTAGGAGGCACCTTCGGTGCGATCCCGCACCAGAACGCTCAAGCAGGTCACACAGCCCTCCAGTTTCTCGAACTCGGAGATGTCCACCGGCAGCACCCGCCAGTGTTCGGCGGCCAACAGCTGCACGGTCTCCCGCGCAGCGGCGCTGACCAGCACGTCCCGCCCGCCCAGGGGCACCACGTGCGCTCCCGGTTCCTCGGGGGCACGACGGATCGGTGGCAGACCGGAGGTCTCCACCAGATCGGGCAGACCCACGAGAGAGCCGTCGGGCAGCGCCGTCACCGCGGACTTCAGGTGCAGCACCCGCCCCAAGGGCACCTGACACACCTTGCGGTCCAAGGGGGCGAGCAACCGCTGGAGCTGTTCGGCACCCTCCACATCGGTGCGCCCGCCCACCCCCACATAGACGGTGGACCCCACCTGCAGGACGTCCCCGCCCTCCAAGGTCGCGGGTTCCTCGATCCGGGCCACCCGCAGCCCCAGGGAACGCGCGGCCCGTTCGGCGCCCTCGATCTCCCCGCGACGCTCCCGGGCGCCGGGCCGGGTCACCACGGCCAGGTCCTCGCACACCACCAGGGTGTCCTCCACGAAGACCGAGTCCGGAAGCTCGGGCGCCGCGTCCACCTCCACGACCCGCCACCCCGCCGAGGCCAGCGTCTCCTGGTAGATCGTGTACTGGCGGGCGGCCAGCACCGGATCCACCGCCGAGCGGGCGATGTGGGTGACGATCCCATCGGCCAGGTGCGGTCCGGGCGGCCGGGTCAGAGCGACCCCGTGGGTGGTGTATCCGTTCAATTCGACCTCCTGCGTAGGAATGGGTGAGGGAGCCGGGCTTCCTGGGAGGAGCCGCAGCCTATCGCGCGCCCTTACCCGGATCAGGTGAGCGGCACGCGGGTCCAACGGCTTGTGCCCGGCCGGTGGTCGGGGCAGGGTGGGGGCCATGGACGTGATCGTGGTCGGCGGCGGCATCGTGGGGGCCGGCGCGGCGTTCCACCTGACGAAGAAGGGCGTGTCCACGGCGCTGGTGGACGCCTCCCACCCGGGGCAGGCCACCGCAGCGGGGACGGGCATCGTCTTCCCCTGGCCCTTCCCCTGGGACTCACCCGCCGAGCAGGCGTTCAAGGCCGCCGTGGCGGCGCACTACCCACGCTTGATGACCGAACTGGTCGAGGATGGACACGACCCCGGCTTCGAGGTGGTCGGTGGGTTGTCGGTAGACCGAGAGGGCGACGACGCCGGATTCAAGCTGTTCAGCACGCTCTCGCAACGCTCGGAGTTCGCCACCATGGGACGGGTGGAGCGCCTGGCCGCGGGGGAGCCGCGCGAGCGTTTCCCCCTGATACCGGCCGACTACGGCGGGGTCCACATCGAGGGCATGGCCCGGGTGAACGGCCACTCCGCGAGGTCGGCGCTGTTCGACGCAGCCGAGGAGCGGGGCCTGCGTCACTACAAGGGCGACGCGCGCCTGCTGTGGAACGGTGAGCGGGTGACGGGTGTGGGGGTGGGCTCCGAGGAGTTGACGGCGAACACGGTGATCGTAGCGGCCGGGGCGTGGTCGGCGGACCTGCTGGCGGGGGTCGGGGTAGGGGTGGGCGTGCGTCCGGTGCGCGGACAGTCGACGCACTTCGCCCTTCCCGGGCACCGCACCCGCTCCTGGCCGGTGGTGCGGTTCGGAGAACGCGACTACTTCGTGAGCGCCGCCGCCCCCGACCGAGTGATCACCGCCGGCACCTGGGAGCCCGAGGCGGGGTTCGACCATCGGGTGACGGCCTCGGGGCTGCTGGGCAACCTGTCCACTGCCCTGGAGGTCCTGCCGGAGTTGGCCGAGGCGACCGTGGTCGAGACCCGGGTGGGGTTCCGTCCGGGCACCCACGACGGCGCGCAGCTGTTGGGGCCGATCGAAGGGCTACCCGGGGTGCTGGTGGCCACCGGCCTGGGTTCGCAGGGGCTGACCTTCGGGCCGTTCCAGGGGACGGTCGCCGCCCGGCTGGCGATGGGGGAGGACCCGGGCCTGGACCTGTCGGACTTCGTTCCCGACCGGACGCAACAACCGGGCTGAGTGATCATTTCTTAGCGGCGCAGCCCCCGGCTTCAGCCGTGGGGAGGAAATCAACGGGGCCGGGTTTTGAGTAGGTGTACTCAAGCCCGACGGTCGGGTGTTCACACACCATGGAAGGCATGAACACACCCCCGCCCCCACCCCGGTCCACCTCCCAGTTCTACCTCCAGTCGATCGTCGCCTTCGCGGTGTCCACCGTCGGTGTCGGCGCCGGAATCATCTTCTTGCCCGTCGACCTGTGGATGCGCGCTTTCCTGGGCATGAGCGTGCTGTTCGTGATCACGTCCGCGTTCACCCTGGCCAAGTGCGTACGGGACCGCCAGGACGACGAGATCGCGGCCGAGCAGGCGCAGCTGTACCAGCAGATGCCGATCTGGCAGCCGGACCCCGCCCAGCAGCGTGGTTGAGAGGTCCGAGTGGTGGGCACCGTGGGGAAACCGCGGTGCCCACCTGTGTGTCCTGGGAGGGGGCACCCACAAGGACCGCCGGTGAGATCACCATCAGGCAGGTCAGGACCACCCTCTGCACGGTTATGGAAAGTATTCGTAGTAAATCCCCGCAGTCTGCTGAAGGCCAAACATCGGAGCGTGTTCGGCCACGTCAGCGTTGCGCTCTCGCATGCCCTGGACCCGTTGGGCACCGTGGTGCCCAACGGGCACTCAGGTGTGCCCGGGGAAGGAGCTCCAAGTGAGCCATGCCAGCACGGGAGGGGTGGGCCACCAGGACGGTGGTGCCAACCTCGCCCACGTGACCATGATCGCGGCGGCCGCCGCGATGGGCGGTTTCCTGTTCGGTTACGACAGCGCCGTCATCAACGGCGCCGTCGACGCCATCCAGGAACGCTTCCAGGTGGGTCCGGGGGTCCTCGGCTTCACCATCGCCGCAGCTCTGCTCGGATGCGTGGTGGGCGCGGGCACGGCCGGCAACATCGCCGACCGTCTCGGCCGTATCCGCGTCATGCAGATCGCCGGCGTCCTCTTCGCGATCAGCGCGATCGGCTCGGCGCTGCCCTTCAGTGTGTGGGACCTGACCGCCTGGCGGATCGTGGGCGGTGTGGCCATCGGCATGGCCTCGGTGATCGCGCCCACCTACATCGCCGAGGTCTCCCCCGCGGCCTACCGCGGTCGTCTGGCCTCACTGCAACAGCTGGCCATCGTGCTGGGCATCGCCGCCTCCCAACTGGTCAACTACGCCATCGCCGCGGGAGCCGGTGGCAGCGCGCACAACCCGATCGGACCGATCCAGGCCTGGCAGTGGATGCTGGCCGTGGAGGCACTGCCGGCCCTGGTCTACCTGGGGCTGAGCCTGGTCATCCCAGAATCGCCCCGATACCTGGTGCGGGTCGGCAAGACCGACCAGGCCCGCAAGATCCTGGCCGAGGTCGAGGGCGGTGGAGACGACCGCATCGACGGGCGCATCAACGAGATCCGTGAGGCGTTGGGCTCGGAGGTGCGGCCCAAACTGCGCGACCTGACCGGACGCTATGGCCTGCTGCCCATCGTGTGGATCGGCATGGCGGTCTCCGCCTTCCAACAGCTGGTGGGCATCAACGTCATCTTCTACTACTCCAGCTCGCTGTGGCAGTCGGTCGGTGTGGCGGAGTCCGACTCCCTGTTGTTGAGCCTGTTCACCTCGATCGTCAACATCGTGGGCACCGTGATCGCGATCATGCTGGTGGACAAGATCGGCCGCAAGCCGTTGTTGCTGACCGGTTCGGCCGGTATGACGGTGGCGCTGGCCAGTGCGGCCTTCGCCTTCAGCAACGCCCGGGTGGAGGGCGACGAGGTCACCTTGGCCTTCGGGTGGGCCGCGACGGCGCTGGTCGCCGCGAGTTCGTTCGTGCTCTTCTTCGCCCTGTCATGGGGTGTGGTGGTGTGGGTGCTGTTGGGGGAGATGTTCCCGCTGCGCATCCGCGCGGCCGCCATGGGCGTGGCCACCGCCACCCAGTGGTTGGCCAACTGGCTGGTCACCGTCAGCTTCCCCTCGCTGCGCGACTGGAACCTGTCGGGGGCGTACCTGATGTACGCGGCGTTCGCGCTGATCTCGTTCTTCCTGGTGCTCAAGTTCGTCGAAGAGACCAAGGGCAAGACCCTGGAGGAGATGCGGGGCTGAGGCGCGCGGCCCGATCCGGTGCGATGACGGGGGTGACCGAACATCGGTCACCCCCTCGCGCATCACTCGAAACGGCGACCCCCGGACTGTTAGCGTGGGTGCCGTGGGCAGTACGGAACCACCCGCGGCCTGGGACTTCGCCACGGCCGCACCAAACAGCGCTCCAGGGGTGGCCTCGATGGTCGGCTACCGAGGGCTCGACGTGCCCGACACCGTCCACCTCGGTCTTCCCTCCGCGACGCTCACGTTCATCCTGAGCCTGGACGAGGGGGTGGAGGCCGCCCGAACCCCGGAGGGACTGGCCAAGGCCCGCCCCAACCCGGTGATCCTCGGTGGGCTGCATGTGAGGGCCGGCCATGTTCGCCAACGCCCCGGCCAGGCCGGGGTCCAGATCGCGGTGCACCCACTGAGCTCCCGGGCACTGTTCGGTGTCCCCAGCGCGGAGCTGGACGTACACGACTTCGACGGGGCCGACTTCCTGGGCCGTGAAGGATCACAGGTCCTGGACCGGCTGTCCGGGAGCCGGGGCTGGGACGAGGCCTTCACGCTGGTGCGCCACCACCTGGTCCGGCGCTACCGCGACCTGGAGGTGGCCGCCCCGCCCGCCGCGCTCGTGCACGCCTGGACGTTGCTGGAACGTACCCGGGGGAGGATCCCCATCGGCGCGCTCGCCCGGCAGGTCGGGGTGAGCACACGTCACCTGGGCAACCTCTTCCACAACGAGTGCGGACGTTCCCCGAAGACGGTGGCCCGGTTGATGCGCTTCGAACACGCCCGGGCCAGGATCGCCGAAAGCGTCAAGACCACCGGGCGCGCCTCCCTCGCCGAGGTCGCCGCCCAGGCCGGTTTCAGTGACCAGGCCCACCTGAGCAGGGAGTTCGTTGGTTTCACCGGCCTGTCCCCGGGTGCCTGGTCGGCCGGGGAGTTCCGAAACATTCAAGACGGAGCCCACACGCCTGGAGCACAGTGGGCCCCATGAGCGAGAACAATCCGAGCGTGTGGGTGACCCTACAGGCCACCGACGCACCCAAGCTGATCGACTACTACGTCGAGACCTTCGGTTTCGTGGTCGCCGCCCGGTACGGCGAAGGCGAGATCGTCCACCACGCACAGCTCAACTGGCCCGAGGGCCGGGGCGGGTTGATGCTGGGCAGTCACCAGCCCGGCAGGGAGTACACCCGCGAGCCCGGGACCATGGGCGCCTACGTCGTCACCACCGACCCCGACGCCCTCTTCGAGCGGGTGAGGGCGCGGGGCGCCGACGTCACGAGGCCCCTGGCCGACACCGACTACGGATCCCGCGAGTTCACGGTTCGCGACCCCGAGGGCAACCTGTGGTCCTTCGGCACCTACCCGGGCGAGCCCGTGCCCTGACCCAACACCGCCCGAGTGTCGCGGTGTCCTGACCGGGCACCGCGACACTCGGGCGTGTGAGCGCCGGCCTCACCGTCAGCCCTGTTCGGGCTCACGGCCCTCCAACAGGTCGTGGACCTGCTCGGCGGTGGTCTCGTGTAGTTCCTCGTCCAGGAACAGCCAGCGGGTGATCCCCACCGACTCCAGGAACGGCAGGTCGTGCGAGGCCACCAACAGGGCGCCCTCGTAGGCGGACAGGGCACCGGTCAGCTGCCGGACACTGGACACGTCCAGGTTGTTGGTGGGCTCGTCCAACATCAACAGTTGTGGGGCCGGAGCGGCCAGCATGGTCATGGCCAGGCTCGCCCGGAAGCGTTCCCCGCCCGAGAGTGTGCCGGCCGGTTGCGCGGCACGCGCCCCCCGGAAGAGGAACTTGGCCAACCGGGCGCGGATGTGCTGCCCCGACACACCGGGTGCGGCCTCGGCGACGTTGTCGACCACCGACCGTTCCTCGTCCAACAGGTCCAGGCGCTGGGGCAGGAATCGCAGCGGCACCATCACCTTCGCCTCACCCTCCAACGGGTCGAGCAGCCCGGCCAGGGTGCGCAACAGGGAGGTCTTGCCCGCACCGTTGCGGCCCACCAGGGCGATCCGTTCGGGGCCGCTCACCAACAGGTCCGCGCCGCGCAACCGGCCATGGGCCGGACGCAACCCCCTGACGCGCACCACGTCTCGCCCGTTGGGTACGGCGGTGTGCGGCAACTCCACCCTGATCTCGGCGTCGTCGCGGACCGCTTCGGCGGCCTCATCCTTGCGTTCGCGTGCCTCTTGGAGGCGGTCCTCGTGCGTCCCCTTGAGTTTTCCCGCCGACTCCTGGGCGGCCCGCTTCAGAGCACCTTGGACGATCTTGGGGATCCCCTTCTCCGCGGCGGCCTTCTTCGCGGTGCGTTGACGTCGTGCCAGCTTGATCTGGGTCTGGGCGAGCTCCTTCTTCTGTTTGCGCACGTCGGACTCGGCCGCGCGCAGGGTCCGCTCGGCGGCCTCCTGTTGGACGCCCAGGGCCTCCTGGTAGGCCGACCATCCGCCGCCGTACCAGGTGACCTCGCCCTTGCGCAGTTCGGCGGTGCGGTCCACGCGCTCCAGCAGGTCCAGGTCGTGGCTGACCACGATCAGGGTTCCCGAGCGCCAAGAGTCCACGGCCTCGTACAAGCGCCGGCGGGCGAACAGGTCCAGGTTGTTGGTGGGCTCGTCCAGCAACAACACGTCGGGGCGTTCCATGAGGAGTGCGGCCAGGCGCAGCAGGACGGTCTCCCCACCGGAGAGTTCGCCGACGGTGCGGTCCAGACCGATGCCGTCCAACCCCAGCGTTCCCAGGGTGGCCAGTGCGCGCTCCTCCACGTCCCAGTCCTCACCGATGACCTCGAAGTTGGCTTCGGAGGCGTCGCCGGACTCGATGGCGTTGAGCGCGGCGCGTTTGTCCGCGATGCCCAGGGCGTGGTCGACGGTCGGTTCGGTGTCGAGCGTGATGTTCTGCGGCAGGTAGGCCAGGCGACCGTGGACGGTCACCGAGCCGCGGGCCGGGCGCAGGTGTCCGGCCAGGAGCTTGAGCAGGGTGGACTTGCCCGAACCATTGGCACCGACCAGGCCGATGCGCCCTCGGCCCGTGGACAGGGACAATCCGTCGAAGACGGTGGTGCCCTCCGGCCAGCCGAAGGTCAGGTCGGAACAGGCCACCGAGACGTCGGTGGTGACGGGTTGAGACATGGTTTTCTCTCGCAGTCGGAAGCGTTGTGGAAAAGGGCTTCGTATGCGAGCACCACGCGGCCTGGGGCCGGGCAGAAGGTGGAAGAGGTCCTGTGGAACGGGGACGGCTCATGCACCGAGGTTGCAACCACGCTGAATAGACGGCCAAGGGCCGTACCGCGTGATGATCGCGAACCTCAGATGCGCAACGTCCACCTCATTCGTCGACGACAGGACGTTCGTACCTTACCCATCCGCCGGTGGGTGTCAACCGTTTTCGCGGTGGCGGATGGGTCCTCAGCGTTCCAGGTCGATCTTGCGCTGTAGGAACTCCTCACGATCGATCTCGCCCCTGGCGTAGCGCAACCGCAGCTCGTTCTCGGCCGCGTCCAAGGGTGGGGGAGCGGGCGGGTGCGGACGCGTGCGCGCGGCCCGCCTGGACTGGTGATGTTGGGTGACCCGCCCGACCTCTCCGACGGTGAGTACGAAGAAGAAGGCCAGCGGCAGGATGATCAGGATCATGATCATCGCGGTGAAGACGGCCATGTGCCACTCCCTGGTCCGCACGAGGGGCCGGACCCCTCGTCCTCTTCTTCCTGTGTACCCGGACAGGGGGCGGCGCACCAGGGGTCGGCGGGATCTGTGGACAACCGACACCGCGCGCAGGTGACGACATCGACCGCCGTAACCTGGAATGTCGCAATCCGGCCGCACCGGCCGCGAACACCGCGCCGATTGAGAACGCCGCGCCTACTGAGAACGAAAGGGCGGGATGCGGGTCCTCCTCGTGGACAACCACGACTCCTACACATTCAACGTCTTCCAGCTCCTGGCCCGTGTCCTGGGCCAAGAGCCGCTGGTGTTGACCAACGACGACCCCGACTGGGCCGGGTTCGACCCGGGCACGGTGGACGCCGTGGTCGTCTCACCGGGCCCCGGGCGCCCGCAGACCACCCGTGACCTGGGCCGGGTCCCCGACCTTTTGGCCCACTCCCACCTGCCGGTGTTGGGGGTGTGCCTGGGTCATCAGGCCATCGCCCACCTGGCCGGAGCCTCGGTCGATTCCGCGCCCCAGCCCCGACATGGTCATCTGAGCCGGGTCCGACACGACGGCCACGGGCTCTTCAGCGGCATCGCGCAGGACTTCACCGCCGTGCGCTACCACTCCCTGGCCGTGGCCGACCCCCCGCCGACCACGTTGAGGGTCACCGCGCGGGCCGAAGACGGCGTGATCATGGGGCTGGCGCACCGTGAACTGCCTCGGTGGGGGGTGCAGTTCCATCCCGAGTCGGTGGCCGGTGAACACGGCGCGGAGTTGGTGGCCAACTTCCTGGACCTGGCCCGCCCGTACACACGCTCGCGAACCCTCCCCATACCGCCGTCACCCGCGCTTGAGCCTCGACGGCCCACCCATGGCGTCGAACACGTGGTGGCCGAAGTCAATCGGGCGGTCGACACCGAAAAGGCCTTCGTCCACCTGTACGCCGACGCCGAGTACGCGTTCTGGCTGGACAGCTCCCGGCCCGAGGGGGCGGCCCGGTTCTCCTTCCTGGGCGCACCCCAAGGCCCCACCGCCGAGGTGCTCACCTACGACGTGGGAAGGGAGGGCGTCCGTGTGCGCGACGCCCACGGAACCCGCACCGAACCGGGCACCGTCTTCGAGGCCCTGGAGCGCCGCACCGGAGCCGCCCCCTCCCAGCACGGACTGCCCTTCGACTTCACCGGCGGCTACGTGGGCTACCTGGGCTACGAACTCAAGGCACACACCGGGGGAGAACGCACCCACAGCGCACCCACCCCGGACGCGGTGTGGATGCGCTGCGATCGTTTCGTGGCAGTGGACCACCACCGGGGACGCACCTACGTGGTGTGCGCCGACGGGGCACCCGACGCCCGCTCCTGGGTGGAGCGCACCCGCACGGAGCTGCTCGACCTTCCAGACCCGCCCCGACCCTCGCCGTCCGCCGACCCCGTGGACCTGCCCGCCCTGCTGGAGCGCCCCCACGCCGGATACGTCGACGATGTCAAGGAGTGCCTGGCCCACCTCACCCAGGGCGAAAGCTACGAGATCTGTCTGACCAACCGGGTCCGCCTGCCCGACCAGGGCGAGGACCTGGACTTCTACCGAAGGCTGCGCGCGGCCAACCCCGCCCCCTACGCCGCCTACCTGCGCCTGGGCGAGGTGAGCGTGCTCAGCGCCTCCCCCGAACGCTTCCTGCGTGTCGACTCCGACCGTGTGGCCGAGAGCCGACCCATCAAGGGCACCGCGCCGCGTCACCCCGACCCGCGGGTCGACGCGCGTGTCGTCGAGCGGCTGCGCACCGACGCCAAGACCCGTGCCGAGAACCTGATGATCGTGGACCTGCTCCGCAACGACCTGGGGCGGGTGTGCGAGGTGGGTTCGGTGCGGGTGCCGGCGTTCATGTACACCGAGTCCCACACCACCGTGCACCAGCTCGTCTCCACCATCGAGGGCCGACTCCGGCCGGAGGTGTCGACGATGGCGGCGGTGCGCGCCTGCTTCCCCGGCGGCTCGATGACGGGCGCGCCCAAGGTGCGCACCATGCGGATCATCGACCGGCTGGAGTCCTCGGCGCGCGGGGTGTACTCCGGGGCGCTGGGGTATGTGTCGCACTCCGGTGAGGCGGATCTGAGCATCGTCATCCGCACGGCCGTGCGCGCCGGCGGGGAACTGACCATCGGGGCGGGCGGGGCGATCGTATTGGACTCGGATCCGGAGGAGGAGTACGAGGAGATGCTGTTGAAGGCCCGGGTCCCGGCCCGCGGCCAGTGAGGACACGCTGCCGCGCCTGGCCGCCCGGCCGGAACAGGCCCGCCCCGGGCCGCCCGCCGCCGTCCCACCGGGGTGCCCTTGCCCGCCTCGCTCAACTCCTCCGACGAAGCAGCGTCGTAAGGACCGCGGCAGCCCAGGCCCATCGCGCACGTGTTCGGTGGTGGGGTTCGGTGCGTTCGACACCGGGTGGTGTGTCCATACACCCCGGTCTTCGCCGGGCACCCCGAGCACGCCTCCCGCAGACAGGGGATCATGCGTGGACACCTCCCCCACGCGGGGGAGACCTCGGTCCGGCCCAGGACGTTCAGGCGTTCTCGGCGACCAGGACGATCTTGCCGGTGGTGTGCCCCTTCTCGCCCAGGGCGTGCGCCTTGGCCGCCTGGTCCATCGGGAAGGTCGCCTCCACGTGCGGTCGCAGGGCGCCCCGCGCCACCAGGTCGGCGATGGCGCGCATCCCCTCGTGGTCGGCCTCCACCAACATCGTCTTCGCCCGCACGCCCAGCCTTTCGACCTTGGCCGCCTCGTCGGGGTCCTGGCCGGGCAGCAGCGAGACCAGGACTCCACCCGGGCGCAGCAGGTCCAGGGAACGGGCTCGGGTCTGGCCCGAAACCGGGTCCAGGACCACGTCCACCTCCTCGACCACCTCGGCGAAGTCGACCTCGCGATAGTCCACGACCTCGTCCGCGCCCAACTCGCGCAGGAAGTCGTGCTTGGGCGCGCTCGCGGTGCCGATGACGTGCGCCCCGTGCGCCTTGGCGATCTGTACGCCCAAATGGCCCACCCCGCCGGCGGCCGCGTGCACCAGCACCCGCTGCCCGGCACCGACGCGGGCGGTGTCGACCAATGCCTGGTGGGCGGTCAACGCGGCCAACGGCAGCGCCCCGGCCCGGACATGGTCGATCTCGGAGGGCTTGTGGGTGAAGGCACGCGCCGGACCCAGCGCGTACTCGGCGTGCGAACCCACCCCGTGCGGGTAGGGCAACATCCCGAAGACCTCCTCACCGGGCTCGAACAGGGTGACGCCATAGCCCACCCGTTCGACCACACCGGAGACGTCCCAACCCAGGACGAGGGGAAGCCGGTTCAAGAACACGCCTTGGGCGCGATGCTTCCAGTCGGTGGGATTGACCCCGGCGGCCCGGACCGCGACCAGGATCTGCCCCGGCCCGGGGTCGGGCCGAGGCACCCTGGTCCACTCCAGCACCTCGGGGCCGCCATAGATGCTCTGTCTGTTGGCGAACATGGTCGCCGTGGTGTGCTCGCTCATGTTCCCCAGACTGCCCGAACGCACCCGCGCGAACACCATGACCTTGATCTCCGGCGATCCCATTGGCCATCGATGGGCCCGCACCGCTACGTTCGGGAATCCGTGGCACAACCGCCCGAACCACACACCAGAACACACGTTCGGAAGAGTGCGAGCAACCATGCCCAAGTCCAAGATCCTGTTCGTGATGACCGGCGTCGACCACTGGACCCTGGCCGACGGAACCCGACACCCCACCGGTTTCTGGGCCGAGGAGGCCGTGGCCCCCTACGAGATCCTCACCGAGGCCGGATACCAGGTCGTCGTGGCCACCCCCGGAGGGGTCGAACCCACCGTCGATGAGGCCAGTCTGACCGCCGACGCCAACGGTGGCGTGGAGGGCGCCGAGCGCGTCGCCTCCACCCTGGCGTCCATGACGGAGTTGGGCGCACCGATCCGACTGGAGGAGGTCGACCTGGACGACTACGACGCCGTCTACTACCCCGGTGGGCACGGACCCATGGAGGACCTGGCGGTCGACTCGGTCTCCGGTGACCTGCTCACCGCCGCCCTGGAGTCGGGCAAACCGCTGGGCGTGGTCTGCCACGCCCCGGCCGCGTTCTTGGCCGCCGAGCGCCCCGATGGCACCAACACCTTCGCCGGCTACCGGGCGGCGGCCTTCACCAACGCCGAGGAGACCCAGGCCGGCCTGGCGGACAAGGCTCGCTGGTTGTTGCAGGACCGCCTCACCGAGGCCGGCGTCCAGGTCGAGGAGGGTGAACCGTGGGCGCCCCACGTCGTGGTCGACCGCACCCTGGTCACCGGCCAGAACCCGGCCTCCTCCGCGCCCTTGGCCCGAAAGCTGCTCGAACGCCTGAGCTGAGGGCGCCCACCCGCGCCGAAGCGGAACGGGAAGCCAAGAGGATGCCCTGGCGCGCCCACGCCCGGCGGCCAGGGCATCGGCCCGGTCCATCCACCCACGAAGCGCCGATCGACGTGGGAGGACGGGCCAGGCCAGGAGGAAGGGTCAAGGATGGGCCCGTGTGATGGCCAGAGAGGCACTGCGATCGTGCGTGGACACCCAGGCCACCCCGCAGGTGAAGGGCATCTCCACACACCCCTTGGACAGGCAGGGCGCCCAGGAACGACGGCGGGGGACCAACGGTTGGGCGGCCACGCATTCGGGGTCGGTCTCGACCGGGCCCAGGGTCGCCAGCAGCGCGTGTGCCCGGTAGGAGCCGAATGCGGCCACCGCACGGTCGCGCAACCGTTGTTCCAGCACCGGGCCCAGCCCGTCCCGAAAGACCTGTTCCTCGGAGAAGGTCACCACGGCCAGGTCCAGGGCGGCGCGCTGATCCCGCGTCAGGTCCGGGTTGGCCAGGTCGAAACGGCGCAGGTGTTCGGCCCACAGGTCGCGTCGTTGTTCGGGGGAGAGTTCGGCGAAGATCAACCTGCGTCGCACCAGGGGATGGACGGCGAACTCGTCGAAGTCGGTGGGCAGCCGGGAACGGTGCTCCTCCACCCACTCGCGGGCCAGCGCCTGGTCCGAGCGGGCCAGGTCCGGAGTACGCCGGGCCAGGGTCAGATCCCACACGGCGCGCAGTCCGGCGACCACCCGCCCCCACCGGTGGTGGTCCTCATGGGGCGCCCGCCGGCTGCGACCGAGTTCGCCCAGGACCTCCACGACCCGCAGGCTCGCCCGCGCACCCAGCCCGCGCACCAGCGGCGCGATCATCGCCGCCCCGCGCCAACAGCGCACCCGCCGCCCGTACCTGCAGATCAGTGTGGGCACCCACGGGGCCGTCGGTCCCCACTGCCTGGCCCGCCAGGCCCGCACGTCGGTGTGGGTGAGCGGCAGGGTCTCCAACCTGCCCGCCGAGGCCCTCGCCACCGCGGTGGAGATACTCGCGCACCGCTCACACGAGGAGTCGAACGCCAACACGTACCGAACCCGAACGTCGTCCATCTGCTCCCTTCCTAGCGTCACCTCACAGTCTTGTGGCCAGGAAGGCCGCTTGGTGCAGGTTTTCGGAACTCGACTTCGACAATCGATAACGCCTCAAGTGCAAAACGGCGCGAACTCGGACCAATTCGCGCTCGTTCTGTTCTCGAGAGAATGATTTTCCGAGTTACGGTCGGTCCCTGGATCCCCGACCGGCACAGTGCGAAATCCAGTGGCGCCCGAACGTGCCCCGCACCCACCTCGGGCGCACACCTCACCTGAACCGTCGGGGAGGTCGCCGGGCCCCGGGTTCGTGGAGGCGGGCTAATCGGGTCGAGGGCGGGACCGGTCATGCCACCACGGGGAAACGCCGGACGTTCCGACTCCGTCCAACCGCACCCGAAGCACCGGCATCTCCGGAGCCCGAGATCCTGACCCGAGGAGGCACCGCCCGCACCCGCGGAATCCGCCCCGCGCCGTCTTATGAACGGAACGGCGTGGTCCACGGGCGACGGCGCGGAAATCGTGGCGCCGAAGCGGTACACGATACGGTTACGGGCATGGGGCACACACCGGCACGGCCGTCCACATCGGCCGAGGACTACGTGAAGGTCATCTACGACCTCCAGGAGCGCGGCACCGGACCGGTGACCATCTCCGGGATGGCCGAGCGGCTGGCGGTGTCCAACTCCTCGGTTTCGGGGATGCTGCGCAAGCTCAACGAACTCGGGTTCGTCCAACACCAGCGCTACGGCAACGTGAGCCTGACCGAGGTCGGAACCAAGGCCGCCTTGGCGGTACTGCGCCGGCACCGACTGCTGGAGACCTACCTGGTGGCCGAGCTGGGCTACTCCTGGGACGAGGTGCACGACGAGGCCGAAATCCTCGAACACGTGGTCTCGGACAAGTTCGTCGACCGCATCGCCTCCCACCTGGGAGATCCGGTGGTGGACCCGCACGGTGACCCCATCCCCACCCGCGAGGGCACCATCGTCCAGCGCGAGACGGTGTTGTTGTCGGAGGCCGAGGCCGACACCCAAGGGGTGATCGTGCGGGTCAACGACATCGACCCCGAACTGCTGCGCTACCTGGCCGACATCGACCTCGGCATCGGCATGCGCGTCACCGTGGTCGAGCGCCAACCCTTCGCCGGCTCGATCCAGATCTCGGTGCGCCCGGAGAAGGGCGGCCAGGAACGCGACCAGGCCCTGGGGCTGGTCGCGGCCGAAGCCCTGTGGATCAGTCCCGAGGACTGACCGCACCGAACTCCGTCGCGCCCCGATCGTTTCGTCCTCGACGACCCGCGAAGCGCGAGAAACCCCGGTCCGTCGAACGATCGTCGGGGTAGGAACCCGCCCACACGAGTGAAGGGGACGCGATGGGCGGACAGACACACGGGGTCCGATTGGGCGCGATCGAGAAGACGCTGTTGTGGACCGTCTACATCAAGGTCCTGGACTTTCGGAACGACCCACCGTTGCTGGGCGACGTCTGGGCAGTGGACGTCTTCGACCGCCTGGAGTTCGACCGGCGCGTCTTGTGGGGTGTGGGCGGAGACCGCAACCTCGTACTCCTCAGGGCCCGACGCATCGACGAACGGGCACGCCGCTGGATGGCCGAGAACCCCGGGGGCACCGTGCTGCACCTGGCCTGTGGCCTGGACGCGCGGGCCCTGCGCCTGGGGGTGCCGACGGGCGGCCGCTGGTTCGACCTGGACCTGCCCAACGTGGTCGAACTACGGCAAGGGCTACTGCCCGAACCCCAGGGCTATCACCTGCTGTCCGGTTCGGTCACCGAGCCCGACTGGGCGGGTGATGTCCCCTCCGACGCACCGGTGCTGATCATCGCCGAGGGCCTGATCGAATACCTGCCACCGGACCGGACACGACAGTTGCTCGACCGGTTGGTCGAGCACTTCCCCCTGGGTGGGGAGATCGTCTTCGACACGGTCCCCGGGTGGGTGAGTGCGACGGCCCGTGCCCACGGCGTGGCCATGTTCGGCATGAACGACCCCCGCACCCCCGAACGGTGGAACCCCGGGTTGCGCTTGGTGGGGGAGTATCCGCTCGTGGCCGAGTACGCCGACGTCCCCGAGTGGGGTTACCGAACCATGTACCGGGCGTTCAACGCCTGGGGTCCCACACGTGCGTCGATGCGTGTGTCCCATTACAGGTTCTGAACGGGCGATCGCCGACGGAGCCGGGGCCGTCCCGGCCCAGACCGCCGGAGCGCACGGGGTCGGACGCAAGATCCCGCCCGACCCCGGATCGGGTGCGATCTAGGCCAGGGGGTGGGCGCCGGGTTCGCCGGACTCGATGACGAACCGTGCCCGGTCACGGATCGGGGCATCCGGTTCACTCACCCGGTCCACCACCCGGTAGTCGGCCGTCCACTCGGTGGGGGTGACGGTGTTGCGCACGTATCCGCGTTTGCGGTTGATGAACTTGATGTGGGGGTTCTCCCGCAGCTGGACCGCGTCACCCGGGTTGTTCTGTTCGACGCCGTCGCGGCCGCTGGTGAAGGACGTCCCCACCAGTTCGGTGGCCACCGTCGCCGAGTCGGGGTCGTCGAAGTCGGCTTTGACGTCGACCACGTAATTGGCGTGCACGTCCCCGGTGAGCACCACGGCGTTGCCCACCTCGGCCAGTTCATCGCGCACCGCGTCGCGTTCGAACCGGTAATTGTCCCAGGCGTCGTCGCTGAAGTCGGTGAGCGCGCCCTCGGCGAAGTCGCGCTGGGAGAAGAACACCTGCTGGGCCAACACGTTCCAGGTGGCGGTGGAATCGCCCAGCCCCTGGGAGAGCCAACGTCGCTGGTCGGCGCCCAGCATGCTGCGGTCGGGGTCCCCGCGCTCCTCATCCGCCACCTGCACGTCCCGGTACTGGCGGGTGTCCAGCAGGTGCATGTCGACCAGGTTTCCGAACACGAGCCGGCGGTACAGGTGCAGGTCGGGTCCAGCAGGGCGTTGGGCTGCGCGCAGGGGCATGTGCTCATAGTAGGCCTTCAGCGCGTTCTCTCGGCGCCGCATGAACTCCTCGGGCGGGACGTCCTCCCCGTAGGAGGTGTCGTCGGCCCAGTTGTTCTCGAGTTCGTGGTCGTCGAAGACCACCGCCCAGGGGAAGGCCGCGTGTGCGGCCTGAAGGTCGTGGTCGGTCTTGTACTGGGCGTGCCGCAGACGGTACTCGGCCAGGGAACGCACCTCCACCGGGGGCAGGTGGCCGCGACCGATATCGCCCTGGTCCTCGGTCTCGTAGATGTAGTCGCCGAGGAAGGCCACCAGGTCCAGGTCCTCCTGGGCCAGATGGGCCTGGGCCGTGTAGTGCCCTTGTGCGTAGCTCTGGCAGCTGGCGATGGCGAACGCGAAGTGGTTCAGGCGAGCGCCCGGGGCCGGGGCGGTGCGGGTGCGTCCCACGGGGCTGATCTCACCGCCGACGCGGAACCGGTAGAAGTAGTCGGCGCGAGGACGCAGGCCCTGTGCCTCCACGTGCACGGAGTGGGCCTGATCGGGGCCGGTCTCCACCGTTCCGGCGGCGACCGTACGAGAGAAGTTCTCGTCCTGGGAGATCTGCCATTGGACCTCGACCACACGGTCGGGCATGCCGCCCAGGCCGTCCTCGGCCAGGGGGTCGGGGGCCAGTCGAGTCCATAGGACGACGCTGTCGTGGAAGGGGTCGCCGGAGGCGACTCCCAGGGTGAAGGGGTCGGAGATCATGGGGCCTCGGGGGGTCGAGGTGGCCGCTGACGCGGATGACGCACCGAGGGTCGTACCCAGCGCCGCGGCACCCAACGTGACGGCTCCCATGAGCGCCTGCCGTCGGGTCGCCATCACACCTGGTTCGGGGGAGGAAACGGAAGGGGTACTGAAGTGGGGGGTATCCGGCATGCGAGGGCTCCTGGGGGCATCGGGGGAAAAGGACCGTTGACCATCTCGCCACGAGTCCGGGAAGGTTCCCACCACCGGAGAATGAACATCTGGCGACCTTCCGTATTCATCATGTGACTTAAAGTAACGATCTTGGTCCGCAGGATCCTCAATGCCCCTCGTCCTCATGGGAGCCCTTTCGTGGGATACACGCTCGAAGCCGTCATCGCCGATGCCGCGCTGATACGCGAGGCGACGGTCGACCTACCCCGAGCCCAACGATTCGGACTATTGCAGGGGTTGGCCCTGGTTCCGTTGACCGACGCGCTACACGATTCCGGGCCTTTGGGCGAGCGTCCCTTTCGCGAGTTCCACCTGTTGCCCGCGTGGCTGTCACGATGGGCGACCGAGTGGTCGCGTGGCGGGCCCCTCGCCTATGTGGAGATCGACTCCTTCGGCGGAGCCATGACCCAGGCGGCCGCCGTGTGGGAGCACGGCGAGCTCACCCTGGGACCGTTGCGCGTGGGCGCGGACGAACCGGCTCCCGCCGACGGATTCCTGCTCTCCCGCACTCTGCGCCGATTGGGCGTGATCGTGGGCCCCCACGACCGGGACGAGTTCACCGCCGTGGGGTTGGGCGCCCACCGCCACACCGAGGACTGGGCCGAACACGCCTCCGACTGAGCCGGGTCAGTCGACGCGGATGACGTGCTTGCCCCGCACGCCCCCGGCCTCCAACGCCCGATGGGCGGCGGCGACGTCGTCGAGTTCGTACACGGTGTCCACCACCGGACGCACCCGTCCTCCCTCGACCAAGCCCGCGAGTTCGCTCAGCAACGGCCGCTTGGGGTTGCCGCTGAAGAAGCGCACCCTCCCACGCCCGTACACGATCGAACCCACGATGTGGCCCAGGTCGCGCACCGCACCGAAAACGATGGCCACCATCCGCCCACGCGGAGCGAGCAGGGCCCGGTAGGCGGGCACGTCGGTGCCCACACAGTCGATGATCACGTCGAAGGAGCCCAGGTCGGCGGGGCCGTGCGCATGATGGTCCAAGGCGACGTCGGCGCCCAGTCCACGCACGAAGTCCAGGTTGGCCTCCCGAGCCAGGGCCGTGACGTGCGCGCCCCGGGCCTTGGCCAACTGCACCACCACGCTCCCGACCCCTCCCGCGGCGCCGCGCACCAGCACACGCTCATTCGCGCGTAGGCGCGCGTGGTCGCGTAGCGCGGTAATGCCGGTGGTGCCACCCGCGAGCAGGGTGACCGCCTCGACCGGATCCAGATCGGCCGGGGCGGGGGAGAGTCGGCCCGGATCGACCACCACGTACTCGGCGTTGGACTCGGTGGCCAGGCGCGGCAGGGCACCCCACACCCGTTCCCCCACGGTCACGGTGGAGATCTTCGCGCCCCTGGCGACGACCTCGCCGACGAAGTCGATCCCGAGGGTCTTGGGGAACCGTCGACCGCCCAGGAGGGCGAGCTCACCCGATCGCATGCGCAGCTCACCACCGTTGACACTCGTCGCACGCACCCGCACCAGGACCTGGTGCGGGGACGGTTCGGGCCGTGGCACGGTGGTCACGTACAGCACCTCCGGAGGGCCGTAACGGTCGTAGCGGGCCATGCGCATGCGTTCCAAGATCGTCCCCGTTTCCTCTTGCGGCGGGCGGCTCGCACCGCCGTCGTCAAAGGTAACGACCGAAATGGAGTAGGCCCTCCGGTTAACGCTAAAGTGGGAGACATGACGACCGGATCCTCTCGGAAACCTCGTACCGACGCGCTGCACAACCGCCGCCGTGTCCTGGACAGCGCGCACACGATCTTCGCCGAGCAGGGCATGGAAGCGTCCATGACCGCCATCGCCCGCCGGGCCGGGGTCGGCGTCGCCACGCTCTACCGGCACTTCCCCACCAAGTCGGAACTGCTCGCCGAGGTCTCCCGCGACCAGGTCGCCGAATGCGTGGCGGTGATCGACGACGCCTTGGCCGACCCCGATCCCTGGCGGGGCTTCACCACCGTGATCGAGAAGACATGCGTCATGCAGGCCACGGACCGCGGCTTGAGCGCGATCTTCCTGGAGGTCCTGCCCGACCCGGCGCTCTTCGAGGCCGAGCGGATCCGCGCCGAGAACGGCTTCGCCGAACTCGCCCGCCGGGCCAAGGACGCCGGGCGGCTGCGCCCCGACTTCGTCCGGGACGACCTCACCCTGGTCATGATGGCCAACAGGGGGATCACGGCCGCCACCGAAGCCCAGGCCATGGCCGCCTCTCGCCGGCTGAGCACCTACCTGATCCAGGCCTTCGAGGCCCGACCCGGGCGAGCGCCCCTGCCTCCGGTGCCACGTCTGGGGCCGCACCCGGACCTGCCCACCGGCCGCTGACGTCGCAAGGGCCTTGGCCCACGGGTCGAGAATCCACTCGCGCCGAACCGATCCACTGTTCTAGCCTGGTGACATGCGCAAGCGATGTTAAGTCATAGCCAGAGGTCGATCCGCGGCGAACGTCCGAGGACCGCCGGACGCACCGAACGCATCCGGTGTCCCCGACCCGTTCGACGGAAAAGGCCTCCATGACCACCGTGAACCCACGTGTGCCCCGCACGCGTCTGATCCGGCTGACCTGGCCGGTCTACGGCTACGCCTTCTTCGAGGAGTTCATCCTCCTCTACCCGCTCTACGCCCTGCTGTTCGCCGAGAACGGCCTGACGGTCACCCACATCAGCGCGCTGTTCGTGCTGTGGTCCCTGACCTCGGTGCTGTTGACCGTGCCGGCCGGTGCCCTGGCCGATCTGGTGCCGCGCCGCCACCTGCTGGCGACCGCCCCGCTTCTGACCGGATCCGCGTTCGCGCTGTGGTTGCTCCTACCCTCCCCGTGGGCGTTCGCCCTGGGGTTCGTGCTCTGGGGCGCGGCCGGAGCCTTGTCCTCCGGCGCCTTCGAGGCACTGGTGTACACCGAACTCGACCACCGCGGGGGGACCGACGCCTATCCCCGCGTGATGGGCCTGACCCGGGCCCTGGGTGTGGCCGCGGTGGGCGTGGCCACCCTGGTGGCCGTTCCCGCCATGACCCATGGCGGCTACATGGTCATCGGCCTGGCCAGCGTGGCCGCCTGTCTGCTGTGTTCGGTGTGCGCTTTGGCCCTGCCCGAACATCGCGTGCGTGAGCGCGACCCCGGCGACGAACCGGGCTACCTCCAGACCCTGCGCTCAGGCCTGGCCGAGGTACGCCACAACCCTGGGGTGCGTCCGGCATTGCTGTTGGTGGTGCTGGTCAGCGCCTTTTGGGGGGCTTTGGAGGAGTACGTTCCACTGCTGGCCCGTGACGCGGGGGTCCCCGCGCAATCGGTGCCGTTGGTGGTGCTGGTGGTGTGGGTCGGGGTGACCCTGGGAGGTCTCTCCGCCGGCCCGCTCTCCCGACTCCCCGGCCGGGCTCTGGCCGCGCTGATGACCCTGGCCTCGGTGGCCATCGCGGCCGGAGCCCTGTTCACCGGCCCGGCGGGTTGGGCGCTGCTCGGTTTCGGATTCGGGGTGTGCCAGGCGATGATGGTGGTGGCCGATGCCCGTCTACAAGAGAGCATCACCGGCCCCGGCCGAGCCACGGTCACCTCGTTGGCGGACCTTGGCACCGAGACCCTCGGCATCACCACGTTCCTGGTGTACGCGGGGGTGTTCACCGCCATGGGTCACGGCGCGGCCTTCGCCCTTTTCGCCGTGCCCCACCTGCTCGCCGCCCTGCTCCTGGCCCGTCGAGACGACTGAAAGCCGATCCTACGAAGTTCTGTACAGATTTTCCCGTTCCTTGGGACTTCCGTCCGAACTCGAACGCTCCGACGAGCGTCTCCCCAGGTGCCGGGGCGTTCGCGCTCCGGTCACCGGTACGAGTGGCAAGGCCCACCGTGCCGCACCATGCCCGAGGACGGCGGGCCGTGGTGCACGGGCCGTAGGTGTCGAGGGACCACCTACGGCCCGCCGTTTTTCAAGGTGCACCCTATTGCTCCCCTTGACCCGATGAATAACATCGATTGTTGTGGCTCACCAGATGACGAACACCGCGAACCAGGACGACCTGGACACCGCGTCCGTGCGCGGAATCAGCGTCGGTTACACCGATCGTGGGGCGGGATGCCCCGTGCTGTTCCTGCACGGGCACCCCTTCGATCGGACGATGTGGGAACCCCAGGTCCGAGCGCTGGCCGGACGTGGTTATCGAACCATCGTTCCCGACCTGCGTGGCTACGGCAGCTCCACGGTCGTGCCGGGGGTCACCCCCCTGGACGTCTTCGCGCGGGACATGGCCGCGCTGCTCGACCACCTGGGGTTGGACGTGGTCAACGTCGTGGGTGTGTCCATGGGCGGCCAGGTCGCCTTGGAGATGTGCCGCCTCTTCCCCGACCGGGTCGACTCCCTGACCCTGGTGGCCACCAACCCCCTGCCCGAGACCGAACAGGGCCGCCTGGCCCGTGAGCGGCTGGCCGCACGGCTGCGCGAGGAGGGCATGCGCGGCTACGCCGACGACATGCTCGTGGGCATGATGACCGCCGACAACGTCCGTGACCTGCCCGCGGTCGCCGACCACGTGCGCGACATGATGTGCGCCGCACCTCCCGAGGGCGTGGCCGCCGCCCAACTGGGTCGGGCCCGGCGCCCCGACCACACCCCGCTGCTCAGGCACATCTCCGCCCCCACCCTGCTCGTGGTGGGCCAACACGACGGATTCACCCCGCCCAAGGGCGCCGAACTCATGCACGTGCGCGTCCCGGACTCGATCATGGAGATCATCGAAGGGGCCGGTCACCTTCCCAACCTGGAGCGCGCCGGCCGCTTCAACGAGGTACTGCGGCGCTTCCTCGAACAGAACCGCCTGCGCCCTCGCCCCTCCGGGGTCGGCTGAGCGCGTCCCCGACCACCCCGGACGGAAGACCACCCCAGAGCGGGCGCACACATGTACACGCCCGGATCAGACCTTCTCCACCGGCATCCACAGCTCCCCGGAGACCAGGCCCTCCTCCTGCTCGTCGTAGTCCAGCTTCAGCATGTCCGGCCCCTGCCCGTGCTGGTAGGCGGGGTTGGAGGGGAACCACTCGGAGAAGGCGTACAACCAGATCCGCTGGATCTGCTCGGGGAAGGTGTACCGCTCGAAGGGGAAGACCACCCAGGTGCCCGCCGGCACCCGCAGTGACTCCATCCCCTCGGGAACCTCCGTGGCGAAGGTGGCGGCTCCCTGGTAGTAGTCGATGGCGCTTCCCTCCCCACGACCCGGCTCCAGAGCGTGGGTCACACCCAGCGTCCCGCTCGGTTCCTGGTCGGACAGTTCCTCGATCCTCTCGTGGGTGGCCTCGTCGATGCCCTTGACGAACTCGATCATGGCCTCGTTGGGCCCCTCGGAGACCAGCGGTACCCGTGCCCTTGGTCCGGTGACGGCGAACGCGTCCTTGTCGACGATCCGATAGCGCATGATGGTGTTCCCTTCGATGGTCAGGTGGAAGGTCAATCGCGATTGGGAGCCGAGCACGGCGCCGCCGCGGCGAACCTCGCCAGGGCCGACCCCGTGCACGGACCGGAACGCCCGACCGAACGCCTCGGCCGAGCCGTAGCCGTAACGCACCGCGATGTCGAGCAAGGTGTCCCTGCCCTGGATCACCTCGGCCCCGGCCAGGGTCAGGCGTCGCCGGCGCACGTACTCCGAGATCGGCATCCCCGACAGCGCCGAGAACATCCGTCGGAAGTGCTGCTCGGAGACGAACACCGAACGCGCCATCGCGGCCACGTCCACGGGCTCGCCCAGGTCTCTTTCGACCCGCTCCAGCGCCTCGTTCAACCGGTCCAGCATCGGTTCCTCCCTTGCTCGCACCCCCAAGTTACGGACGCCCCACCCACTCCGACCCGACAGTTGCGGTGCGGCTTCGATCGGGTCGAGGCACGCTCCGCACCGCCGTTTCCGCCCACGGGAAAAGGACCTGTCCGGCCCACCGACCCTGTGCCAGTCTGATCGGCGACCCCCTCATCGAAGGACTCCATGACCGAAAAGCCGATCCGAACCGGTGCCGAACATTCCCCCCGCCAACCCCTGGGCCGCCGATTCGGCATGCTCCTGGGCGCCATGGGCCTGGGCAACCTGGGCGATGGGATCGCGGTGGTGGCGCTGCCCTGGTACGCCGCCACCCTCACCGACGACCCCTTCCAGGTGGCGCTGGTGGGTGCCGCCACCCGCCTGCCCTGGCTGTTGTTCGCCCTGATCGCCGGGGTGGTGGGCGACCGGGTCGACCGCCGCCGACTGATGGTGGCCGCGGCGGGCGTCAAGACGGTACTGCTGGTGGGACTGACCACCACGATCGCCCTGGGTGCGGGCTCGATCCCGTTGCTGGTCGGCGTCGCGCTGCTGGTGGGTACCTGCGAAGTGTTCTTCGACAACACCGCGCAGGCCATGGTGCCCACCCTGGTCCCCCATCAACGGTTGGAGCGGGCCAACGGCCACCTGCAGGGAGTGGAGCGGGTGCTCAACAAGTTCCTGGGCGCCCCGATCGCCGGCATGCTGCTGGCCGCTTCCACCGCCTGGGCCTTCGGCGCGCAGGCCGCGCTCATCCTGTCGGCCCTGGTCTGTCTGCTGGGTCTGAGCGGCGATCACCGCCCGGCGACGGACGGACGGCGACGCCCCGGAATTCGCGTCATGCTGGGCGAAGGACTGTCGTGGTTGTGGCACCACCCGGTGCTGCGCTTGACAGCCCTGGTCAGTGGGGCCTCCAACCTGGCCGCGGCGATGATGGCGGCGGTCCTGGTGCTCTTCGCCCAGGACGTGCTGGGGGTGGGGCCCCAGGGCTACGGGTTGTTGATGACCGTGACCGCGGTGGGCGCCGTCCTGGGCGCACTGGTGGTGCCCTCCTTCTCCCACCGGGTACACCCGGCCACCGCCCTGGCCGTGGTCCTGGTGATCCTGGGCACGACCGCTCTGACCGTGGGGCTCACGCGCGACGTTCCGATGTTCGTGCTCTGCTACCTGTTCACCGGGTTCGCCGCCACTTGGTGGAACATCACGCTGATCAGCCTCTTCCAACGTCTGACCCCCGACCGGCTGCGTTCACGGGCCTTCAGCGCCCACCGGACCCTGTCGTGGGGGATGCTCTCGATCGGCATGGCCCTGGGCGGCGCACTCGCCTCCGCCCTGGAAGGGACGTTGGGTCGCGAATGGGCCCTGGCAGTCCCCTACCTGGTGGCGGGAACGATCGGTCTGATCCTGGCCGTGGTCGCCATTCTGAGGCTCACACGGGGAGTGATCGACCGAGCGCTGGACGAAGTCGAACCGGCCTGACTTAGGACGAACAGGAAAAGACTGGAAATCTCCGGGCAACTTCCGTGTCTGATTCGACGTGGCGCCCTTTCGGAAACCACCATGGACCTTCAGGATCGTCGACAGGCCGACCCCGAGAAGGAGGTGGGCGGGGCGGGGGTACACGCGTCCCGCGAACTTGATGGATCTTGGTTTTCTGCGACCTCTGTACGAGAGCGACGGCCCCGTGGCATCGGTGCACCTGGACACCAGCCGGGACACCACCGACGCCGACAAGAAGATCGATCTGCGCTGGCGCCACCTACGCGAGGAACTGGCGGCGCTGGGCACCGACGAGGCCACCCTCGACGTCCTGGAAGAGGCCATCGGGGAGGGAAACTCCCGCGCCTACGGCGACCACGGCCAGGCGGCCTACGCCTCCCAAGGACGACTCTTGGGCGAGTACACGCTGACCTCGCCACCCGGGCAGGACCGCGCCTCGTTCCTTCCGGTCCCCGACGCCCTTCCACTGGCCATCGACCGCGGCCGCCGGCGGCCCTACGTCCTGGTGGCCCTGGACCGGGTCAAGGCCAAGGTGTACGCCTACGCCGGCCATCCCACCGAAGGGCCCGTCCTCGAATCCGAGAACGTCGGCGAGAACATGCAGAACATCGACGGGGCCACCCGGATCTTCCCCGGTCAGCGCGGGGACGCGGGTGGACGCCGAGCCGACACCGGCACCGCTCAGGACATCTGGCGTGAGAACGCCGTAGGGGTCGCCGAACTGGTCCGCAAGGCCGTGGCCAAGGTCGGGGCCCAGGCCATCATCGTGGGCGGAGACGACGAGGCCATCGCCTACCTGCGCGACAACCTCGGCCCGCGGCAACTCACCATCCCCATCAGGGTGGTGGCCGGTGGCCGCGGAGGAATCGACGCGGAGGAGCGCCTGCAGGAGAGCGCTGAGGAATGCCTGCGCGAACTGGTGCAGCAGGAACAGGAACAGACCATCGACGACTACCACCGCAAACTCGCCCACGACCAGGCGGTTCGCGGCACCACCCCCACCCTGCCGATGCTGTCGGAGGGCCGGGTGGACACCCTGCTACTGGGAGCCGACAGGGAGGACGAACCACACCTGTGGGGCTCGACCACCTCCCCGATCCTGGTGGACACCTCACCCCGGGGCCTGGACGATCCGAACTCCGGTTTCCAGGCGCCGGCCAGCGCCCTGATGCTGCGCTCGGCGGTGATGTCGGACGCCCGGTTCAGTGAGCTGCTGGAGGAGGGCGAACCCAGCGGCGAGGCCGGGGCCACCCTGCGATTCCCCAAGTAACCGCCACCGACCGACACCGTGCCCCGCTCCCACCCAAGGGGAGCGGGGCACCTTCATGTGCGCTCCGACAAAGGAGAGGGGCCAGACCCGGGGGAACGCTCCCACCGGGCCCGGCCCACGTCATGCGGATCGAGTACCACCTCAGGAGGAACCGGTGGCGGACTCCACCTCGGTGATGAACTGCTCCGCCGCGTCCTCGGGCGTGAGGTTGCCGAAGGCCAGCTCATCGGACACCCGCTTGGTGATCTCCACGACCTCACCGGCGCCGATCGGCGGCGGCGGGTTGCCGTCGACGATGTCGCCCTCCACGTCCGTCAGGAAGATAGCGCTGCGCTCGTCCGCCTCGGGCAGCGAGCTCAGGATGTGCGCCCGCACGTCGATGTTGGCGGGCAGCCCCAGGTCGGCCAGGATCAGCTCGGCCGCCTGGTTGTCGTTGATCATGAAGTCGACGAACCGGGCCGCCTCCTGCGGGTGCTCGCTCCCGGCCGAGACCGAGTAGAACATCGCCGGCTTGAAGTACATGCCGGTACGCTCGCCATCGCTCTCACCCGGGTAGCGCAGCAGTTCGAGGTCACGGTCGGAGGACGCGGTCAGCCCGCCCAGCTGGTTGCTCCAAAAGTGCGCCATCGCGCCGGTGTTGGTGGCCAGCACCGACTGGTCGGGGCCACCCGCCTCGATCTCCACGCTCTGAGAGGCGCCCGGCTGCCCGCCGCTCTCCAGCAGGTCCTCGGTGATCTGGAACCACTCGGCGAGGGTCTCGGAGGAGAACGCGAGCTCACCGTCCTCGCCGTAGAGGTTCTCCCCGTGCTGACGGGCGAAGATCTGGAAACCGCTCTCGTTGTAGGACATGCTCTGGGTCCCAACGACCTCGCCGTCGGTGGCCTCGGTGATCTGCGTGGCGATCTCGACGTAGTCGTCCCAGGTCCACGTGGTGTCGTCGGGCATCTCCACCCCGGCCTCGGCGAAGGCCTCCGGGTCGGCGAGGATGGCGTAGACGTTCACACCGGAGGCCACCCCGTAGGTCTGACCGTCCAGGTCACCGCTGTCGGCGATCAGTGGGTCGATCTTGGCCAGGTCCAGCTCATCGGAGAACTCGTTGAGGTCGGCCAGCGCACCCCGGTCACCGTACTCACGCAGGTACCGCTCCTCCTGCATCATGATGTCGGGGGCGTCGTCGGCTGCGGTGCTGGTGGCCAACCGGTCCCAGTACGAGCCCCAGTCGGTGTAGTCGGGGCTGATCCGGATGTCGGGGTTGTCGGCCTCGAAGATCTCGATGACCTGCTGCATGTTCGAGTGTCGATCGTCCGCTCCCCACCAGGAGAAGCGCAGTTCCACCACACCGTCCTCGGCGGAGGAGCCGCTCCCGCAGGCGGAGGCGAGCAGTGTGACGGCGGCGGCCAAGGCCAGGGGAGCGGCCGTGCGGCGTGTGCGTACGCCGCCGGAGGGGATGTTCATCGGGGGGTCCTCAAGGTCTCGTTGATCGGGTGGGCAGGGTTGCGCGGGCGGGGCCACGCCGGGGGTCGTTCGGGTCAGGTGCCCGAACCGACCGCGCTGCGCAGTTCGGACACGAACTGCTCGGCCGCCTCACTCGCGGTGAGATTGCCGAAGCTGAATTCCTGGTAGGCGCGCCGGTTGATGTCGACGATCTCGCCCGAGCCCACAGGCGGGGGCGGGTTGCCATCGACGACCTCGTCCTCGATGTCGGCGAGGAAGTCGGCACCCCGGGTCTCGGCCTCGGGTAGGTCGGACATGATGTGCTCACGCACCTCGGTGTTGGCCGGCAGCCCCAGGTCGGCCAGTACGATCTCGCCCGCCGCATCACTGTTGAGCAGGAAGTCGACGAACCGGGCCGACTCCTGCGGGTGGTCGGTCCCGGCCGAGACCGCGTAGTACATGGCGGGCTTGAAGTAGGTGCCGGTGCGCTCGTTCTCGGTCTCTCCGGGAAAACGCAACAGCTCGATGTCGCGCCCGGAGGCCTGGACGATGGCGCCCAGCTGGTTGCTCCAAAAGTGCGCGGTGGCACCTGTGTTGGTGGCCAGCACCGACTGGTCGGGGCCACCGGCGGCGATCTCCACGCTCTGGGAGGCGTCCGGTTGCCCACCGCCCTCCAAGAGCCGATCGGTGAGCTCGTACCAGGCCCGCAGGGTCTGTTCGGAGAAGGCGACCTCACCGTCCTCGTCGAAGAGGTTCTCCCCGTGCTGGCGGACGAAGATGTGGAAGGCGTTCTCGTTGGTCAAGCCCTGGGTTCCCACGATCTCACCGTCGGTGGCCGCACTGATCTCGATGGAGATCTCCACGTAGTCGTCCCAGGTCCACGTGGTGTCGTCGGGCATCTCCACCCCGGCCTCGGCGAAGGCCTCCGGATCGGCGAGCATCGCCGAGGCGTTGACGCCGGTGGGAGCGGCGTAGACCGCCCCGTCCACCACCCCGCTCTGGGCCACCAACGGGTCCAGGCCCGACAGATCCAACCCCTCCAAGGTGCTCAGATCGGCCATGGCGCCCCGCTCCGCGTACTCGCTCAGGTAGGACTCGTCCTGCATGATCACGTCGGGGGCGTCGTTGGCGGCGACGCCGGTGGCCAACCGGTCCCAGTAGGCGTCCCAGTCGGTGTAGTCGGGGCTGATCCGCACATCGGGGTTGTCGGCCTCGAAGACCTCGATGACCTCCTGCAGGTTGGCGTGCCTCTCGTCCGACCCCCACCAGGAGAACCGCAACTCCACAACGTCCCCGGAGTCGCCGGATCCGGAACAGGAGGCCAGGGCCAGGACCAAGGCACCGGTGGCCGCGGCGACCATGCTCGGACGCGGGTGTCGTCGTGTGGAACGGACGCGGGTGAGGGGCGGCACGGGGGGGATCCCTTCTGTGGTGCGGCTCTACTTGATGCCGGTGGTGGCGATGCCCTTGACGAGGTAACGCTGACCCGCGAGGAAGAAACCGAACACCGGCCCCAGGGCCACCACCGACATCGCGAACAGCGGCCCCCAGGAGGTCTGGGAGCTGGAGTCGACGAAGGTGCGCAGCGCCACCGGAACGGTGTACATGTCGGGACTGGTCAGGAAGATCAGCTGACTGAAGAAGTCGTTCCAGGTCCAGATGAAGGTGAAGATCGCGGTGGTGGCCAGAGCCGGCAACGACAGCGGCAGGATGATCTGACAGAAGATCCGCACGTGCCCGCATCCGTCGATACGCGCCGCCTCGTCCAGGTCACGGGGCAGCCCGCGGATGAACTGGACCATCAAGAAGATGAAGAAGGCGTCGGTGGCCAGCAGCTTGGGAACGATCAGCGGGTAGAAGGTGTTGATCCAGTCCAGCTGCGCGAACAGGATGTACTGCGGCACGATCACCACGTGGATGGGCAACATGATCGTGGCCAGCATGATCGCGAAGAACAGGCGCTTGCCCCGAAACTCCAGGCGGGCGAAGGCGTAGGCCGCCATGGAGCACCCGATGAGGTTGCCGATGATGGAGCCGGCCACCACCATCGCGGAGTTGAGCAGGTAGTGGTGGAAGGGGAACTGCAGGGCGCCCCAACCCTCGGTGTAGTTGCTCGGGGTGAAGCTCCAAGGGATGAGCCCGGGTTCGCGGAAGATCTCCGCGGTGGGCTTGAAGGAGCTGGAGAGCATCCACAACAGCGGGTAGAGCATGATCAGGCCGAAGCCGATCAAGCCGATGTGGGTGAGCAGTCGTCGTGTGCGCGCGGACCGGGTCCGAGTGGGGGTGGGAGCCGGTGCCTTGGTCTCAGTCGCCATAGAAAACCCAGTACTTGGAGGCCAGGAAGTTCACGGCCGTGAACCCCCCGATGATCATCAGGAGCAGCCAGGCCATCGCCGAGGCGTAGCCCATGTCGAACGACCCGAAACCGCGTTGGTACAGGTAGAGCGTGTAGAAGAGGGTGGAGTCCGAGGGGCCGCCCGTGCCGCCACTGACGATGAACGCCTGGGTGAAGGTCTGGAAGGCGTTGATGATCTGCAGCACCAGGTTGAAGAAGATGATGGGCGTGAGCATCGGAACGGTGATGTTCCAGAACCGATGGAGGGGACCGGCCCCGTCCACGGCGGCGGCCTCGTAGTACATGCGGGGGACTTGGCGCAGCCCGGCCAGGAAGATGACCATGGGGGCGCCGAAGGTCCACACGTTGAGCACGATGAGCGTGCCCAGGGCGTAGTCGGGGTGGGACACCCAGCCGTACCCCTGCACCCCGAAGAAGGCCAGGACCTGGTTGACCAACCCCTCGGCGCCGAAGACCTGCCGCCACAGGATGGCGACGGCCACGCTGCCGCCCAGCAGCGAGGGCAGGTAGTACACCGAACGGTACAGGGGCAGGCCGCGCACCCCTCGGTCCAGGACCATCGCCAGCGCCAGCGCCAACGCCAACTGGAGCGGGACCGACACGAACACGTACACGAAGGTGACCCGGAGCGCGCTGAACAGACGATCGTCGCTCAGCATGCGTTCGTAGTTCTCCAGTCCCACCCACTGGTGGTCACCGATGAGGTTGTAGTCGGTGAAGGAGAAGTACAACGAGGCCAGCAATGGGCCCGCGGTGATGACGATCAGGCCCAGGAACCAGGGCGCCAGGAAGGCGTAGGCGGCCAGGTTCTCTTGGCGGCGCCGGCCGGTGCCGCGTCCCGCGGACCCCTTGGCGACGCGGGCCTTGGACGGGGCGGGATCGACCTTCTTGGGGCTTCGCTGGAGCAGTGCGCTCACGGCGCACCACTCCCGGGGCACACCTGAGACCGTGCCGGGCACAGGCGGCGACTGAGGGGGCTCATGGTCGGGGGACCACCAATCTGGTCAGGGCGGATGCGGAGGACGTGGGGCCGTCTTCGCTGACGTGGCCGAGAACACGTGGCGAACTCGCAGGTTATGGCCTGGTAAGCGCTATCCATAGTTTAAGATGTTCAGTTTCTAGCACCGGGCCAGATGGGTGTCAACAGACGATCGCCCCACGGGAAACCCCCTCTCCGGATCGTTATCTTCGCCCCCGGCGGCCTCGCGAAGCCGAAAAAACAACTCCGGAACCCGCGTTCCGGCCGGTCCGAGCCGCTTTTCCCGCCTTCGCGCCCAAGGGAAAACCATGGGCGAACATTGAGTTTCACTCTGGAAAGCGTTTACCCTGGCGGCGTGAACGACACCTCTCCACGCAGGTTCGCCATCGTCGGCACCGGGTCCAGGGCGCGCATGTACACCCGCGCCCTCACCGACACCCATCGGGACCTGGGCCTCCTGGTGGCCCTGTGCGACACCAACGCCACTCGCATGGCCGTGCACAACCGGATCGTCACCGAGGCGGGGCTGGACCCCGTCCCCACCTATGCGGCCGAGTCCTTCGGCAGCATGCTCCACGAGCAGAAGGTGGACGAGGTCATCGTGTGCACGGTCGACCACACCCACGCCGACTACGTCGTGGCCGCCCTGGAGGCCGGCGTCGACGCCATCACCGAAAAACCCCTCACCGCGGACCTGGACGGGCTCAAGCGCATCAACGCGGCCCAGGCCCGTACCGGCCGTCGCGTCACCGTCGGGTTCAACTACCGCTACAACCCCGTCCACCTCAAGCTGCGCGAACTCATCGCCTCCGGCGTCATCGGCGAGGTCGGTTCGGTGCACTTCGAGTGGCTGCTCGACCTGCGCCACGGAGCCGACTACTTCCGCCGCTGGCACCGCGACAAGGCCAACTCCGGTGGTCTGCTGGTACACAAGGCCAGTCACCACTTCGACCTGGTCAACTGGTGGATCGGTGCTCGCCCCGAGGAGGTCTACGCCTCGGGCCGGTTGTTCTTCTACGGCGCCGAGAACGGCCACCGCCACGGTGTGGCCGGTGACTACGCGCGCGGGCACTCCTCACCCCAGGCCGCTCAGGACCCCTTCGCCCTGCACATGGCCGACAGCCCCGACCTGACGGCCCTGTACCTGGAGGCCGAACACGAGGACGGCTACCGGCGCGACCTCAACGTCTTCGGTGAGGGCATCACCATCGAGGACGACATGTCGGTGCTGGTGCGCTACGACAGCGGGGTACGGCTCAGCTACCACCTGGTGGCCTACGCGCCCTGGGAGGGCTACCGGATCTCCATCACCGGCAGCAAGGGGCGCCTGGAGCTGGACATGACCGAGTTCGCGCACACCTCGCCCGAACAGGACGAGCAACACCCCGTCCGCGGCATGCCCGCCCCCAAGGAGAACAGCGTCGCCCGGCTGTGGCTGCGCCGTCACTGGCAAGAACCCGAGGAGATCCCCGTGACCGTGGGCGGGGGCGGACACGGCGGCGGTGACGTCGCCATGCTCACCGCCCTGTTCGGCCGGGTCGACGACGGTGTCCGTCCCGATCACGCCGACGGCGGCAACGCCCTGATCACCGGACTGTGCGCCAACGCCTCCATCGCCTCGGGGCGCCCCGTGCGCGTGGCCGAACTACTGGCGCGGGAGGACCGGTGAGCGCCCGCCCACTGCCCGAGGGGCCCGTGCCCGTGCTCCTGGTGGGCCTGCACGGGCACGGGCGCTCCCACCTGCGCGCACTGCGCCCCATGGTCGAACAGGGGCTGGTGCGCCTGGTCGGTGTGTGCGACCCCCGCCCGCCGGCCCCCGACGACGACCTGGAGGGGCAGGGCCCCCTGCCCCACTTCGACGACCTGTCCCGGGCCTTGGAGGAGACCGGAGCCCGAATCACCGTCCTGGTCACCCCCATCCACACCCACCTGCCCCTGGCCCGCACCGTGCTCGCCCACGGCTCCCACCTGCTGTTGGAGAAGCCCACCACCGCGACCCTGGCCGAACTCCACGAACTCACCGACGCCGTCACCGCCTCCGGCATGGTCTGCCAGGTGGGCTTCCAGAGCCTGGGATCGACCGCCATCGACCACGTCCGTGGACTACTGGCCCAAGGCGTCGTGGGCCGGCTGCGCGGCATCGGGGGCGCGGGCACCTGGAAACGCACCTCGGCCTACTACGACCGCGCCCCCTGGGCCGGCCGCCGCCGCATGGCCGGACACGACGTGATCGACGGGGCACTGACCAACCCCTTCGCGCACATGGTCGCCACCGCCCTGGCCCTGGCCGACGGCGGCGACCACGTCCCGAACGAGATCGTCCCCGAGCTCTTCCACGCCCACCCCATCGAGGCCGACGACACCTCCTGCCTGCGGCTGCGTACCCACCAGGGCACCCCGGTCTGTCTGGCCGTGACCCTGTGCTCGCCGCGCAGTCTGCCCCCCACACTCCACCTGCACGGCGAACACGGGCACATCACCTTCGAATACACCCTGGACCGGGTCACGGTGCACCTGCCCGGACAGGACCCGCACACCACCACCCACCCGCGCACCGGCCTGATGGAGAACCTCATCGCCCACCTGCGCGAGGGAACACCTCTGCTGGTTCCCCCCACCGCCACCCTGGGGTTCACCCACGTGCTGGAGGCGGTGCGCACCGCCTCCGCCCCCCGCCCCATCCCCACCCGCCACCAGGACGTGTGGCGCGAAGCAGGCGTCACCCATCGCATCGTTCACGGCATCGACGCCCTGGTCCACCGAAGCGCCCAACACATGAGCGGCTTCACCGAACTCGGAGCCGCCTGGGCCATGCCCGAACCCACCGCGCACCCGTTGGAGGCCCGACCGTGAACCTGTCCCTGAACGGCACCACCGTGGCCGTACACCGCGACGGCACCGACGTGGACCCGGTGCTCTCACCACGACCGTTCCTGCACCCGGTGACCACCCTGGCCGGCACCACCGTCACCGAACTACGACCCCAGGACCACATCCACCACCTGGGGTTCGGCCTGGCCGTACCCGACGTGGACGGCACCAGCTTCTGGGGCGGGCGCACCTTCACCCCCGACCGCGGTTCGGTACTGCTGGACAACCACGGACGCCAACGGCACGTACGCACCCTGGAACAGGCACCCGATCGCCACACCGAACTGCTGTCCTGGACCGACCCACAGGGCCGGGAGCTGATCGCCGAGGAACGCACCCTGCGCGCGCTACCCCTGGACGAACACACCTGGGCACTGCACGTGCGTACGGTCCTGCGCAACACCTCGGGACGAGGGCTGAGCATCGGCAGCCCCGCCACCAACGGCCGCCCCGGCGCCGGCTACGGCGGCCTGTTCTGGCGTGCCCCCCTGGGCCCGCGCCCACCCGCGGTCACCGGCCCCGACGGCCTGACCGGCGAGGCGGACCTGCACGGTGCGCGCGTGCCCTGGCTCGCCATGACCGGAGCCACCGACCAAGGCGCCCGATGGACCCTGCTGCTGCACCAGGTCGGCCCGCACCCGGAACCGTGGTTCCTGCGCGCGGACGATTACCCCGGAACGGGACCGGCCCTGGCCTGGGACGAACGGCTCCCCCTACCGGACGGAGCCCACCTGGGACGCGGCCTGCGGGTGGCCATCGCCGACGGCCACCCCCACGACCTTCCCGCCCTGGCCAAGGCCTTGGCCGACCAACCCTGACCCGCACCCTCCCGGGCCGGGCCACCGCCCCTCACACGGACCCGACCCACCAGGGGCCGCGCCGTCCCCTCCGCGGCGTGGCCCCGCCCTCGTTCTCAACACGCCCCGAACCCGCTCGGGGCCCGGAAAGGAAACCCCGCCATGCGCGTGCTCGTCACCGGAGGTTCGGGAAGGCTCGGCCGTAGCGTGCTGTCGACCCTGGCCGAACGCGGACACCAGGTCACCTCGGTCGACACCACCCCGGCCACCCCACCACAGGGGGTCGACGCGATCACCGCCGACCTGCTCGACGCCACCGCGCGCGAGGACGCCTTCACCCACGCCGCACCCCAGGCCGTGATCCACCTGGCCGGGATCGCCGTCCCCTTCGCCCACCCCGACGTGCGAACCCTGCAGGTCAACACCGGCCTGGCCTGGGCGGTGCTGGCCTCGGCCATCGAACACGGCGCCCACTCGGCGGTGGCGGCCTCCAGCCCCACCGTCTACGGCTACAACACCCCCACCTGGACTCCGCGCTACCTGCCCCTGGACGAGGACCACCCCGTCGAACCCTGGCACGCCTACGGGCTGAGCAAACAGATCATCGAACAGACCGTCCAGGCCCTGGCCCGCACCACCGACACCTGCGTGCTCTCCGCGCTACGGCCCGGCTACGTGGTGGCCCCCGAGGAATGGGCCGGTGCCATCACCCAACAGGGCCACACCATGGCCGAGCGCCTGGCCGACCCGGCCCTGGCCGCCGGGTCCCTGTTCAACTACGTCGACGCGCGCGACGCCGCCGAACTGTTCTCCCTGGTCATCGAACACCCCGAACGGGTCCGGCACGGCCAGGTCTACAACGCCGTTGCCGACGACCCCCTGGCCCCCGGCCCCGTCGACGAACTCATGGCCCACCTGCACCCGACCACCGCACCGCACAGCGCCGCCCTGGCCGATGGCCGCGCGGTCTTCTCCAACCGGCGGGCCCGCACCGAACTGGGTTGGAACCCCACCCGAACCTGGCGCACACAACTGAGCGAAGGGCGGGTCGGCTAGGTGCGCGCCCAACCACCTTCCCCATACGGCGACGGTCACCCCCGACCTTCCACTAGCCTGGGAAAGAGTTTTCCCACAGGTCATGGCAGAAGGGGCAGGGTCGTGAGTTCGTCGTATGTGACGCTGGAACAGGTGGCACAACACGCGGGGGTGTCACTGGCCACCGCCTCCCGAGTCATCAACGGCAGCACCCGCCAGGTCAGCGAACGCCTGCGCGAGAAGGTCAACGCCAGCGCCGAGGAACTGGGCTACCTGGCCAACGCCTCCGCTCAAACGCTGGCCCGCAACAGCAGCTCCCTGGTCGGGCTGCTCGTCCACGACATCGCCGACCCCTACTTCTCCTCCATCGCACGCGGGGTCACCCGCCACACCGAGGAACAGGGACTGGTCACCGTCCTGGGCACCACCCACCGCTCCGCCCAGAAGGAGAGCACCCTCCTGGCGACCCTGCGCGCCCACCGCGCCAGGGCCATCGTCCTGGTCGGTTCGCGCTCCACCGACGAGGAGAGCAACGCCCGGCTGATCCGCGAGATCGAGGCCTTCCAACAACAGGGCGGACGCGTGGCGTGCGTGTCCCAACCCGGGCTGCCCGCCGACACCGTCAACCCCGACAACCACGCCGGGGCCGCGGAACTGGCCCGCCACCTCATCGCCCTGGGACACCGGAGCTTCGCCATCCTGGCCGGCCCCACCAACCTGAGCACCGCCCGCGAGCGACTGGACGGCTTCCACTCCGCGCTCTCCGCCGCCGGCATCGAGCTGGAACACCACAACATCGTGCACGGCGACTTCACCCGCGATGGCGGATTCGAGTCCACCCGACGCCTGATGCGCCTGGGCACCGACGCCACCTGCCTGTTCGCGGTCAACGACGTCATGGCCACCGGCGCCATGGCCGCCCTGCGCGATTCGGGCATTGGCGTACCCCAGGAACTGTCCGTGGCCGGGTTCGACGACATCCCCACCCTGCGCGACCTCACCCCCGCCCTGACCACCGTGCGCCTACCCCTGGAACAGATGGGCGAACGCGCCGCGCAGATGGCGTTGGAGACCGACCACGAGGGCGAGAACCGCACCCTCAACGTCCAAGGCGAGGTCCTCATGCGCGAGAGCACGCAGCGCCCCGCCCGGTGAACCCCAGCGGGGGTGGTGGAGCGATTCCGCTCCACCACCCCCGTTCGCGTCCCGTGCCAGAGGACGCGTCCCGTGCTAGGGGAGTGGGGACAGATCCCGGGCGAAGGACAGACCGTGACCAAGGCCGGTCTCGGCGCTCAGCCACCCCTCACCGATCCGCACCCCGCTGGGGGCGGCCAAAGCCCCCAACGCCTCGAACGAGGCGTGGTCGATGTCCTCGACCATCGCCACCCGGGGCACGCACAACGCCAACTGCCCCGACAACTCCGGCAACAGGTGCGGCGCCACCGGCACCCCACGCCGCGCCATCGACTCGGCCACCCGCAGGAACGGGGTGATGCCACCGACCCGCACCACGTTGGGCTGGGCCACGTCGCACACCCCCGCCTCGACGAACCTGTCGAACTCCTCGACGCCGCGCAGGTTCTCACCCAGGGCGAAGGGCACCGCGGTGCGCGCCCGCAGGCGTTCATGCGCGGCCAGATCCTGGGCCGGCAACGGCTCCTCCACGAAGAGCGGATCGTGTTCGACCAACCGATCCAGGGCCCGCACGGCGGTGGGCACGTCCCAACGCTGATTGGCGTCCACCATCAGCGTCCGATCCGGGCCCAACACACCGCGCACCGCGGCGACCCGTTCGACGTCGCGCGCCACCTCGGCCGAGCCCACCTTGATCTTGGCGGCCCGATGCCCGGACCCGACCCAGGAACTCACCTGTTCGAGCAGGTCGGCGGAGTCGTAGTCGAGATTGACCCCGCTGCCATAGGCGGCGACCCGATCGCGACGCCGACCGATCAGGTCCACCAGCGACATCCCGGCCACCTTGGCCTGGACATCCCACAGGGCGATGTCCACCCCGGCCAGGGCCATCAGGGTCAACCCGGTGGTGCCCGCCTCGCGCAGATGCCACCGCAACTCCTCCCACCGGCACGGGTGGGCGAGCCCGCCCACCACCACCGGAGCCAGGTCGGTGTTGACCAACGACTCCACCGCCCCCGCCCCGATCAACGGGGTCCAGGAGAACCCGGTGCCCACCACCCCGGCATCGGTGGCGACCCGCACCACCACGATGTCGTTGCGGTCCACACCACCGTCCCAGGATCGCCGCAGCGGCAGACGGAACGCGCGGGCCGCCACCTCGGTGACACGCACCCGCTCAGCCCTTCCCGACCAGGGACAGACCCGTCTCGATCAACGCCGACAACTCGGCCTCCTCCGCCGAGGTCAGGTCGACGAAGGGAGCGCGCACCGCGCCCGCCCGCACCCCGCGCAACCGGGCCCCGGCCTTGACCAACGACACCGCGTACCCCGGGGAACGATCACGCAGCCGCACCAGCGGGTCGTAGAACTCGCTCACCAAGCGCCCCGCGAGCGGGTCGGCGGAGTGGAAGGCCTTGTAGAAGGCGTCGGCCACCTCCGGGACGAACGCGAAGGCCGCCGAGGAGTACAACGGCACACCCACCCCGGAATAGGCCGCAACGGTCAACTCCGCGGTCGGCAACCCGTTGAAGAAGGTGAAGTCCGCACCGCGCACCGAGCGCACCGTCAACACGACCTGGTGCATGTTCCCCAGGTCACCCACACCGTCCTTGATGCCCACCACCCGTGGGATGGCCGCCAACTCCGCCGCCGAATCGGGGGAGAACACCATGGAGCCGCGCTGATAGACGATGATGGGGATCTCCACCGCCTCCGCCACCGCCCTGACGTACTCCACCAGACCCCGCTGGGGCGCCGAGACCAGGTAGGGCGGCAACAACAAGATGGCGTCCGCACCCGCCTCCAACGCGGTCCGCGCCTGCTCGATGGCGGTGCCCACACTGCCACCGGCACCGGCCACCACCGGAACGGCACCGTCGACCACCTGGACCGTACGACGCACCACCGCGGCGTGCTCGGCCGCGGACAGGGCGTGGATCTCACCGGTGCCACATGCGGTGAACACCCCACCGGCCCCATGGGCCACACCCGAGGCCACGTGCTCGGCGAGCACCTCCTGGTTCACCGCTCCGGCGTCGTCGAAGGGTGTGAGGGGAAAGAACAGGATCCCGTCGAAATTCATGCGCTTTGCTCCTTGTCACGAGGGCGCCGCCCCTGGCGGCGAGGTCGGATCTGGTTCACAGGACGTGCTGGACGTGGCGGCGGGCCATGGTCGCGATGACGTCGTCACCGTCGGCGGCCCACACATCGGCGTTGAACACCTCCCACTCGACGTCGCCCTCATAACCGGCGGCCCGCACCGCCCGGTACAGGGAACGAACATCGATGTGGCCGTCGCCGACCATGCCCCGACCCAACAGCGGGTCGGCGGGCAGGGGCAGGACCCAGTCGCACACCTGGAAGGAGGCGATGCGTCCACGTGGGCCCGCCCAGGCGATGTGCTCGTACACCGCCGGGTCCCACCACACGTGGTAGGTGTCCACCACCACGCCCACCTGCTCCGCGGGGAAGGGTTCCGCCCACTCCAGGGCCTGGCCCAGGGTGGACAACACCGCGCGATCGGCGCAGAACATCGGGTGCAGGGGCTCCAACCCCAACCGCACACCGCGTTCGGCGGCGTAGGGCGCCAACACCTGCAAGGCCTCGCCCACCCGTTCCCGGGCGCCGACCAGGTCACGGTCGCCTTCGGGCAGGCCGCCCACCACCATGACCAGGACGGGGGCACCCAACTCGGCGGCCTCGTCCAGCGCCCGACGGTTGTCCTCCAACGCCACTGCGGGGTCGAGATCGGTGAGGAACCCGCCCCGGCAGTAGGTGGACACCCGCAGACCCGAGTCGCGCAACAGACGCGCGGACGCCGCGAGCCCGGCCTCGGCGACCTGTTCGCGCCAGGGGCCGATGGCCGGCACGCCCGCGCGCAGGCAGCCGTCCACCGCCTGACGCAGACTCCAGTACTTGGTGGTGGCCTGGTTCAGGGAGAGCCGTGACAGGACCGCGTCGCCCGGGGCCGGGGTGGGCACCTCGGCCTTGAGCCCGGAGGGCACGTCCACGTCCGCGGCTCGGGGGACGATGGTCATCGCTCCACCCCCGAAACGCGCAGCAGCCGTCCCATACGCTCCATCGCCAGGTCGGGGTCGCTGAGCGCCCCGGCCCGGTCCGCCAGGCGCAGGATCTGCGCCAGGTGGGGCAGCGAACGCGCGCTGTGCAGCCCACCCACCATGTGAAAGCCCTTCTGGTGGCCGTTGAGCCAGGCAAGGAAGGTGATCCCGGTCTTGTAGTAGAAGGTGGGCGCGGAGAACAGGTGCCGGGCCAGGGGCACGGTGGCGTCCATCAGTTCGCGGTAGCGGGCCGTGTCGCCCTCGTCCAGCGCCGCCAGGGCACGACCGGCCACCGGGGCGATGGCGGCGAAGACGCCCAGCAGGGCGTCGGAGTGGCCATGGTCGTCGCCCTGGATCAGCTCGGGGTAGTGGAAGTCGTCGCCGGTGTACAGGCGTACCCCTTCGGGGAGCAGCCGGCGCAGACGCACCTCCAGGTCGGCGTCGAGCAGGGACACCTTGATGCCCTCCACACTCGCGGCGTGGTCGGTGATCAGCTCGGCCACCGGTTCGATCGCCTCGGCCGGGTCGCGGTACCCCCAGTAGCCGGCCAGGGCCGGGTCGAAGGCCTCACCGAGCCAGTGCAGGATCACCGGACGCTCGGCCCGCTCCAACAGCGAGGCGTAGACCTTGGCGTAGTCGTCGGGGCCCTGAGCCACGGCGGCCAGCGCACGCGAGGCCATCAACACCGGAGCGGCCCCGGCGCCCTGGACGGTGTCGAGTTGTTCGACATACGCCTGGACAACGCTTTCCAAAGACTGACGCGAAGACCCCAGTTGGTCGGTGCCCACCCCGCAGGCCAGGGCGGCCCCGCGAGCGGCGGCCTCCGCACCCGAGCGGCGGATCAGCTCGGCGGTGGCGGGCCAGTCCAGCCCCATGCCGCGCTGGGCGGTGTCCATCGCGTCGGCCACGCCCAACCCCTGGTCCCACAGGTGGTGCCGAAAGGCCAGGGTGGCGTCCCAGTCCAGGCGGGCCGCTTCCCCCGGCGCGTTGACGGCGGTGGGGTCGGCGACCACGTGGGCGGCGGCGTAGGCCACACGGGTGCGGGCGGGGGACAGCACAGTGGTCTCGGCGCGGGGGCCGGTGGGGGAGAAGGGTGTGGTGCCACCTTCGAGGGAGGGCAGCATCAGGTCGCTCATCGGGTCGTCACCTCGCTCAGCTCCACGGTGCGTCCGGTGCGGGCCGAGTCCAGCCCGGCCTCGGCCATCTGGATGCCGCGCGCCCCGGAGAGCAGGTCATGGGGGAAGTCGGTGCCCAGCACCACGTGCGCCAGGAAGGCCTCCCACTGGGCCCGGAAACCGTTGGGGAAGTCGGTGTTGTCGGGGACCCGCTCCCACTGGTCGCGGTAGCCCCCCGCGTCGACGGCGTCGGGGTCCCAAGTCGCCTTGGGGGTGGTGGAACGGTGCTGGATGCGGCAGTGGCGCAGGCCGGCCACGGCGCTGCCGTGGGTGCCGTCCACCTGGAACTCCACCAGCTCGTCACGGTCCACCCGCACGCTCCAGGAGGAGTTGATCTGGGCGATGGTGCCGTCGGTGAGTTCGAAGATGCCGTAGGCGGCGTCGTCGGCGGTGGCCTCATAGTCCCGGCCCTGCTCGTCCCGGCGTTGGGGGATGTGGGTGGCGGTGCGGGCGGTGACGGTGCGCACCGGGGAGAACAGGTGCTCCAGGACGTAGTGCCAGTGCGGGAACATGTCCAGCACGATGCCGCCGCCCTCTTCGGCCCGGTAGTTCCAACTGGGCCGCTGTCCGGGCTGCCAGTCGCCCTCGAAGACCCAGTAACCGAACTCGCCCCGGATGGAAAGGATCTTTCCAAAGAAGCCGCTGTCCACGAGTCTGCGGAGTTTGAGCAGGCCGGGCAGGAAGAGCTTGTCCTGGACCACACCGTTGCGCACCCCCGCCTGCTCGGCGAGTTTGGCCAGTTCCAGGGCGGCCTCCAGGGTGTCGGCGGTGGGCTTTTCGACGTAGACGTGCTTGCCCGCGGCGATGGCCGAACGCACCGCCGCCTCCCGCGCATGGGTGATCTGGGCGTCGAAGTAGATCGAGACGCTGTCGTCGGCGAGTACCGAGTCCAGGTCGGTGGTCCAGCGTTCGATGTCGTGTCGCCGGGCGATCTCGCGCAGCTTGTGCTCGGAACGCCCCACCAGCACCGGTTCGGGGATGACGCGGGTGCCGTCGGGCAGCTCCAGGCCGCCTGCGTCACGGATGGCCAGGATCGAACGGGTCAGGTGCTGCCGATAGCCCATTCGGCCGGTGACGCCGTTCATCGCGACGCCCAGCACGTGGTCTGCCATGGGTTGTAACCACCTCTCTTTGAAAGCGCTTTCCAAAGCGTACGGCAAACACGACGATCACACCAGACCCACCCTGAGCGGGGGAGGGCCCACCGACCCATCGGTGAGCGGCCGCGCGAGCGGCCCGAACACGGTGCCCGCCCCACCCCGTGAGCGGCGCCGCAGCGGGGCGAACCGGGCCGCATCGACGAGCAAACGCTTGCCAAGGACCTCCGAGCGTGAGCGAACCTCCACGCACACCCGAACGTGAGGGCCATGCGGAAAGATCGCCCCGAAGGACCCGCACCGACCTGCCGTGACACGAGGAAAGAGCGATCGTGGGCGAATCTTTCGCGTTACCGGCATTGACTTACCTGTAACGGGATCGTAGCTTCTTGTGCACGGAAAGCGTTTGCACGAATACGGGTCACCTTCCCGTTCGGCGCACGGGCCCACTCCCGAGACGCCATCGACCGCACATCGTTTCCGTTCAGGGGCGTCCCGCGCTTCCCACCGTTCCTCAGCAGTGCGCAGGAGTGACATCCGATGCCACCCCTGGTCCTGCGCGCACCCCGAACGGTGTTGGATGCACTGGTCCTCCGCGTTCTCCTTCCTCCAAGGCTTGGGCGCGCGCATCGTGTGCGCGTTCCACACCGGAGAGGCGGATTCCCTCACCCCCACGAGCGCCCGACCTGGCCTGAACGGTCCGATGCCCCGCACCATCACTCCGGTGATGCGGGGGCGGTGCCGTCCGACGCCGGATCGGGTGCCCTTGGGCGCGTCGCCCGATCACGATGCTCGCCGCATCGTGCCGGGACGTCTTCCTTCTCCTGCTGGTGGTGGGTTTTTGCCAGTGCTGGGCACCCCACCTGGAGGTGTAGGCCGCGTCCACAGCGATGATCGTGATCGCGGTGGCATCGGCCATCGAGGTCAGCCGAGCTTTGAGTCTGCCGGTGGGCATCCCGGAGATGACCTGCCGGAACCGTTTCCTGCCTCCGTGCCTTTCCCGGGTCTTGGAGTCCATGAAGTCCAGATCCTCCACCGCGACCGCCTTCACACCGCACCGGTGCGCCCAGCGCAACAGCCCGGACAAGGCGTGGCGGACCTGGGCGTCACGATGGGAAGCGGTGCCCGACAACTGGTAGTCGAAGCGGCGTGGGTCACCGAGAGGGTTGCCGTGGGTGTCCAAACGCCAGGCGGCCAGGTGATCGGCGTTCATATCCACACCGATCACCCCCTCGGTGAGGGCGGCTCGAAGGGGGATCTGCGGTGTGGTCGGCGTTTGCCACGAGGCGGTGATGTACCAGCGTCCCCGTTCCACATCCAGGTGCACCCGGTAGGCCACCGCCCGGTTCGCTTTCACCCGGCCGGCCCACTCCCGGCCTCGGTGGGCGAAGGCGATCTTGCCGGAGAGCCGGTACCGGCAGTGCGGGGCGTTCGCCCATTCCTTGAGTGGGGCCGGGAGTTTGATCGACACCTCACCCTGCGGGGTGATGCGGATCGTCTCGTTGCCGAACCGCTTCCCCGATTCCCCATCGGCTTGAAGGAACCACCGCCGGGCTTCCCACCGCTCACGCCATGAGGACTCGGTCAACCCAGCATTGGCGAGGTGGTGGCGGTTGCGGGCCAAATGCTTACCGCCACGCACCACAGAGACTTTCCCTGCCTCGAAGTCGGCCCGCGCTATGGCCAACCGATTCTCCAGGGTGGCCAGGCGCCGGGACTTGGCGTGCCACTCCTGCCGGGACCGGTAGCCGCCCGGCTTCTTCCTGGTGCTCTTGGCCCCGACCGGTAACGACAACCGGTGCCGGATCGTGGCGACCCCGGCTTCCACAGAGCGCAGGTGTGCGGCTTGGACACGTCGGGCCAGGGCCCACTGGTCGTGGGTGGCCTTGGTGATCGACCCCGCCCACCGGGAGGAGCACTCAGGGGTCAGCACCCGCTTACGCTCCGCCCACGTCGTGCTGTCGTGGTCCAACCCGTCGGCACAGCGGGCCTTGAGATCAGCGGCGGCCAGCGAACTCAGATGGGCGCCGACCATTCGGAGTACCTTCTCGTCCTGGACGGTCAGGTGCTTGAGGCGGGTGCGCACGGCCACACCGGTGGGACCCGAAACCGGGTAGGGGCCGGCGATCGGTCGTAGACCCCGCTGATCGATTCCTGCCATCCGCTCCCCACCCCCTCTGCCCCTGACCGTGTTTGATTCCGGTGTTCGAACACCACGTTAGCCACCTCTGGGGCGGGTGTCCCAAGAACCGAAAAACTCCTCCGCCCGGGGTGAAGGCGCGCACCGCTCGGATGATGAGAACCCCCGATTCCGAAGGAAACCCACCATGCGATCCGTGACCAACAAATCCGGTACCCCCACACGCACCGTCCTGCTGGCCGGCACCGCCGCCGGAGCCCTCGCGCTCGGCCTGCTCGCCGTCACCGACGGCTCAGAATCCACCGTCCACGCCGACCTGGTCGGCGCCGCCCAGGAAACCCCTTCGGGTTGGGCCGGTGAGAACGGCGGCACCACCGGCGGTGAGGGCGGCGACGTCGTCACCGTCTCCGACACCGACGCGCTGCTCTCGGCCCTATCGAGCTCGGGCCCCCAGGTCATCCAGATCGACGGCTCCATCGAGCTGTCCGGTATGAACGACGTGCCCGCCGACACCACCCTCATCGGGCTGGACGGCGCCCAGATCACCGGCGGTGGCCTGGACGTGGACGGTGTGTCCAACGTGATCATCCGCAACATCGCCTTCTCCGGTTGGGACGACGACGCCGTCAACGTCCAGGAGGGCAGCACCAACGTGTGGATCGACCACAACAGCTTCACCGACGGCTATGACGGCGCCGTGGACGTCAAGCGCGAGTCGGACTTCGTGACCATCTCCTGGAACCACTTCTTCGACCACGACAAGACGTCCCTGGTCGGGCACTCCGACGACCACACCGAAGACGCCGGCCACCTGCGGGTGACCTACCACCACAACTACTTCGACGGCACCGATACCCGTCATCCCCGGGTGCGCTTCGGCAACCCGGTGCACGTGTACAACAACTACTACCGCGACAACGACGAGTACGGCGTGGCCTCCACCATGGGCGGCGGTGTGCTCGTCGAGGGCAACTACTTCGAGGACGTGGACAACCCCACCCACACCGGTTACGCCGACTCCGACATCGGTGCCGTGGAGGAGAGCGGCAACGTCTTCGACGGCTCCGGCGAGCCCGAGAGCGGGGGCGGGACCGTGGAGTCGATCCCCTACTCCTACAGCCTGGACCCGGCCGAGGACGTGCCCTCGATCGTCGGCGACGGTGCGGGCCCCGGCAACCTGTGAGCCGCGGGTAGTCCCTCACGGTCGCCGCCCCACCGGCCCGGAGTTCAAGGCCGTTGGGGCGGCGACACTACCGATGTCGACCTCAAGGTCGACTCGACGCACGTGCGCGGGCGCCCTCCGGTGCCTTTCAGGCCGAGGCCATGCCCAGGCGGGCCATCAGTTCCGAGCCGGTGATGATGTCGATGCGCTGGCCCTTGGCGATGTAGGTCTCCGCCTGTCGGTGCTTGGAGGTCTTGCCCCCGTGGTCGCTGTCTCCGACCACCAACACGTCGGTCTTCTTGGTGACGTTCTTGGCGGGAAGTCCACCGGCCTCGGCGATGCGCTTCCACACCTCGGGCTTGTCCATCCCGTTCAGGTCTCCGGACACGCACACCGTGCGCCCGAACAGGGGGCCGGCCGGGTCGGCGTCGGGGGAGGGCTCGGGCAGGGGGCTCTGCGCGGCCCGTTGCCAACGACCGAACCGGTCCTCGGTGGCCGCCGCCCGCACCGTGGTCGGTGCGATGGGCACGGGCAGCACGGTGGCGGCGACGGCCTCGGCCCGGCGCAACGGCATCCGGGAGGCCCGCGCCAGTTCGGGCAGTGAGGTGGTGCCGTAGTCGCGCATGGCGGCGATCATGATGTGGGCGGCCGCCTCGGCGTCCGCGTCGGCCCGGTGGTGCCGGGTGATCTCGTGGCCGATGTGCGCGCACACCGTGGGCAGACGGTGGTCGGGCAACTTCCAGGTGCGTCGGGACAGGGCCAGGGTGCAGGCGTAGTCCAGGGCGGGCAGCTCTTGGCCGGTGTGGGCACAGGCCTGACGCAGCGCACCCATGTCGAAGGCGGCGTTGTGCGCCACCAGCGCCCCACCCTGGGCGAACTCCAGGATCCGGTCGCGCACTCCGTGCCAGGTGGGCGCCCCGACCACGTCGGCGGCGGTGATGCCGTGCACCGCGGTGTTGTGCCGGGAGAAGAACGACACCTGCTCCGGTGGGCGGATCAGGGTGCTGTAGCGGTCCACCACCCGACCCTCCTCGACGCGCACCAGACCCACCGCGCAGACACTGCCGCGGTCGGCGTTGGCGGTCTCGAAGTCGATCGCGGTCCAGGTGTGGGTCACCCCGGCCCCTCCTTCTCACAGCTCAGGGACGAACGCATCGAGGGTACCGCCGCGCGTCCACCGCCGTGGTCACAACGGGTCGAAGGAGGTGATGGCGTTCTCGCGCAGGTCGCCCTGCTGGGTCCACCGGTTCTCCTCGGCGGCGAACAGCACCGTGTAGTAGTCACCGCTGGTCACCGTGATGTTGCGGGCCATCAGGTGCCGGGGCACCCCGTTCTGGGACCAGATGAACTCCCAGTCGGCGGCCGAGTGGAAGTCGGTGGTGCCGGTGACGTCCTCCACTCGGACCCGCTCATAACCGGGGAAGCGTTCGTCGCCGCCGGAGACGTCCTCCTGGTCCAGCACGTGTTGATACTGGTCGTCGGTGGGGTGGGCGGTGCGGTCCACCTGCAGGTAGGAGTTGTCGGTGTGGGAGTCGTAGAAGACGCTGTCGCCCTCGACCCGGCGGACCCATCCGTCGGGAACGAGCATCGAGAAGCCCTCGGGGTCCTGGGTCCAGGTCATGCCCGCGGCGGTGGGGTCGCCTTCCTCGTCGGTCTCCACGACGGGGGTGGAGGGCGAGGCCGCCGGTTCCTCGGCCTCGGTGGGCTCCTCGCCGGCCTCCTCCTCGGAGGTTCCGGTGCCGGCCGAGACCACGCCCTGCTCATCACTCCAGGGGTTGAACACGACCAGGGAGGCGGCCACCACCAGGGAGGCCAGTCCCAGGGTCAGCACGACCACCGGCCAGGACAGGCGACGCGAACCCTGTGGGGTCACGGGCATGGTGCCCGCGTCGCTCACCTGGGTGGGGGCCGAGAAGGGCGGGGCCGCCTGTGGATGCCCCACCTGCTGCGGGTGCGTCCCATAGGGGTGCGGTGGTCTGTTGCCCGTGGGCGGGGTGCCCGCACCGAGCGTGGTCGTGCCGGTCTGGGGGCCGGTGGCGGGTCGTGACCCGTTGTCGCCACCGTGTTCGGACCCACGGGCCGCGGCCTCCATCAGGGATCGGCTGCCCGCCTCGTCCAGCCGTCGGGCGGGGTCCTTGACCAACATCCCCTGGATCGCCCCGCCCAGCGGGCCGGGCAGGACACCGGGAGGTTCGGCGTTGAGCACCGCGTGCAGGGTGGCCGGGATGCCCTCGCGTTGGAAGGGGGAGACGCCGGTGGTGGCCTGGTAGAGGGTGGCGCCCAGCGACCACAGGTCACCGGCGGGGCTGGCCGGGGACGAGGCCAGGCGTTCGGGGGCCAGGTAGGCCGGTGAGCCCATCACCCCGGCGGTCTGGGTGACCGCGGCGGTGTCGGCGATGGTGGCGATGCCGAAGTCGGTCAGGACCACCCGGCCGGAGTCGGTGACCATGACGTTCTCGGGCTTGACGTCGCGGTGGGTGATGCCCTGGGCGTGGGCCGTGCCCAACGCGTCGAGCAGGGACAATCCCCAGGCGGCGGCGCGCTCGGGCTCCAACGGCCCCTGGTCGCGCACGATCCGGTGCAGGGATTCCCCTTCCAGGAACTCCATGACGATCCAGGGGCGACCGTCGTCCTCCAGGATGTCGTGGACGGTCACGATGTTGGGGTGCTGGCCCATGGCGGTGGCCTGGGCCTCGCGCCGTGCCCTGGCGGCCATGCGGGTGCGGTCGTCCTCGTCCAGGCCGGGGCCCAGGAGGATCTCCTTGACCGCCACGGTGCGGTTGAGTCGTATGTCGTGGGCCTTCCATACCCGGCCCATGCCTCCCCGGCCGACCTCTGCACGCAATTCGTAGCGTTCGTGCAGCGTGCGCTGGGAATCGGCCACCGGTTACTCCTGATGGGGGTCGTGGGGCGTGGGGGCCCGCGGGGACGGGAAAGGGCCACGCGGGGGCGCGGCGCGGTGGGGGAGTCCAGTTTACGGATTATCGTCCCTGTCTTGCCCAACGATCCCACGGGCCCCGAATCTCCCGTGCGTTCCAGGCCCTACGAGCCGGGTTCGATCTCGGTGAGGAAGTCGCGTACCAGGCGGCCGACCCACTCGGGGGACTGGCGGTTGGCCCAGTGCCCCTGACCGGCGAGAAGTTCGACGCGGGCTCCGGGAACCGCGCGGGCGGCGGCGATGGTGGTGGCGGGCTTGACGCCGATGTCCTTCTCCCCGGCGATGAACAGGGTGGGGCAGCCGATCTCGCCCAGGCGTGGCCGCAGGTCCACGTTCATGCGCCAGGGGCCGATGGAGGTGTTCTGCCAGTCCGAGGAGCCCGCCCCATTGGCCTCGATCTCGGCCATGACCTCGTCGATGACCTGTTCCTGGTCGGGTGCGGGGCCGGCGAACAGCGCCTTGCGGACGAAGAGCTCCACCTTGCGCCGGTCCCCGACCATCAGACCGGGCAGCGTGGTGTTGAGCAGGCGGCTCTTGGCGGTGAGCCACAGGAGTTGGTGGTATCCGGGGGCGAAGGAGAGCACGCCGCCCGGGTTGATGGCCACGACGCGTTCCACCCGGTCGGGGTGTTCGATGGCGGTGTCCAGGGTCATCGCCCCGCCCTGGGACATGCCCACCACCCCGGTCCGGTCCACGTCGTAGTGGTCCAGGATCGCGGTGACGCAGCGGCGCAGGGCGGCGTGGTCGGCGATTCCGTTCCAGTCGCGGCTGTGTCCCTGCTTGGGCCAGTCGGGGGCGATGACCCGGTGGTCGCGGGCCAGGTCGGGGATGAGGTGGCGCCAGCTCAGGGTGGCGTTGTCCACCCCGCCCCCGCTCAGCAACAGCACCGGCGGGGCGCCTTCGGGGCCCTGGGTGATGACGCTCAGGCGGCCCTGGGGCATGTCGATGTGTTCGCGGTGGAAGTCGTCGGGTCTTGTGCCGGCCTTGCTCATGAGGTGTCCTTTCGCTGTCGGTCCCGCCAGCGGTCGAGCAGGGCGGGTAGTTCGGTCTCCAGGAACCCGTAGAGCTCGTGCACGTTCTCCAGGCGCTCGCGCCGCCGCGGTGAGGCGTCCTGTAGTGCGGCGAGTCCGCGTTCGGTGACGCGACGAAACTCGGTGGTCTGCGCGTAGCGGCGTTGGAGCATGCGGCTCCACCCGTCGGCGGCGATACGGAAGTACTCCTGGCGGTGGCCGCGTTTGCGCACCCCCTCCACGAGCCCGCTGGGGGTGAGCATCCGGGTGGCGCTGCCGATGGAGCTGCGACTGACCTGGAGCACCTCGGCCAGGCGGGCGGCGCTCTGTTCGGGCGGATCGCACACCAGTAGCCAGCCGATGACGCGTCCGGCGATCAGCGGCATGCCTTCGTGTTCGAAGAAGACCGCGAGGTCGTCGACGAAGGCGAGTTCGGCTTCGGTGGGTTCACTCATGCCTTCATCGTACAGTCATTGCAGTAATGACTGCAATGACTACAACGGATTCAGGAGGCGCGAAACGGTCGTATCCCACACCGAAAAGTCGACAGCGGCATGTGTGGGTTCGTCTCGACTGTGGTAAAAGTTAGGCGTGCCGAACATTAGAGATGGGTTGTCTTCAAAGACCTGGTTGGTCACGGTTTGCGCCCTGGTCCCCGCGCTCAGTCTGACCGCCTGCACCTCCTCCACCGGACAGGCCTCCGACGACGACGGTCGCCCCCTGGTCCTGACCACCTTCACCGTTCTGGCCGACATGACCGAGAACATCGCCGCCGACCGCGTACGCGTGGCCTCCCTGACCCGCCCCGGCGCCGAGATCCACGGCTACGAACCCACCCCCGACGACCTCGTCCGCGGCCAGGACGCCGACCTCATCCTGGAGAACGGCCTGGGTCTTGAGGCCTGGTTCGCCCAGTTCACCGAACGCGTCCAGGCCCCCACCACCGTGCTCACCCAAGACGTCGAGACCATCCCCATCTCCTCCGGCGACCACCAGGGCGAACCCAACCCCCACGCCTGGATGTCACCCACCAACGCCCTGACCTACGTCGACAACATCCAGGCCGCCCTGACCGAACTCGACCCCGAGGGCGCCGACGACTTCGCCCGAGCCGCCCAGGACTACAAGGACGAGATCAACGAGGTCTCCACCTACCTGGACACCGAACTGGCCGAGGTCCCCGACAACGCCCGCGCCCTGGTCACCTGCGAGGGCGCCTTCTCCTACCTGGCCCGCGACGCCGACCTGACCGAGCGATACCTGTGGCCGGTCAACGCCGAAAGCGAGGGCACCCCCCAACAGATCGCCGCCGTGGCCGAGTTCGTCCAAGACAACGACGTTCCCACCGTCTTCTGCGAGAGCACCGTCAACGACGGCGCCCAACAGTCGGTGATCCGCGAGACCGACGCACGGATGGGACAGACCCTCTACGTCGACTCCCTCTCCGAGGCAGACGGGCCCGTTCCCACCTACCTGGACCTGCTGCGCCACGACGCCGAGGCCATCGTCGAGGGCCTGACCACCACATGAGCCGCCCACCCGCACAAGGCAAGGAGGAGGCCGTGAGCGCCGCCATCGAGGTCAAGGACGCCACCGTCCGCTACGGCGACGTCCTGGCCCTGGACGAGGTGAGCGTGTCCGTACGGCCAGGGCGTGTCTGCGGCCTACTCGGCATGAACGGCTCGGGCAAGTCCACCCTGTTCAAGACCGTGCTCGGCCTGGTCACACCCGACCGCGGCCGCGTACGCGTCCAGGGCATGAAGAGCGCCACCGCCCGCCGCAAAGGACTGCTCGGCTACGTCCCCCAGTCCGAACAGGTCGACTGGGCCTTCCCCGTCCGGGTCCGCGACGTGGTCATGATGGGCCGCTACGGCCACATGGGAGGCCGACGCCGACCGCGCCCCACCGACCGCGAGGCCGTCGAGCACGCCCTGGCCCGCACCGACCTGACCGACCTGGCCGACCGCCAGATCGGCGCGCTCTCCGGCGGCCAGCGCAAACGCGCCTTCGTCGCCCGCGCCATCGCCCAGGACGCCGCCGTGCTGCTGCTGGACGAACCCTTCGCCGGGGTGGACAAACGCTCCGAGGCCACCATCACCGAACTACTCCTCCAACTGCGCCGAGCCGGACACACCCTGCTGGTCTCCACCCACGACCTGTCCCAGGTGCCCGCGCTGTGCGACGAGGCGCTCCTGTTACAGGGCCGGGTCATCGCCCACGGCCCACCCGAACAGGTACTCGAACCGAACGTGCTGCTGGAGGCGTTCGGCATCCAAGCCTCGGAGGGGGCCACATGGACACGGTGACCGCGCTCGTGGAGTGGTTCACGGTGCCGATGCGATTCGAGTTCGTCCAACGCGCCCTACTGGTCAGCCTGGTCGCCGGGCTGGTGTGCGCCGTCCTCTCGTGCTGGATGACCCTGGTGGGCTGGTCCCTGATGGGCGACGCGGTCTCCCACGCCGTACTGCCCGGGGTGGTGCTCTCCTACATGTTCGGGCTGCCCTTCGCCCTGGGGGCCCTGGTCTTCGGCGCCGGTTCGGTCACGTTGATCGGGGTGGTCAACCGCACCTCCCGGGTCAAGGAGGACGCCGTCATCGGGGTGGTCTTCACCGCCCTGTTCGCCCTGGGGCTGGTCCTGGTCTCCCGGGTGCCCAGCCAGACCGACCTGAGCCACATCCTCTTCGGCAACGTCCTGGGGGCCTCCGACACCGACATCCTCCAGGTGCTGATCCTGGCCGCGGTGGTGCTGGCGGTGGTCTGGTACAAGCACCGCGACCTGACCATGTACGCCTTCGACCCGGTCCACGCCCACGCCATCGGCGTCAACCCGCGCCTGTTGGAGACCCTGCTGCTGGGCCTGTTGTCGGTGACCGTGGTGGTGGCGCTGCAGGCGGTGGGCATCATCCTGGTCGTGGCCATGGTGATCATCCCCGGTGCGACCGCCTACCTGCTCACCGACCGCTTCGAGCGGATGCTGCTCATCGCCATGGCGGTCTCGGTCACGGCCTCGGTGAGCGGGGTCTTCACCAGCTTCCACCTGAACGTGTCCACCGGCGGGTGCATCGTGCTCGCCCAGGCCGCCCTGTTCACCCTGGCCTACCTGTTCTCACCCCGCCAAGGGGTGCTCTGGCGCGGTCGCACCGCCCGCGCCCTGCACAATCGGGCTTGAACAAACCATTTTGAATACTCTGTTGACAACATTCTCATGCCAACGCATAGTTGAAGCATGAGTACCGAACAGCACCCCTTCAGCCGACCCGACCCCGAACGGATCCGCCGCGCCCGCGCCCCCGAGGCCCTCTTCCGCATCACCGAACGCCACGCCACCGGAGAGGCACGCGACCTGTGGCAGGAGCGCCGCCTGCCCATGTTCGCCCACGAGGCCATCCAACGCGTGTGCGACCTGACCGCCGGCACCGCCGTACCCGACGAAGGCGCCCCGGCCGTGGACGAGGCCGACCTGACCGCCGCCCTGACCCTGGTGCCCCTGGCCCGCGCCGAGTTCGACCAGATGGAGGCCGGCCTGCTCACCATGGCCAAAGGGCGCGGAATGACCTGGCAGGAACTGGCCTACGGGCTGGGTCTGGGCACCGCCCAGGCCGCCCGCCAACGCCACGAACGCCTACAGTCCCGCACCGACCACTGAACTCACCCGGGTCCCACCACGAACGGGCGGGGCCCGCCCCCGGTGATCTTGGGTTCTAGTGGTCGGAGCGGGCCCCGAACGGCACCCGCCCTCACACGCGGACAGCCCTCAGATCAGCATGGCCAGCTGGCGAGCCTGGGCGACCAAAGTGCCCTGACCGTCCCAGATCTCCATGTCCTCCTCGTGCAGACCATGGGACAGGTGCCTGGTGAACACCCGACAAGCCAACCAGCCGGGGGCCGGCCGGGCGCGCACGTGGGTGCTCAGCTCCACGGTGATCGTGTTGAACTCACCGATCTCCAGCACCGCCGGGACCGCGAAGTCCACCATGGCGGGCAGGGAGTGGGTGTCGGCGTCGCGACCGTCGGCGAAGCGCATCCAGAACTCGACCTCGGGGCGACCGTCCTTTTGCCCGTCCAACCAGGCGGGACGGCGCGGGTAGCGGTACTCGACGCGCCGGGCGATGGTGATGCCCTCCACCTCGCCGGAGAACTCGCTCGGCACCTGGCACTCCTCGGGGGCAGGCAGCTCCGGCGGACCTTGAAGGTGCAGCTCGCGTCCCTCCACGCTCAGGTCGCCATAGGTGGCGGTGGCGCGCAGGATCTCCTTGCCGCCCTGCTCGACCACGACGGCGCCGGTGGCCGTGCGACGCCCCTCGCGGATGGTCTCGGTACGCAGGTTCGCCGGGCCGGGGGCGGCGGGCCGCAGGTAGAAGGCGGAGACCGCCAAAGGGTCGGGCTGGGCGAGGGTCTGACCCAGGGCGTTGAGGGCGGTGCCCAACACGTAGCCACCGTTGGGATGGGAGGTGAAGGTGGTCCACCCATCGGTGAGGGTGGCGGTGAACCCGCCATCGGCGCTCTTGTGGACACGGGTGTCCCGGTCGAACTCGTACTCTTCGACGGGGCGATCTTGGCTCATGCACCAATGTTACCGGTGAGTAGCTTTGTCGGCCACAACAACCAGAATCCTATTCGGTCATCCGGTGGCGACCCCATTCCCACGGAGCCACCACCGGATGTGATGTTCACCCCTCGCACGTGCCCCCGGTCAGTCCCGGGGCATCAAGACGAAGGTGAACCCGGCGACCGTCGAACGACGCAACGAGGCCTCGCACTTGACCCGAGACCGCACTTCGTTGCGGCTCAGCCCCAACCCTTGGGCGATGAGCCGATCACGGCGCACCGGCACCGGATCCCGAAAGTGGACCCGGATTCGGACCGGCCACCGCTCATCGAACCCGGCCTGTGGGACCTCCAACCGCCAGGCCCCCTCCCAGTCCAGGGCGAAGCGGTGACGCCGGGCCATGAGCGGATCCAACAACCAGGACGCCACCGCCCCCGGATCGTTGGCGAGGTAGCCATCCAGCGTCGCCGGATCGAAGGACCCGACCGCCGCTCGCTCGTGCACGGCCAGCTTGCTCGTGTGATCACACGCAAGACAGCGGACCAACAGCCACACGTCCAGCAGCTTGCCATTGGCGTTGACACGGAACCTGCCCTGTCCGGTGGTGAACGACCCGGCCCGACAGTTCGGGCACCGCATCGACAGCAGCGGCAACCGGGTACGACGGACCACCCAGGGCAGCACGATATGAGGTTGAGAAGACACAGCACTCTCTAGACCTGACACGAGACCGATTACGCGCGGCCTCGAACGCTGATTCACCGGGCGCGCGAGAGCGGCCCGGCAGAGCCGACACCAGGGCCGGCTTCAAGAAGAGCGAAAGATGTCAGGTCTCAAGAGCAGGTGGGGTCACGCGGCGCCGTCTCCTCTGTTGTCCTCACGACGATGGGTCCACGAGCAACCTACAAAGGCGCACGAGCAACACACAAAGGGTTTTCCACCGAGCCGACCCATGGCAGGCTCGACCGCGTGATCGAGCCCTTCGCGATGTGGGAACACCCGGCCGGAATCGGGTTGGGCGGACCTTTGGCCGTGGCACCCGAACCCGAGCTCGCCCGGTTCGAGGAGAGGGGCTCTCAGCTGAGCCTGTCGGCGCGCTGAGCACCCACCCGTTCAGTCCTCACGGTCCCGGGACCCGTCGTTGTACTGAGTACCGATGATGTCCCCCTGGGCCCGCGCGCCACTCATGTCGACGTGGTCGCCCTTGTACTCGTGCATACCGCCGTGCACGTGCCCGGCCTGGATCACGAAGCTGCCACCCCCGATGTCACGGGCGGTGTTGACGATGGTGTCCCCGCCCCGCTGGGGAGCCACCTCGTCCAACAGGGCGCGCAGCTCGGTCGCGGCCTGGGGGTCCTCGCGCAGCAGACGGCGCAGCCGGGTCTTCCACTCCTGCTGCATATCCTCCAGGAGCGTGGGGTCCTCCTCCAGATCCGCTCGGGAGCGCTCCAACTCGCTCAAGGCCTCCTGCTTCTTGGCCGCATCACCCTTGAACAGGCGGGTGACCCAGGCCTGCACCACGGTCCATCCGCCCTTGACCATCTCCTGGGTCAAGACCTTGGCACCCTCTTCGAACAACTCCACCGCGTCATCCTCCACCGTCGTCACCAGGACTCTCACCGACCCGGAAAGCCCCACGAATAAGACACGGTAGCCCGCCGAGCGGTTCCGCGTCGGGTCTGGGAAAAACCGCTTCGGGCAACAGCGAGACCACTGTTAACGTTGACCGGCGCGGAGCCGAGAGCCGGCCACCGCAGACCGAGATACGGGTGAGTCGATGCCCCTCAGAGCCGGTGCCGCCACGAGCAGCGCCCACAACGTCCCCGAACACCGGGCCCTGAGCTGAACAGACGACGGGGCCCCACGAGCAAAGGTCCTTGAGTTGTCCGACCCCACACGAACCTGGTCCACCCGACCCGAGACCGGTGCCGACATCGGCGCCATCCACGCCATCAACGCGGCGGCCTTCGACACCGAGGCCGAGGCCGACCTGGTCGAGGCCCTGCGCGCCGACGCCCAGGCCTGGATCGAGGGATTGTCGATCCTCGCCCAGACCGACGAAGGTCGAGTCGTGGGCCACGCCCTGTTCACGCGCTGTCACGTGGACGGCGCCCCCGCGCTGGCGTTGGCCCCGTGCTCGGTCCTGCCCGCCTTCCAGCGCACCGGCGCCGGTTCGGCCGCCATCCGTACCGGTCTGGAGAGCGCACAGCGGATGGGCGAGAACCTCGTCCTGGTACTGGGACACGCCGACTACTACCCAAGGTTCGGCTTCACCCCGGCCTCCGGGTTCGGTGTGCGCGCCCCCTTCGAGGTGCCCGACGAGGCCATGATGGCCCTGGCCCTGGACCCCTCACGGCCCACACCGCGCGGGACCATCCGCTACCCGGAGGCCTTCGGCGTCTGAGCCACCGTGTGTGCGCCCCGCCCGGGGCGCGCACACACGGCGTCGGGAACCCGACGGGAGCCGACGACGTCGGATCAGGGACACCGAACGGAAGAGGGAACATGGGCGGCAAGTACGGGCAGGGCATGAACCTGGGTCTGGGGGTGGCCCTGGGCCTGTGTTTCGGATTGCTCTTCGACAGCGTGGCCATGGGCATCGCCTTCGGCGTGATGTTCGCACTGTGCTTCGGCGCCTCCAGCGCCAAGAAGAACCAGCGCTGACCCCAGACCCCCACCCAGGTGCTCAGCGCGCCGCCAGGCACTCCTCCACCAGCAAACGCTCGGCCACCCGCTCATACATCAACGACCGGTTGACCGCGAGCATCGCCGCGTTCTCCTGGTTGATGGTCACCGCCAGCGCCCGCACGTGCGGGAACAGATCGTGCACCCGCAGCGCCTGGGTGGCCTTGACCCGGCTGGCCAGCTTCCGACGACGATGGGCCGGCATCACCGCGGTGTCGTGCTGATCGGCCACCACACCACCGGTGACCGTGCACACGGTGGCCGCCACCACCTGATCCGACATCCGATCCAGCGCCGCGCCCACCACCAGACGTGAACCGTCCTCGGTGATCTTGCGTTCCCACTCGCGCACCTGCGCCGGCCCCCAGGACCGGGCCACCATCTGCAACGCCGCTCCGGGCGCGTCCAACAGATGCCCCATCACCCTCCCGAACGAGCGCACCAACTCCTCGGGGGCGGGCCCCTCCCAATGGGTGAGCCGATAACCGCGTGCCGGGGTGGCCGCCAGCGACCAACAGCGCCGCAGCGTGGCCTCGTCCAGGTACTGCTTTTGCAACTCCAACCGCAACAGGGTGCGCAGGTAGGGGCTGGCCCGAGCGAAGGGCTCACCCGGCTCACCGGCCAGCACGGTGCTCTGGAGCCGCTCCATGCCCAACGCCCGAGCCCGCTCGACCACCGTCTCGCGCAGCTCGCTCCCCATACCCATGCGGCGGGCCAGGGGGGCCACGAACAGTCGCAGGAACCCGATCCGCTCATCGTGGGGTTGTCCTCGCAGCTCGGCCACCCCCACCACCGGATCCCCCGCCGACAGACGCGAGGCCCACCGCCACCCCTGACCGGCCCGCCGCGAACGCAACCGCACCGCCAGGTCCTCGGCCCGAGGGGCCCCACCCGACAGCTCGCCCTGCCCCGCGGTGAAGATCGCCGTCCAAGCGGCCAGGTCAGGGTGGGAGGCCGTGACGGGGTCGAAGGATTCCACGAATGGGCTCACCCCGACACCGTTTCACATCCGGCCCCGCGCTGTCCCCCTCCCACAAGGGGCACGCCACCACCGTTCTCACCACCGGCGCCCAGACCGGGTGAGCCCACTGTTTCCCGCGCGTTACCTCACGACACGTCCCGGTAACCCCCGCTTCCTACCGTCGGCCACGACAAGCAGCCCTCGCACAGGAAGGCACCGATCATGAGCGCTCACACCGGCGTGCGAGCCCCACGCATCGGACCCGGCCCGATCACCCACTGGGACCCCGAGGACCACACCTTCTGGGAGAGCGCCGGCCGCAGGGTGGCCCACCGCAACCTGTGGGCCTCCATCGCCTCCGAACACGTCGGCTTCTCGGTCTGGTCGATCTGGTCGGTACTGGTGCTGTTCATGACCCCCGAGCACGGTTTCTCCACCACACCGGAGCAGAAGTTCCTGTTGCTGTCGGTGGTCACCCTGGTCGGCGCCCTGCTGCGGGTGCCCTACACCCTGGCCGTACCCCTGTTCGGTGGACGCGACTGGACCATCGTGTCCACCACACTGCTGATCGTGCCCACCACGGCCGCGTTCTTCCTCATCCAGGCCCCGAACACCCCGTTCTGGCTGATGTTGACCCTGGCCGCCACCGCGGGGCTGGGCGGCGGCAACTTCTCCTCCTCCATGGCCAACATCAACTCCTACTTCCCCGAACGCGAAAAGGGGCGGGCCCTGGGGTTGAACGCCGGAGGCGGCAACATCGGGGTGGCCACCGTCCAACTGGTGGGACTGGCGGTCATCGCCCTGTTCACCACCTCGGCCGCACACCTGGTGCCCCTGTTCTACGCCCCGCTGATCCTGCTGGTGGCCTGGTGGGCACTGCGATCGATGAACAACCTGCCCCACGTCCCAAGCCACACCCGCGCCCGACTCTCGGCCATCCAGGACCGCCACTTCTGGATCATGTCGGTGCTCTACATCGGCACGTTCGGATCCTTCATCGGCACCGGCTTCGCCTTCGCCCTGCTGTTGCAGACCCAGTTCGGACTCACCCCCCTCACCTCGGCCGCGATCGCCGTCCTGGGCCCGATCATCGGCTCCCTGCTACGCCCGGTGGGCGGCAGATGGGCCGACTCCCTGGGCGGAGCCCGCCTCACCCTGTGGGTGTTCACCGCCATGGCCGTGTGCGCCGGAGTGCTCCTGCTCGCCGCCCAGGGCTCCCACCTCACGCTCTTCGTCGGCGCGTTCGCGGTGATGTTCACCCTCACCGGCCTGGGCAACGGCTCCACCTACAAGATGATCCCCACCATCCACGCGGCCAGGGCCAAGGACGCCATCGCCGCCGGAGAACCCCGCGAACAGGCCCTGGAACGCACCAGGGACACCTCCTCCTCCATGCTCGGACTCATCGGAGCGGTCGGCGCCCTGGGCGGGGTGGGCGTCAACGTCACCTTCCGCGAGTCCTTCGCCGCCACCGGATCCACCGCACCCGCCTTCGCGGCCTTCGCGGTGTTCTACCTGGTGTGCGCGGCCCTGACGTACCTGGTCTACTTACGCCCGCACACCACCTCGCCCACCGGAACGGCCACACGATGACCGCCCCCTCCGACCAGGCCACCCGCACCCACTGCCCCTACTGCGCCCTGCAATGCGCCATGGACCTGAGCCCCACCCCTCAAGGGACCCTGACCGTGCGACCCGCCCCCTTCCCCACCAACCGGGGAGGCCTGTGTCGCAAGGGTTGGACCTCCACCGAGGTCCTCAACACCCCCGACCGACTCACCCGCCCCCTGATGCGCAAGGACCGCACCTCACCCCTGCGCGAAGTGGACTGGGACACCGCCCTGGACCACATCGTCCAACGACTCCTCTCGTTGCGCACCGAATCGGGCCCCGACAGCGTCGCGGTCTTCGGCAGCGGAGCACTGACCAACGAGAAGTCCTACCTCCTGGGCAAGTTCGCCCGACTGGCCCTGGGCACCTCCCAGATCGACTACAACGGCCGCTTTTGCATGTCCTCCGCGGCGGCCGCCGGCAACCGCGCCTTCGGTCTGGACCGCGGCATGGCCTTCCCCCTGACCGACCTCGCCCACGCCGACGTGGTCCTGCTGGCCGGCGCCAACCCGGCCGAGACCATGCCACCGATGATGGGACACCTGAGCGCACCCCGCCTGGTGGTCATCGACCCGCGCCGCACCGCCACCGCACGCACCGCCCTGGACAACGGCGGACTCCACCTGGCCCCACGCCCGGGAACCGACACCGCCCTGGCCCTGAGCCTGCTGCACGCCACCCTCACCAGAGGATGGGGCGACCCCGACTTCGTCCAGACCCGCACCAGCGGCTTCGACACCGCCTGGCAGCGAGCCGCCGCCTGGTGGCCCGAACACGCCGAACCCGTCACCGGGGTACCCGCCGCCCAGATCCGCGCCACCGCCGACCTGCTCGGCCGAGCCGCACGCGAGCGATCGGCCTACGTCCTGACCGGACGCGGCACCGAACAGCACACCAAGGGCACCGACACCGTCTCCGCCTGGATCAACCTGGCCCTGGCCCTGGGCCTACCCGGCCGCACCGGCTCCGGCTACGGGTGCATCACCGGCCAGGGCAACGGCCAAGGCGGCCGCGAACACGGACAAAAAGCCGACCAACTACCCGGCTACCGTCACATCGACGACCCCACCGCACGCGCCCACGTGGCCCAGGTGTGGGGCATGGACCCCCAAGACCTGCCTGGAGCGGGTCGCAGCGCCTTCGAACTCCTCGACGCCCTGGGCACCCCGGGCGGACCCCGCGCCATGCTCCTCTTCGGCGCCAACCCGGCCGTGTCCGCACCCCACACCACCCACGTACACCAACGCCTACGATCCCTGGACCTACTGGTCACCGCCGACTTCGTCCTGTCCGAGACCGCCGCCATGTCCGACGTGGTCCTGCCCGTGACCCAATGGGCCGAGGAATCGGGCACCATGACCAACCTCGAAGGACGCGTCCTACGCCGACGCCGCGCCACACCGCCACCACCGGGGGTACGCACCGACCTGCACGTCCTCAACTCCCTGGCCACCCGTCTGGGCCACCCCCACACGGCCTTTCCCACCGACCCCGACACCATCCTGAGCGAACTGGGCGCCGCCTCCGCCGGCGGAGCGGCCGACTACTCCGGGCTGAGCCCCCAACGCCTGGACGGCGAGCAGGCACTGTACTGGCCGCTTCCCCAAGACGGCTCCACCACCCCCCGCCTGTTCCTGGACTCCTTCGCCCACCCCGACGGGCGCGCCCGTTTCACCCCCGTCGATCACCGCCCACCGGCCGAGGAACCCGACCAGGACCACCCCCTCATCCTCACCACCGGCCGCCTCATGGGCCACTACCAGTCCGGCGCCCAGACCCGCCGCGTTCGCGAACTCACCGACGCCGAACCCTCGGCGTATGTGGAGGTGCACCCCGACACCGCGGCGCGCGCCGGACTCACCCACAACGACTGGGCCCACCTGACCTCCCGGCGCGGCACCACCCTGGCCCGGGTACGCCTTGACCCCACCGCCCGCCTGGACACGGTGTTCATGCCCTTCCACTACGCCGGGGCCCAGGCCGCCAACAACCTCACCCACCCCGCCCTGGACCCCACCAGCCGCATGCCCGAGTTCAAGGTCGCCGCCGTGCGCCTGGAACCGGCCCCGACCCCACCGACCGGAGGAACCCCGTGAGCCCCCACCCGTCCCCGCGCCGGATCGTGGTCATCGGCAACGGCATGGTCGGCGCACGTCTGGCAGAGGAGATCGCCCGCCTGGACCCCGACGGCACCCGGGTGGACCTGCGCGTGGTGGGCGCCGAACACCACCCCGCCTACAACCGGGTCCTGCTCCCACAGGTCCTGGCCGGCACCCACACCCCCGAACAGATCCGACTGCCCATACCCCACACCCCCGGGGTGAACGTGCGCACCGGCGTGACCGCCACCCGCGTCGACACCACACGAGGACGCGTGGAACTGGACGAGGGCACCCACCTGGACTTCGACGACCTGGTCCTGGCCACCGGAGCCCGCGCCGCCCTGCCACCCATCCCAGGCGTCAACACCCCCGACAACACCCCCGGCACGGGGGTGTGCGCCCTACGAGACCTGGACGATTGCGAACGCGCGCTGTCCCTGGTCCGCCCGGGCGCACCCGTGGTGGTCCTGGGCGGCGGCGTCCTTGGATTGGAAACCGCCCGCGGCCTGGTCGAGCGCGGCGCCCGGGTGAGCCTGGTGGAGTCCTCGCCCTGGATCATGCGCCGCCAGATCGACCGACCGGCCGCCCACATCCTGGCCCGCCTCTACCAGGATCTGGGCGTGAGCGTGCACTCCTGGCGGGTGGCCCACCGATGGATCCCCACAACCGGCCTGGAACTGGACGACGGCCGTGTCCTGGCCGGTGACGCCCTGATGGTCACCGCGGGGGTGCGCGCCAACGTCGAACTGGCCAAGGACGCCGGTATCGAGGTCGAACACGGTGTCGTGGTCGACGACCACCTGACCACCTCGCACAGCCGTGTCCACGCCATCGGCGACTGCGCCCAGCACCCCGGGGGAGGGGCCGGGCTGATCCGACCGGGCTGGGAACAGGCCGCGGTACTGGCCCATCGCCTCACCGGAGCCGAACCGGGCGCCCGCTACCGGGGCGCCCGCCCACAGACACGCCTCAAGGCCCAGGGCATCGAACTGACCGCGTTCGGCCGCGTCCAAGAAGAGGACGAGGGCCCCCAGGTGGAGACCGTCACCGTCAGCGACCCCCACGGGGGCCGCTACGCCAAGTTGTCGGTGCGCCACGAGCGTGTGGTGGGCGCGGTCCTACTCGGCTTCCCCGAGGCCGCGGCCACCCTGTCCCAGCTCTACGACACCGCCGCGCCCGTACCCGCCGACCGCCTCGCCCTGGTCCAGGGACGCCCCCTGCCGACCACCGATGAGCGAACCCCCGCCCCGGCCCCGGTGTGCCGGTGCAACGCGGTGGGAGCAGAGGAGATCGAACAGGCCTGGTCGCAGGGGGCCCGCACCCGCCAGGCCATCGCCGAACACACCCGTGCCACCACCGGCTGCGGAGGCTGCGTGCGCGACGTCGACGCCCTGTTGGCGGGGCTGGGCCGGGCCGGCCCCATCCCCACTCCCGCCTCCGTGCCCTGAACGACCACACCCCCGGGGTTTCGGTCCACTCACGCAACTGTTCAGGGCCCACCTCAGCGCAGGGACAAACCCACCACACAGCACACCAAAGCGACCACCGACATCAGGGTGCGCACATTGTTCCAGCGCACCCACACCGGCTCGAAGGCGGACCGCGCCGCCGCCACATCCTCCGCCTTGGCGGCCGGCCCCACGGCGTCCAAGGCGTTGTTGCGCGGAACGTTCACCGTGAAGGTGACGGCCACCGCCACCACCAACGCCGCCAACCCCACCCCCGTCCAAAGCGCCGAGTGGTGCGCGCCGGCCGCGAACAAGAGCGCCGTAGAGCCCAGCACCGCCACCGGCGCACCCACGAACACCAGCGCGAACATCGGATTGAGGATGGCGGAGTTGATGCGCTGCATCGACTCCACCATCGCCTGGTCCCGCGCCCTGGCCAGGCCGGGCATCACCGCCATCGAAAAACCCAGGAACAACCCCGCGAACAGGCCCGTCAACACCACGGCCAGCACCGGAACGAACCCGAACACCACCTGTGTCACATCCACACGCCCACCCTCCCTCGCCGGGGACGACCCACCCGGGGGAACCGCCCCACAACATCGAAGCACCTCCCCGCCCGGCGCGCCATGGCCCACCACCACCGCCCACCCCAAGGCCGCGACCGAAACCGGTCACCCTCCCAACCGAATACCGTGTCTTCGGTGCGGGCCCCGGGGCCACCATCGGCCCGAGCCCTTTTGCCCGCTTACCGAACCAGAATCGGCTCCCAAGCGTCTGAGCGGCAAAGCGATCCACAACCCCCGGCCCTCCCCAACGGCCGAAGACGCACAAGGAGCCCCCGCACATGTCCCAACGAGCCCTCGGCGCGATCGGCGCGGCTCTGGCGCTGAGCCTGGCCCTGAGCTCCTGTGGTCTGGTCCGCGACCTCACCGACGGTGAGGATGGGCCCCCGACCCAGGAGAGCCCCGAACAGGCCCAAGAGAGCCCCGCACCGGAACTTCCCTACACCCGCCAGGGCCGCATGTTCGTCGAAGACGGCAACGACGTCGCCTTCGAGGTCGTCATCAACGCACTCGAATCCAACGGCGAGTACATGATGATCGACGTCACCCACAACATCCTCGAACCCCTGCCCGGCACCGTCACCAGCGCCGTGGCCCCCATCCGCATGGTCGACCCGCTCTCCGGCGAGGTCCTTCGGGTGTTGAACAACGAAGAGCACGGCGAGAACTACGGCACCTACTTCGAGGAGGGCGACCCCTTCCTGCCCACCCACGAAGGTCTGCCCCTGCCCATGCGCCGCTACTTCCCCGCCCCCAGCGAGAACGTGCGGACCCTCACCTTCACCGGCGCCGGACTGGGTTACGTCCCCGGGGTCCCCATCACCCACGTCGACGAGTTCACCGAAGCACCCGAACCCAACGTCTACGACCACATCGACCCCGACACCTGGGAACAGGGCGAGCTGCCCGAGGAGATCTTCTACCCCGAGGACGTACCCGAACCGGGCCTGGACGTGGACGCCTACCGCCAGTCCATGGAGAGCTTCGTCGACAGCCCCATCGCCTCCACCACCCGCTCCGGTGACCAGGAGACCATCGCCCTGCACTCGGACAACATGTTCGAGGTCGATGAGGCCGACCCCACCGACGAGGCGGCCGAGACCATCCGCCAGACCGCGGCCTCCCTGCGCGAGAACCTGGCCCAGGGCACCGAGATCACCGTCATCGGCCACACCGACTCCACCGGCTCCGACAGCCACAACCAGACCCTGTCCCAGGAGCGGGCCCAGGCCGCCCGTGAACTCATCGAAGAGGAACTGGGGCAAGGCTTCACCTTCGCCACCGAGGGGCGCGGCGCCGACGAACTCCTGGCCCAGGAGGGCGGGGACGACGACGAGGAGGCCCGCGCCCGCAACCGCCGCGTGGAGTTCTTCTACGAGGTGCCCATGGACGCCACCGACAGCGAGGACACCGAAGGCCTGGACGCCGCCCAACGCCACGTGGCCGACCCGGCCCCCTACTTCGAGGAGATGGACGTGCACACCACCGTCTCCCACAACGACATCGACCTGAACGTCTACCCGCTGGTGCGCGACGGCGCCTACCTGTTCCAGGTGGTGGGGTTCCAGAACTCCACCCTGAGCGATCTGGAGGCGGACCTGGAGGGTGACGAGGCGCGCCTGCCGGGCAGCCCCGCCCAGTACGCCGAGGGCACCATGGGCGGTTTCCGTCTGGAGGAGGCCGACTCCGGACTGATCCGCTACGTGATCCGCATCAGCACCGGCGAGGAGGAGTACGAGGACTTCGCCGACGAGATCCACACCCTCAGCCCGGGCGAGGAGTACCTGGCCCTGGCGGTCTTTCCCGCCCCGGCCACCGACGTCGCCGAGATGACCCTGTACGCGGGCGCCTTCGGTGAGATCCCCCAGATCCCCATCCAGTAGGGACCCGGGCCACATGGTCCGGTGCCCCGCCTCCCCGCACGGGGACGGGGCACCGCCCCCATCCGAGCGAAAGCACCCTCGCCCCCCGGGACCGGATACGACGAAGGGGGCCGCCGCCCTGCCCGGGACGCCGGCCCCCTCACGCGTTCGCAGGTGAACCCCTCGATCAGCCCTTTTGGGCGTAGGCCTTGTCCAACGCCGCGCTGAAGACCTCCAGCGGCTGGGCTCCGGAGATCCCCAAGGCCCGGTCCAGCACGAAGAAGGGCACACCCGTGGCGCCCAGGCGGCGGGCCTCCTCGATGTCGGCGCGCACCTGGTCGGCGTATTGGTCGCCCTCCAACACGGTGCGGGCCCGCTCGGTGTCCAGACCGATCTCGCCGGCCAGCTCCACCAGGGTGTCCACGTCGTTGAGCACACGCCCCTGCACCAACTGGGCGTTCATCAGCCGCTCGTGCGCCGCATCACCCAGACCGTGCTCACGGGCCAGGTGGGTCAACCGGTGGGCGTCGAAGGTGTTGACCATGACCCCGCCCGCGAAGTCATAGCGCAACCCCTCCTGGGCGGCCACCTGCTGGACCTGCTCGGTCATGGCCTGAACCTGCTCGCGTGGGGCGTTCATCTTCTTGGCCAGGGAGTCATAGACCGGCTCGCTCACCCCCTGGGGGAAGGTGGGGTCCAGCTGGAAGCTACGCCAGAGGATCTCGACCTCCTCGGCGTGCTCGAAGTCCGCCAACGCCCGCTCCAGACGACGCTTGCCGATGTAGCACCACGGGCAGACGATGTCGGACCATACTTCGATTCTCAATGTCATCCCCGCTCAGAGACAGATTCCGTCCGAGCACACCGGCGCGTCCTCGGAACCCAACGTCACCAGACCCTCGACCAAAGGCAGGGCCAAGACCCGCTCCCTGTCCTGGCCCCGGTCCCGGGGGAGCGTTTCATCCGGGACCCGCTCATCCTGTTCGGGCTCGCCATCGTTCAACTCCAAGGCCCCTTCCCGGTCGATGAGCGCCGACTTCGACGACGCCGGACGACCACCGCCGCACACACTCGATTCGGCGATCACAACACCGAGCGAAGCCGGTTACTTCCCACCACTCACCCCATTTGTAACTTTTCCTAGGGTACCTGCCCAGTGGTTCGCGCCTGATGGCGCGCCACCGCCCGCCGCCAGGCCGCACCCACCAGTTCACGCAACCGGTCACCGGTGCGCGGGCCCGGGCACACCACCGACACCCACCCCTGCACGGCGTAGACCGGATGCGGCAACAACCGATCCGACTCGGTGAAGTCGACGTCGGCGCCGACCGCGGCGTGCTCGGCGGGGGAGTGGCCCACCACCTCGGTGAACAGGGCCCTTCCCACCGCGACGTTGACCCGGAACACCCCTTCCCGGTCCAGGTCGGAGACGGTGTCAAAGCCCGGATAGTCCTTGGTCACCACCGTCACGAACGGCTGGAACCCCCGCCCACCGGCCCGCCCGTGCGGCTCATAGGTGAGGAAGGTATCGCCCCAGGCCACCTGGGGCGCCCCACTCTCCTTACTCGCCCGATCCACCCGCACCGACCCCAGAGCGGCCACCAAAGCGATGACCTCCTCCTCGTTCATCGCACACACCCCTTCCTCAGCACACAGGGCCGACCCGGACGCCCGCCCCACTCCTACCTTCGAGTGTGTCATTGAACTGCTTTGTGAGACCTGGAGCAGAAAAACCACGCACCATCAGCGATCAGGGGAGAACAACCCTCAAATCACTTCACCCGACCCGCGCTCCACAACACCCACCCCCGGCGCACCCACCCTGTCCACGCCACCGATCACACACCCCCGGCCCTGCACCGACAGCACAACGAAACACCCACGAAACCACCATCTGACCCCGGGGAAACACCCGACCGGTTGCCTGAAAAACACCTCCCACCCCGACCACGCAGGAGACCACCCGTGGAAGAACTCGTCGTCATCGGCAACGGCATGGTCGGCCACCGACTCATCGAAGCCCTCAACGACCGCGACCACGACCACCGATGGCGCATCACCGTCGTGGGCGAGGAACCCCACACCGCCTACGACCGTGTGGCCCTGTCCACCTACCTCGAAGGCGCCACCACCCAAGACCTGTCCCTGGGCCGAGTGAGCGGCCCCCACGTCCACGTACACGTCGACGAACGCGCCACCGCCATCGACCGCACCCAACGCACCATCACCACCCACACCGGCCGCACCCTGCCCTACGACCGCCTCGTCCTGGCCACCGGCTCCAGCCCCTTCGTGCCACCCATCCCCGGCCACGACCTACCCGGCTGCCACCTCTACCGCACCATCCAGGACCTGGACGACCTCACCACCGACGCCCAAGGCGCCCACACCGGCGTGGTCATCGGCGGCGGCCTCCTGGGCCTCGAAGCCGCCAACGCCCTTCGCCTACTGGGCCTTGAGGCCCACGTGATCGAACTGGCACCCCACCTGATGCCCACCCAAATCGACCAGGGAGCCGGAGCCCTCCTCCAACGCCTGATCACCGACCTGGGCGTGCACGTACACACCAACACCGCCACCACCGCCATCGAACCCGGACCCAACGGCCGCGCACAACGCCTCCTCCTGGACGACGGCACCCACCTGGACACCGACCTGGTCGTGTTCTCCGTCGGCATCCGCCCCCGCGACGAACTCGCCCGAGCCGCCGACCTGCGCCTGGGCCCACGCGGAGGCGTGGACATCGACCACACCTGCACCACCAGCGACCCCACCATCCACGCCATCGGCGAGGTCGCCCACCACAACGGCACCATCTACGGCCTCATCGCCCCCGGCAACGCCATGGCCGAAGTCCTCACCGACCGCCTCCTGGGCGGCGACGCCACCTTCACCGGCGCCGACACCTCCACCAAACTCAAACTCCTGGGCGTGGACGTGGCCAGCTTCGGCGACGCCCACGCCGGCGCACCCCAAGCCCTGGACGTGGTCGTCAACGACGCCGCCAAAGGCCGCTACGCCAAACTCGTCCTGTCCGACGACGCCACCACCCTGCTCGGCGGCATCCTGGTCGGCGACGCCTCCGCCTACGCCACCCTGCGCCCCCTGGTCGGACAACCCCTGCCCGGCGACCCACTGGCCCTGATCAGCCCCTCGGGCGAGACCGGCCCGGGCACCCACCAACTGCCCGACCACGCCCAGATCTGCTCCTGCAACGCCGTCACCAAAGCCCAGGTGTGCCAGGCCATCGACGACGGCGCCCAAGACGTGCCCGCGCTGAAGTCCCGCACCCGCGCCGGCACCAGCTGCGGCTCGTGCGTGCCCATGCTCAAGCAGATCCTGGCCCGCTCGGGCATCACCCAATCCAGCGCCCTGTGCGAACACTTCACCCACTCGCGCACCGAACTGTGGGAGATCGTCCGCTCCACCACCATCACCACCTTCTCCGAGCTCATCGCCACCCACGGCACCGGCCGCGGCTGCGACGTGTGCAAGCCCGCCATCGCCTCCATCCTGGCCTCCCAAGGCCACGGCCACATCCTCAACGGCGAACAGGCCACCCTGCAGGACACCAACGACCGCTACCTGGCCAACCTGCAACGCAACGGCAGCTACTCGGTGGTGCCACGCATCCCCGGCGGTGAGATCACCCCCGACAAACTCATCGTCATCGGCGAGGTCGCCCGCGACTTCGACCTCTACACCAAGATCACCGGCGGCCAACGCATCGACATGTTCGGCGCCCGCCTGGAACAACTCCCCGCCATCTGGACACGCCTGGTCCAGGCCGGTTTCGAGTCCGGACACGCCTACGGAAAGTCCCTGCGCACCGTCAAATCATGCGTGGGCACCACCTGGTGCCGCTACGGCGTCCAAGACTCGGTGGGCCTGGCCATCCGCCTGGAGGAGCGCTACCGGGGCCTGCGCTCACCCCACAAACTCAAGGCCGCCGTGTCCGGATGCGCCCGCGAATGCGCCGAAGCCCGCAGCAAGGACTTCGGGGTCATCGCCACCGACACCGGCTGGAACCTGTACGTGGGCGGCAACGGCGGCTTCACCCCCCACCACGCCGAACTGCTCGCCACCGACCTGGACACCCACACCCTCATCCGCCACATCGACCGGTTCCTGATGTTCTACGTCCGCACCGCCGACCGTCTCCAACGCACCGCCACCTGGATCCAGGCCATGGACGGCGGCCTGGACCACCTGCGCGCCGTCATCGTCGACGACCACCTGGGCATCGCCGCCGACCTGGAAGCGGCCATGGCCGACCACGTGGCCTCCTACACCGACGAATGGGCCGCCGTGCTCTCCGACCCCGACAAACTCGCCCGCTTCGTCTCCTTCACCAACGCCCCGCACACCCCCGACCCCACCATCGCCTTCACCACCACCCGCGACCAACCCGTCCCCACACCCACCCCCCTGGGCATGCCCACCCTCCCACCCACCAAGGAGACCACCCCATGACCACCCTGGCCCCACCACCGACCTGGATCGACGCCTGCCCCACCCACCACCTCGAAACCGAGATCGGCCTGGCCGTCCTGCTACCCGACCACCACCAAATCGCCCTGTTCCGCACCCACGACGGCCACCTGTACGCCGTGGACAACCTCGACCCCCACACCGGCGCCGCCGTCATCTCCCGCGGAATCGTCGGCGACCGCTCAGGCGAACCCACCATCGCCTCACCCATGCTCAAACACGTCTTCAGCCTGCGCACCGGCCAGGGCCTCGACAACGACAACATCCGCCTGTCCACCTGGCCCGTACGCCAACACCACGGCATGCTCCAAATCGGCACCACACCCCAAGGAACACCGTGAGCACCACCGCACCCCTGGCCGGGTTCACCGTCGCCGTGACCGCCGCACGCCGCACCGAGGAACTCACCGCCCTACTCCACCGCAAGGGCGCCCAGGTCATCGCCGCACCCACCCTGCGCATCGTCCCCTTGAGCGACGACCAACGCCTGGCCACGGTCTCCGAACAACTCACCCGCACCCCCGCCGACATCGTCGTGGCCACCACCGGCATCGGCTTTCGCGGATGGGTCGAGGCCTGCGAGACCTGGGGCACCGCCCAACCCCTGCTCCAGGCCATGCGCTCCTCACGCCTACTGGCACGCGGCCCCAAAGCCAAGGGCGCCATCCGCGCGGCCGGCCTCACCGAGGAATGGTCACCACCCTCGGAATCCTCCGCCGAGGTCCTGGACCACCTGCTGAACCTCGGTGTCCAAGGCCTGCGCGTGGCCGTCCAACTACACGGCCAACCCCTCCCGGACTTCACCGCCGCCCTACGCCTGGCCGGCGCCGAGGTCATCGAGGTCCCCGTCTACCGGTGGACCCCACCCGAACACACCGCACCCCTGGACCGCCTCATCGAGGCCATCACCACCGGGGGAGTGGACGCGGTCACCTTCACCAGCGCCCCCGCCGCAGCCGGCCTGCTCACCCACGCCCACACCACCCACACCGGCCCCGCCCTGGTGGGCGCCCTACGCCACCACGTCATGGCGATGTGCGTGGGACCGGTCACCGCACGCCCCCTCATGGCTTACGACATCCCCACCCTGTGGCCCGAACGCGCCCGCATCGGCGCCCAGGTCCGCACCCTGGCCCAGGCACTACCCGCCCGATTCCCCACCCTGACCATCGCCGGCCACCGACTGCGCCTGCGCGGCCACGCCGTCCTGGTCGACGGCACCGTCCACACCCTCTCGCCCACCCTGATGCGTCTCATGCGCGCCCTGGCCCACCACCCCGGACAGGTCCAAAGCCGCACCCACCTACTCACCTGCCTGGGCCAGGACGCCGACACCCACGCCGTCGAAACGGCCGTGGCCCGCCTGCGCACCGCCCTGGGCGACCCCAAGATCATCCAAACGGTCGTCAAACGCGGCTACCGCCTGGCCCTGGAAACCCACCCATGCTGAAACCCGCCCTCCTCCCGACCCTGGGCGCACGCGAGCTCCTTTGCGTCCGCCCGACCTTGGTCGCCGAACCTTTGGTGGCGCACGCCCACCTTGACCAAGCCGCCCGGGGCCACCGGCCTGTTCCATGGCCACCTCCCGGCCGCGCGCTCGAACGTGGCCCGCGCACCCCCGTGCCCGGCCCCGGCCATCGTCCACCCCGCCGTGGACCGCCACCCCCAAGCCCTTCCCACCCCGCCCGAGCGCACCCGAGAGAGTCCCGCACAAGGAGTGGCCACAACCGGCAAGCCCCGATCGAGCGATCCCACCCCAGGGCACACACCCCAAGGGGCCGGCCCACCCGGACCGGCCCACCCCACCTCCGAAACGAGGACGGCCGTGCCCTCACCACCCGACCCCCGACACCCCGAACCCGACCGTGCGGCCGGCGCCCTGCTGGGCCCCCTGGCCGCGGCCGCCATGGTGAGCACCCCACCCACCAAGGCCACCACCGACCCGACCCTGAACCACCTGATCCACACCGCCCTGCAAGGCGCACTCACCACCGCCGCCCCCACCGACCCTCCCCAAGACCCCACCGCCCGCGCCTGGGCCCACACCCTGCGCACCCTGGTCCGTACCGGGCACACCCCCGACCACCCCCGCGCCCTGGAACACACCCCCGACCACAACCCTTACGGCGCCTCCTGGCGGGCCCTGACCCACACCCCACTACCGGCGAACGCCCCCTCCCGCGGAACCTTCGCCTGCACCCATCTGGTCGACGCCATCACCGCCGCCCACCGCACCGGCGGCCACACCGCCGCCCTGTACACCGGCGCCCTGGCCGGAGCCCGCTGGGGCGCCTCGGCCCTACCCCTGCAAGCGATGCGCCACCTCAGCGAACACACCGACCCCCACACCCCCATCACCACCGCCCTCCAAGCGATCACCACCCACTCCGACCCCGCCCAATGGCCACAAGCCCCCCTGAACCAAGAGGACCGTCAACGCTTCACCCCCTTCGCCGTCCCCCACCCCCTGGACCCCCACGTACTACTGGGCAACCTGGCCCACCTACGCCGCCACCCCACCGCCACCGACGCCGTGGTCTCCCTGTGCCGCACCCACCCCCACGACGCACCCCACCTGCCCGGCCCCGACTGGGTACGCGTATGGCTGCACGATTCCCCAGGCGCCAACCCCAACCTGCACTACACCCTGGACCAGGCCGCCGCGGCCGTGGCCACCCTGCGCGCCGAAGGAAAAAGCGTCCTGGTGCACTGCTGGGCCGGAGCCTCCCGCACCCCCGCGGTGGCCGCCCGCTACGCCATCACCACCCTGGACGCACCACCCCTGCCCACCATGACCACCCTCATCACCGCCGTGGGCGGACACCTGGACAACCCCACCATGTCCCAGGCCGTGGCCCACCTCAGCGGCATCGACCTACCCGATCCCGCCCACACCCTCTTCAACGGACACCCACCCCCACGACGCCCCGACCTGCGCCCCCACACCACCCACCCCTGAAAACCCCCACCAGACCCTCTGCCCACATCGGTGAGAAGTTCCACAAACCTCCCCTTTCCGGTACCGTTACCCTCGCGTTACTCCTAAGCTCTGCGCTCAGACCCCGTGCAACGCCATTGACACCGGCGGCCCCACTCCACCCGTGCCGCCCCCACCCCCCGGGGGGCCCACGCGGGCAGGCGCACCACGCACCTGACCCTGACCGTGCCCCGCAAGCACCAGGAGAGGGCCCGCCCTGAACTGTTCCCGTTCGAAGGACTGCGTCGTGGGCAAACACCAGCCCCAGAACCCACCGGTGGACGACCACCTCGACGACGGCACGGCCACCTACGCCGACGCCTACACCCCAGCGGCCCCCGCGCCACTGGGCCCACGTCGAGCAGCCGCACGCTCACGCAAAAAGCGCGCCCTGATCGTGGCCTCGGCCGCCGGCCTGACCCTGGTCGTGGGCGGCGGCGCCGCGGCCGCCGTCATCTCCTCCGGCGCCGGCCCCGAAGAGGCCACCACCGCCGTGGGCGTCCCCCAGGCCCAACCCGACCCACTACAGGCCTCCACCGACGACGAAGAGGTCACTCCCGAACTACGCGAGCGCGCCGAAAACGCCCGCCAGGGGGCCACCCAATCCCAGTCGGCCGCCGGCACCACCATCGCCGAAGAACCCGAGCCCGAAGAGGAGGAAGAGCAGGACACCACCACCGAATCACCCTCCGAAGGCTCCGGCGAGGGCGGCACCTGCCAGGCCTCCTTCTACGGCGACGGCTTCCACGGCGCCACCACCGCCAACGGCGAAACCTTCGACACCAACGCCATGACGGCCGCACACAAGACCCTGCCCTTCGACACCATGGTCCAGGTCACCAACCCCGGCAACGGCAAATCGGTGACCGTGCGCATCAACGACCGCGGACCCTACATCGACGGACGCTGCCTGGACCTGTCCACGGCCGCCTTCGACGAGATCATCGGCACCGGCTCCGGAGTGGGCACCGTCTCCTGGCAGGTCGTCGGCTAAAACACCCACCACCCACACACACCAAAGGGGCGCCCGGGACCACATCCCGGGCGCCCCCATCCATGTCACCACCCACCCCACCCACCCCCGGCGGCGTACAATTCCCGCCCAGGGACCCCACCCCACCAGCGGGCGAACCCCACACGTCACCCCCACGTGACACAATCCCGCACCACCACGAACACCGAAACACACAAGGGGAGCGCAGGGCCTTGTTCCGCACCACCTCCGGATGGGTCATCTCACCCACCGACCTGGTCGACACCCTCGAATGCGACCACCGCACCACGCTCAAGAGCGCCCTGGCCGCCCACGTGCCCGGCGCACCCCGACCCGAACCCGTCGACGCCCTCATCGCCCAACACGGCCACGCCCACGAAAAGGCCGAACTCGACCGCCTACGCCAAGTCTTCGGCCAGGTCACCACCATCGCCGACCCCGAACCCGACGACCACGACCTGGCCCGCGCCGCCCACCAGACCGCCCAGGCCATGGCCGCCGGCGTCCCCGTCATCTACCAAGGCGTCTTCCACCACCGCCTCACCGACCGCGTCGCCTTCCACGGACGCGCCGACTTCCTCATCCGCTCCGACCTGGACACCAACACCGGCCGACCCCGCCCCGACCACACCGGCCAAAGCACCTACGAACCCTGGGACACCAAACTCGCCCGCCGCCCCGGCCCCGCCGCCATCGTCCAACTGGCCGCCTACGCCCAGGCCGTACCCCACCTGCACGGCCCCGCCCCCCACCACATGCACCTGCTCACCGGCGACGGACACACCCACACCCTGCCCACCGCCGACTTCACCCCCATCCTGACCACCATCACCACCCGCCTACTCGACCACCTGGCCACCGAACCCGCCCTGCCCACCCCCACCTGGGGACAACCCCGCCCCACCTGCGAGGGCTGCGGCTACAACACCTGGTGCTCCCAAGGACGCGTGGTGGCCCGCCACCTGTCCCTGGTCGCGGGCCTGCGCACCGACCAGGCCACCAAACTCACCGACGCCGGCCTGAACACCATCGACGCCCTGGCCGCCGCCACCGAAGACGACCGGCCCACCACCCTGCCCCGCCGCTCCTTCGACCAACTACGCGCCCAAGCCCTACTCCAAGTACGCCAGGACACCACCCGCACACCCACCGACCCCCAGGGCACCGTCACCGCCGAGGTCTTCTCACCCGAGGGACTGGCCACCCTGCCCGCACCGGCCCCCGGCGACCTCTTCTTCGACATGGAGGGCTACCCCTACCACTCCACCCAGGGCGGACGAGGCCTGGAATACCTCTTCGGCGCCACCACCGAAGACCCCCAGGGCAACGAGACCTTCCACGCCTTTTGGGCCCACGACCGCGCCCAGGAGAAAAAGGCCCTACAGGACTTCGTCGACTTCGCCCTGGCCCGTATCGACGCCGACCAGGGCGCCCACATCTACCACTACGCCTCCTACGAGGTGGACCGCCTCAAACACCTCAGCTCCGAGTACAACACCCACGAGGAGGAAGTCGACCGGCTCCTGCGCGAACACCGCCTCATCGACCTGTACACCGTGGTCCGCAAGAGCCTGCGCGTATCCCAACGCTCCTACTCCATCAAGTACCTTGAACCCCTCTACCTGGACACCACCCGCTCCGGCGACGTCAAAACCGCCGCCTCCAGCATCGACGCCTACGCCGCCTACCTCACCGCCCGCCAAGAACACGACCCCACCACCGCACAACGGGTCCTGGACGACATCGCCGCCTACAACCGCGACGACTGCCACTCCACCGCACGCCTACGCGACTGGCTCGAAGAACACCGCACCCACCAGGGCATCACCACCCGCCCCCTGATCCAGAGCGAACTCACCGAGGAAGAAGCCGAACGCGCCCGCAAAAGGGCCGAGAAGGCCGCCCGCCACGCCGCCCTGACCGGCCCCCTCCTGGAGGGGGTGTCCCAAGACCCCGACCAGCGCACCGAGGACGACCACCCCCGCGCCGCCCTGGCCGCCCTGGTCGGCTACTACCGGCGCGAGAACTCCCCGCCCTGGCGCGAACACTTCCAACGCCAAAGCGCACCCCTGCCGGAACTGGAGACCGACACCAACTGCGCCGTGCCCTGGCAGGTCCACGTGGGCGGATGGCAAGAGCCCACCGGCCGCCAAAAAACCGCACGCCGCGAAGTGACCATGCGCCTGGACCGCGCCCACCCCAACCCCTTCGGTGTCGGCGACAGCGTCCACCTACTGCACCCCGGAGCCCCCGGACAGGCCGCCACCACCCACCCCGCCAAGGTCCTGGCCGCCGAACCCGACTCCCTCGAACTGTTGGAGAGCGCCCCACCCGAAGACACCATCTCCGCCGCCCCCGTGGCCGCCCTGCCCGGATCGCCCATCGACCCCAAACCCAAGGACGGCGCCCTGGAAGGGGTCGCCCACACCGCCGCCCAAGAACTGCCCACCTGGCCCGCCCACCCCGGCCTGGACGCCCTACGCCGCATCCCCCCACGCCTGAACCCCCCGGGCCCCCTGCCACAACCCACCGGCGGCGGCGACCTCATCGACGCCGCCATCAGCGCCGTGGACCGCCTGGACCACTCCTACCTGGCCGTCCAAGGCCCACCCGGAGCCGGCAAAACCTACCTGGCCGCCCAACTCATCACCCACCTGATCAAACAAGGACGCAGCGTGGGCGTGTGCTCCACCGGCCACAAAGCCGTGGAGAACGTCATGTCCGCCGCCCTGCGCGCCGCCCGGGACCAAGGCCTGACCCTGGCCGCCGCCAAACGCCCCCGCGGCGGCAAGAAGGACCCCGACGCCCCCTGGTACCAACCCTCCAGCCAACAGGTCCTGGCCAACTGGCGCACCAAACACACCACCAAGGGCGAACCCGTCCTCATCGGCGGCACCGCCTGGGGCATGTCCGGCGCCGACACCATCGCCGACCCCCTGGACGTACTCATCATCGACGAGGCCGGACAATTCGCCCTGGCCGACACCTTGGCCGTGTCCGCCTCCGCCCACAACCTCGTCCTACTGGGCGACCCACAACAACTACCCCAGGTCGTCCAAGGCGTGCACACCGACGGCGCCGACGCCTCGGCCCTGCAACACCTGATGGCCGACCAGGCCATCATCGACCCCGCCCTGGGCTACTTCCTGGACCAGACCAGGCGCATGCACCCGGCCGTGTGCGCCCCCGTCTCCGCCCTGTCCTACCAAGGACGCCTCCAAGCCCACCCCACCACCACGACCCGCACCCTGGGCACCCTGCACCCCGGGGTGTACTCACAACCCATCACCCACACCGGCCGCACCACCCACAGCCCCGAAGAGATCGACGCGGTCCTCCAAGCCGCCCTGCGCCTGACCCACGAACACCTCACCACCGACCCCGAACAAGGACCACGCCCCCTGACCGGCACCGACATCCTGGTCGTGGCCCCCTACAACCTGCAGGTACGCGCCCTACGCCGCGCCCTGGCCCGAGCAGGCCAAGACCACCCCGCCCTGGAAGGGGTACGCGTGGGCACCGTCGACAAGTTCCAAGGCCAAGAGGCAGCAGCCGTCATCTGCTCCATGACCACCTCCAACGCCGCCCAGACCAGCCGCGGCCCCTCCTTCGTCCTGGACCGCAACCGACTCAACGTGGCCCTCTCCCGCGCCCAACTCCTCGCCCTGGTCATCCACTCACCCGACCTGCTCACCACCACCCCCCGCACCGTGGACGAACTACGCCTTTTGGCCTCCTTCACCGGCCTGGTCACCACCGCCCGACCCTGGCCGGCCCAGTGAGGCACACGCCCCTCCCAGGTTTCGGACACATCCCTGGTGGAGTACGTTTTAGATGGCACACCACGACCCCGGCTCACCCCCGTGACGGGTACCCGGTATGCCCGCGGGCCGCGACGCCGCGCGCCCCTGACCCGGACCACCACCCGCATTTGTCGAAAGGCCGAACGGCCCCCGTGTCTGAACGACCCTCCGCCCCCGAGGGCGGCCGCAACACCCGCCACCCCACCGGGATCCGCGTCGTCATCGCCATCCTGGCCCTGCTCGCCCTGACCCTTGGCCCCCTGGGATACCTGATGGGGCTGGACGCCCAAGCCCACGCCGGATCGGCCGCCGAATGGTTCACCCTGGCCTTCGGCGCCGCCGTCGGCCTGCCCTTCCTGGCCGCCGCCGTGGCCACCGTCGCCGGCGACCGCCGCGCCGCCCTGTGGTCCCTGGCCCTACTGGCCTGGCCGGTGGTGTTCGTGGTGGTCGTTCACCTGCTGGGCATGGCCGGGTAGGCTCCGGCCCGTGTCACCCAAGAAGCGCAAACGCCGCAAACCCCAGGAACAACCGGCCACCACCCCGACGGGGGAGGCCGAACAAGGACGCGTCCCCGCGGGCACCACACCCGAAAAACGCACCCTCAAACGCACCCCCGTGGTGGTGGGCTCCCCACCCGACCGGCGCCTCACCGCCCTGTGGGTGATCCTGTGGATCGCCTGGGCCCTGGGCACACCCCTGGCCCTGGCCGGACTGCTCTTCGCCGGGCTGGGCACGGACCCGGCCCCCGGCGACCCCCGCATGGACGACCCCGAAGCGGCCGCCCAACTGATGGCCGAACAACAACGCCAAGCCGTGCGCGCCATGGGCAACGCCCTGGTATGGCTACTGATCATGGCCTGGGGGATACCCGCACTGGGCACCACCCTGGCCCTGCTCACGCGCCGCAAGATGGCCGCCCTGTGCTTCGCCGTGGCCCTGGCCCTATCCCTGACCCTGCTGTTCCTGGTCTCCCCGCCCACCGAGATCTGGGACGCCCTGAGCGCCCACCTGTTCGGCTGAAACCCCTCCCACCCGGCCACGCCTGACACGACCCCGAACCACCACCGGCCACAATGGAACACGTGGACACCACCCAAGCACCCACCATCGACACCGACGGCGCACTCCCCGTCACCGTACGCAGCCGCCTGCGCCACCACGACCACGGCGTACTCGTGGACACCCGCGCCCTGGAACGCGTACGCGAACGCTTCGACGCCGACCAGGCCCACCTACTGGGCACCTTCCTGGCCGGCGCCCAATCCCCGGCCACCCTGCGCGCCTACCGCGCCGACTGGACCTCCTTTTGCGCCTGGTGCCTGGCCGAGGGCCGCACCTCCCTGCCCGCCGACCCCACCGACGTGGCCGTCTACCTGGCCGTGTGCGCCCGCGCCCGCACCCCCGACGACACCGACTGGGCCCTGGCCCCCTCCACCCTGGAGCGACGAGCCGCGGCCATCGCCGCCGTCCACGGCGCCCACGGCCTGGACTCACCCACCCGCGCCGAAGTCGTACGCATGACCCTGCGCGGCATCCGCCGCACCCGCAAAAGGCGCCCGCGCCGCAAGGCCCCCGTCATCCTGTCCACCCTGGAAGGGCTACTGGCCGCACGCCCGGCCGAGGGACACCCCGGGGGAGTGGCCCGACGCCGCGACGCCCTACTGCTCCTGACCGGGTTCGCCGGAGCACTGCGCCGCTCCGAACTGGCCGCGCTCACCTTCGACGACCTCACCCTGGCCACCGACCCCACCACCGGCGCCCCCACCGTGGTGGTGGCCCTGCACACCACCAAGACCGACCAAGAGGGCCGCAAACACCAACAGGTGGCCCTACCCCAAGGGCGGCGCCGCACCACCTGCTGCGTATGCGCGCTGACCGACTGGTCACACCTGGTGCGCGTGCACGCCACCCACGGCGCCCACGCCCTTCGCTCCCACCTGCAAGGGCTACAAGGCGCACCCGAGCCCACCGCCCACAGCTGCACCACCCTCGAAAAACTGGACCTGGCCGATGGCACCGGTCGCCCGCTGCTGCCCTCGGTGGACCGCCACGGCCGTATCGGTGAGCGCTCCATGTCCCCACGCGCCGTGGGCGACCTGGTCAAACGCTACGCCCAGCGCGCCGGACTGGATCCGGACGACTTCGGTGGGCACTCCCTGCGCGCCGGGTTCGCCACCCAGGCCGCCCTGAGCGGGGCCGCCGACCGCGAGATCATGCGCCAGGGCAGATGGACCAACCCGGCCACGGTGCACGACTACATCCGCACCGCCAACCCCCTGGACGACAACGCCGTCACCCGACTGGGGCTGTGAGGACCCCATCTCGAATCACCAACAAACCCACCAATAACACCCGAAATAGCCCGTTAACGTGCGATCCTTCCCTGATGAAACATTAGGTTGGTTGCGTGAGAAAGGGGACGTAGCCATGGTCGACGAGTTTCGCACCGCATTCCAAGAACTGATCGACGCATCCGTCGCCACAGACCCCCACCGCTTCCCACCGGCCGTCCACAAGGTCTACCTCCTGGCCTCCCAAATCCCCGCCTCCGAACGGGAACTGGCCCTGGAAGCCCTCACCCCCCTGCTCGCCGGCGAACACGCCGCCCCCGGAGTCCTGGCCGACCTGGCCGTCGTCGCCGGCGCCCTGGTCGAAATGGACACCGACCCCGGCCCCGCCGGCATCGAAATCCTCCACCTACTGCGCACCATGGGCAACGGCGCCGTCGCCTTCCTGGACGCCTGGGACCGCACCGGCGGCGGCACCCCACCCGACCCCGACCACGTCACCGCCGACGCCGAAGCACGCGTGGCCGCACACCTGGGCAACGACGCCCCCGCCGCCACCATGTGCTGGTGGACCAGCCGCCGCCTGGGCCTGGCCGGCAAAACCATGCTCAGCCACCCCGAGGTACGCTCCCACCTGCGCCGCGACCCCATCCTGCACGTCCAACTGGTGGCCATCACCAACCAGCTCAGCGACCAACTCTACGAATTCGACGAGGTGCGCACCCTGCTGCGCATGGCAGAGGCCACCTCCGCCCTGATCATGGACCGCGCCTCACACCGGGCCTTCCGTGTCCTCTTCGACGGCATCGGCGACAACTTCCAACTCCACACCCTGCTCGCCGCCGCCCTCATCGGCCCCAACGCCCAAGGCCTGGCGGGAACACCCCCCGACCCGCGCTGGGCCGCCGCCTACCGCTCCGCGGAGACCGACCCCCAAGCCCAAACCGTGTGGGGCTGGTGGAACCTGGTGGCCCACGACGGCTCCTGGGTGTGGAACGAGGGCCTACCCGCGGAGATCCCCAGGATCGACGGCGAACACGTCATCATCTTGGACGAACAGCCCTACCCCCGCTCCTGGAACGCCGAACGTCGCCACCCCCAGGTGAGCGGCTGGCTGGAAGTGGACTCCGAACTGGAGCCCGAGGAGGCACTCCTGTGGTGGAAGCGCGTCGCCCCGGCCGAGACCCTGCCCTCACACACCCCTGATCAGGGTGAACCACCCCTGCCCCAACCACTCGTGCTGGAACCCGACACCGAATCCGCCGGTCGGGTGCGCGGCTTCGTGCCCCCACCCCAGGTCACCGACACGCCCACGCCCGAGCCCCAGGACGTGCAGGCCGACCAGGACGAGCGAGCGGGCCAAGACCCCGAGCCGGCCCCGACCGACGTCGAAGCAGACCCCGAACCCGAACCCGAGGCGCCCCGGCCCGCGCCCGAGCCCCAGCGCCCCACCACCGGACCGGACCTGCCACCACTACCGCCCGGAGTCTCCCACTCCAAGGGGTGGGGACCCACCTGGCGCTGAGAGGACCCGCGGCCCCCGCACCCGAGAAGATCGGATGCGAGGGCCGCAAGAATCGTGGGGCGGGGGCCAGGACTCCTCTCAGTCGTCCTCCAGGCGGTGCCGAGGCTCATGCACGGCCGCGACCGGCTCCGAACGCAGCGCACTGCGCCGATCGGAGCGACCCTCACCGTCCTCATAGAGCCCCTCGAAGTACTCCTCCTTGCTGAGACCGTCCTCATCCGAGCGCACCCAGCGACCGCCCACGAACAACGGGGCGAACAACACCAGCGCCAAGGGGACGAACACGCCCAAGGGCAGCAGCGCCAAGGCGCCCTCACTGCCCGGAACCACGGGCAAACGCTCCACCAGGTGCGGGCGCACCAGGGAGAGCACGCTCAACCCGGCCAACACCAGGGCCGCACCGAAGGGCAACATCGGGGTCAAACGCGGGGGCACGGCCACCAGGGCCAGCAGGAGCCCCACGCCCACCAACCCGGCCAGAGCGACCGGTCCGGTGCCCGACAGCACACTCAGGTCGGCGGCGTACAGGCCCCGCAGATGCGCGAAGGCCCAGCCGCACACCAGCAGCAGGACCGGGCCCAAAATAAGGCCCGACAGGAAGCCGACGAAATGTCGCACGGGGGTGCTCCTCTCAGGGGTTGGCAGCACGATAGCGACAAAAACCGACCAAGGCACCCTCGCCCCCCACCCGGACAAACCACCCACCCCGCCGTCAAAGACCCCTCACCAGCGACGACACCCCCACACCCCTGGCCCCACAACAACGGTGGCGTCCCACCCCCAAGGGCAGAACGCCACCACAACCGAACAATCACCCACCGTGAGCGCGATCACTCCGACTCAGAGGACTCACCCCCGCTCGAACCGGACCCCGCACGAGACACCGAACCCGGACCCACGAGCGCGTCCAACTCCTCCGGCCTCGCCCGACCCGGCACACCCAACACCCGACGACTGGGCTCAGGACCCAACCGACGACGCACCTCATACACCAACACCGCGACCACGACCGCACCCACCGACGCCCACAACGCCTGACGGTGCTCGGGCAACGCCGCCATGGACACGAAGACCGCCCCCAACCCCAACAACGTCGCCCACGTCAGATACGGAAAACCCCACATCCGCAACGTCAACCGCTCAGGAGCGTTACGACGCACCCGAGCACCCAACACCAACTGCGAAGCACAGATCACCAAGAACAACACCAACAGGATCGCCCCGATGGAGGCCACCAAGAACCCGAACACCCGACCCGGGAACAAATAGTCGGCCACCACCGCCGCATACCCCACCACGGTGCCCAACAGAATCGCCCGCACCGGAACCCCACGCCGATTGGTGCCACGCAACACACGCGGCGCGTCCCCCTGACGAGTGAGCGTGAACAACATCCGCGAAGAGGTGTACATCGCCGCGTTGAGCACACTCAACACCGCGATCAGCACCACGACCTCCATGATCAACGCCGCACCCGGAACACCCACGGTCTCCATGACCACCACGAACGGACTACGGTCCAACTCCGTGGAATTCCACGGCACCACCATCACCACCACCACGATGGAGGCCACATAGAACAGACCGATCCGCCAGAGCACATTGGTGATCGCCGAGGCCACCCCACGCTCGGGCTCATCACTCTCCCCGGCCGCCACCGTGATGATCTCCACCCCACCAAAGGCGAACAACACCACCACCGTGGCACCCAGAACCGCGACCCACCCATTGGGAGCGAACCCACCGATCTGCCACAGGTTGGCCACCGACGACCCACCCGAGCCACTCCACAACCCCAACGCGTACAACCCGCCCACCAACAAGAACGCCACAATCGTGGCGACCTTGACCAGCGAGAACAACGACTCGGTCTCAGCGAACACCTTCACCGAGATCAGGTTGGCCACCGTCATGGCCAACAACACCACCAGCGCCAACGCCCAACCGGGCACATCCACCCATTGCCCAAGGATCGTGGCACCGGCCACCGACTCCGCGGCCACCAACACCGCGTACATCCACCAGTACACCCACCCGATGGTGAACCCCGCCCGCGGACCGAACGCCAACCGCGCATAGTCGGAAAAAGACCCACCCGCCGGCACCGCCACGACCATCTCGCCCAACGCGCGCAAGGTCAAGAACACCAAAGCCCCGGCCAACGCATAGGACAAGATCGCCGCCGGACCCGCGGTCTGGATCACCGCACCCGAACCGATGAACAGCCCGGCCCCCACCGAACCGCCGATCGCGATCAAAGCCATGTGCCGGCGGCGAAGCGAATGCGCCAGCCCCGACCCGTCCTCGTCCTGTGTCGTCTCTCGCGACGATCTCTCACTGCCTCTCACACGCCCCACCATAGGACGAAAGGATCACCACCCTTCCCCCAAACCCCGCGCCCAACGACCAACGAACCCACCACCACGATCCCGTCTCCCCCCGCCATCACCCCCAAGAGGGAGGCGCACACCCGCCCCCTGTGCAACCATCCCCACCATGGGCCACCTCACCGCGCCGCTTCGACCCTCACCCTCATCGCACAAGGCCTCACCAACACCGAAATCGCCGCACACCCGTACCTGGGCCTACAAACCATCAAAACCCACGTGTCCAACACCCTGACCGAACTCGGCGTACGCGACCGCGCCCAAGCCGTCATCGCCGCCTACGACTCCGGCCTCATCCAACCCGCCCGACCCACCTGAGAACACGACACACCCCACACCACCACCAACAGAAAGTAACAACACTGCTACGTTCGGCACTCAAAAGGGCAGCACATCACCGGGGGAGACCACCATGACCACACCAGCGGCCATCGACCTCGACCTCATCACCCACCTGTACCGAACACACCACCACGACCTGGCCCGCGTACGCGACCAACTGCGCCGCCACCACCAACAGGCCGACCCCACCATGACCCCCCAACTCGACGACCTCGAAGCAGAGATCACCTACCTGCTCCTACGCCACCACCGCCCCGCCAACGTCGTAGAGATCGGCACCTACTACGGCTGGTCCACCACCTGGATCCTGTCCGCCCTACGCGACAACGGCACCGGGCACCTGCACTCCTTCGACATCGTCGACCACGCCACCCGCCACGTACCCCAAGACCTGACCCAAGACCGCTGGACCTTCACCCAAGGCGACGTACGCGCCAAGATCACCCACATGCCCGCCCGCACCGACTACCTGTTCCTGGACGCCGCACACAACGGCTGGTTCGCCCGCTGGTACATCCACCACCTACTGCCCACCCTGCCCGCCCACATCCCCATCAGCGTCCACGACGTCTTCCACCAGCGCTACGCCCTGCCCTTCACCGAAGGCGCCGTCGTCCTCAAATGGCTCGCCGACAACACCACCGACTACTTCACCGCCTCGGCCGCCCGCGCACCCCACCACCACCGGGCCCTGAGCGACCTCAAAGACGAACTCGACCTGCACACCCCCGTACACGAGTCCACCCACAACCCCATGATCTTCTTCCGCCTACCCGAGCGCCCAAGGCCCGCGGCCCTGTTCAGCCCACCACGCCAACGCACCTCCAACGACGACCCCGCCCACCGCACCTGAACACACAAAAGAACGGGGGAGTGGACCCACCCGGGCCCACACCCCCGCACCCCCGCGCCCCCACACCTCACATCCCGTCGGACTCCAGCTCCGCGCGCTCCTGCTCGGCCTGCGCCCGAGCACGCTCCTCGGTGCCCGCCTCCACCACCGAACGCCCCTGCCCGACCGAGACCACATCGGCCGCATCTCCCACGATCCGCGAGAAATTCACCGGCTGATCCAAACTCACCATGTGACCGGCCCGCGGAACATTCACCAACCGCCCATCACCACAAGCATCAAAGAACTGCTTCTCATGGATCCGGAAATGATCACGCGCCCCATTGATCAACCACACCGGACCCTCATAAGCACGCAACGCCGCGATCGCGTCCATATCAGAGATCTCATCGATCACCGCCGTGGCCGCCTCCACCGCTAACCCACCATCCAACACCGCATCGACCGCACCATCACGCAACGTCAACCGATGAAAACGCTCATTGAGCGTGGCCCCCTTATCGGGCAACCGATCCATCAACGCCGCCGGAATCCGATACACCTGCGCAAGCGACTGCGCCGGCTTGGCCGTGCAACTGGCCGCCACCAACCCCGCCACCCGACCCGGCCCCAGCACCCCCGCCGTGGCGATCGAAACGAACCCACCCAAACTCAAACCCACCAACAAGGCACCACCACCCACCTCATCGATGGCCTCCGAAACGGTGTCCACCGCACGCCCCAGCGAGAACTCCTCACCCCGCCGCGACCCGTGCCCGGGCAGATCCGGTGCCACCACCGTGCGCCCTTGCGCACGCAACAACTCCAACTGCGGCCGCCACATACTCGACGACAACCGCAACCCGTGCACCAACACGATCGGCACACCCATCACCGAACCCCCCTTCATCCCCGTACCGCGTAACGCACCGTCACCGGCGCGTGATCGGACCAACGCTCCTCACGCGAGGGATAACGCTCCACCACACCCTCACGTGCCCCACCCGCCAAACCCGGCGTGGCCACCTGAAGATCGATCCGCCACCCGGTGTCATTGTCAAAGGCCCGACCCCGATACGACCACCACGAATACGGGCCCTCCTGGTCAGGGAAGAACGAACGCACAACGTCCACATACCCCGCCTCATCGAAAACCCGCGACAACCAAGCACGCTCCTGCGGCAAGAACCCAGAATTCTTCCGATTCCCCCGCCAATTCTTCAAATCCGCCTCAGTGTGCGCGATATTCCAATCCCCGCACACCACCAACCCACGCCCCGACGCCTCGACCTCCGCCCGCCGCTCCACCAAAAAGGGCAGGAACATCTCCATGAAACGCTCCTTCTCCTCCTGACGCGGCGTACCCACCTCACCCGAGGGCAGATACAAACTCGCCACCGTCACCGAACCGAAATCAGCCTCCACATACCGGCCCGCGTCCTCGAACTCCGTGCCCGGAAAACCCACCCGCACCGCATCGGGCACCACCCGCGAATAGATCGCCACCCCCGCACGACCCTTGGCCACCGCAGGACACAACACCACATGCCACCCATCCGGCTCCACCACATGAGCCGGCAACTGATCGGCCTCGGCACGCGTCTCCTGCAAACACACCACGTCCGCCTCCGTGGCCCCCAACCACGACACGAACCCAGGATCCTTCCTGGAGGCCGCACGCAACCCGTTCACGTTCACACTGGACACAACAAAACTCGACTCGTTCACGCCCAACAGAGTAGCCACCACGCCACCCCCTCAAGCCCCCTCCTGAGCCAACCTCCGCAACACCCCATAGGTGCGATTGGACCCGGCGGCCTCCCGCTGGGCCCTGGACGTCACCTCGATATAGGCCTGCGACGACGTCACCGACGCATGCCCCAACAAATGCATGATCTCGGTGACCGAGGCCCCGTCCTCGGCCAACCTCGTAGCGAACGTGTGCCGCAACGCGTGCACCAACGTCCCCCGCGCCACCCGATCATGCACACCCGCATGCCGATAACACTGCTTCACCAAGTACTGCAACCCACCCCGACGCAACCCCTGACCCCGGTTGTCCACCAACAACGCGTCCGACCCCCGCACCGGACCATCGAACCTCGCCCGCCGCGAAACCAAATACGCCTCCAACAACGCCTCCAACGGCACCTCGATCGGCAACACCCGCTCCCCACCCCCCTTGCCCACCACCCGAATCCGCCGCTCCCCAGGGCGCCCACCCAACGACTCCACCCGAAGCGACAACATCTCCGCCGACCGCATCCCCGTCAACAACGCCAACGCCAACACCGCCAGATCCCGCTCCGGCCACGGATCCCGCGCCCGACGCGCACCCCGCGCCAACGCCTCCAACAACCGCTCCGGGGTGTCCTCACCCATCAACGGCTTGGGAGTCGAAGGACGCACCCGCGGCCGCGGCACCGCCGACATCGGATTACCCGCCACCACCTGCTCGGCCACCCAGAACGAAAAGAACCCGTTCCACGTCGACCACGCCCGCAACACACTCGAAGCCGCCCGCTCCTCGGCGAAATCCGCGAACGCCTCCCGCAACACCTGCGAGGTCAACGACCCCAACACCACCCCATCGACACCACACCCCAACACCCGCGCCGCACACCCCGACACCGCCACCAGATCCCGCCGGTAGGCCGCCACCGTGTGCGGCGAGGGCTTGGCGGCCCGCCGCGCCACCAAATACCGCTCGATCGCCTGCTCCACCAACACAGCATCGCCACTCATACCCCACATCCTGCCCGCTTCGGCACGGGTGTGCGCGCACCACCCACCCCGAACGGCGAGGGCCCCCGATCCCCTTCCACACCGGGGGAGCGGCGCACACCCACGGACCCCGAACACAGGAACTAACCTGATCCCCACCATGACCACAAAGACCACCTACGCCCAATGGGGCCACCACCACACCCGCCCCCTCGGCCAAGGCATGGAAGGCACCGTCCACCACCTGGGCCCGGGCCCCCTGGGCGACGACCTCATCGCCAAGGCCTGGCACACCCGCACCAGCACCGACCTGCTGCCCCTCCAAGCCTTCTACGACGAACTCGCCGCCCAACACCCACCCTTCGCCACCCCCCGTATCCTCCACATCCGCCACCACCACGACACCACCATCACCATCGAACCCCACCTGAGGGGAACCGCCCTGGACACCCTGCTCACCCAAGGCACCCTCACCCACGCCCAAGCCCAGAACACCTTCACCGACGTCCTGGCCGCCCTGGCCCGCACACACGCCGGAGCCGCCACCCGAGCCCTACCGGTCCTGGACGAGACCCGCCCCCTCTGGGAGGGCCACACCATGTGGGGCCAGGCCCTGGCCGCCCTGGTCCAACGCCGCACCAGGCGCTTCGCCCCCTCCCTGCGCGCCGCCCTTCCCGACCTGGACACCCTGCTGGGCGCACTGACCCAACGCCTGCACCGCATCCCCGACCCACCCGCGCGCATCGTGCACGGCGACCTGTGCCCGCCCAACATCCTGGCCACCCCCCAAGGCGAGCCCACCGCGGTACTGGACTGGGGTTTTCACACCACGGCGGGCGATCCGCTGTTCGACACCGCCACCGCCGCCGGGTTCTACGACATGTACGGGCCCCGAGCCCGCGAGTTCGACCAGACCCTGTTGGCCCGATGGGTGGGGGAGTCGGGCATCGAGCGCGAGCGCGCGCTGGTGTATCGGGCCGCCTATGGGCTGGCGGGCGCCAACGCCTATTCGGAGCGGGGCGAGGACGGCCACTTCGCCTGGTGTGTACGTACGTTCGAACACCCTCAGGTGCGTGCCGCCCTGGGACTGTGAGCGCCGGCGCCGGGGGAGCGGGAGCGTGTGTTCACCCGACCTGAACTGCGCATTCAGTCGAAATACGGACGGACGCCGGCTCTTGGGCCGCCGAGGCGGGGGAGAAGGGGCGATGGTTCGTGCCTACGCGAGGAAGCCGGACCCCATCAGTCAGGCGCACATCTGTTCGAAAGCACGGGGGCAGAGAGGAGTGGCGCAAGCACCTGCCCGGCCACAAGGCAAGAGGGGGCGTGCACCACCTGCCATGCCTCTTCGTCACTCGCACGCTAAAACGGTCATGTGTCGCCAAAACACCTCAAAATGATGCATAACACCGTTTATGCATGAAACATGGAGATATCGCCCAGCGAGAGTGGTCACTCGGAAACACCCACCACCGGCCCGAGCCGCGAACGGGGAGACCCACGGCCCCGAGTGCTCACCCGTGCCGGCGAGGGTGCGGTCGGGGCCGCAGCGCACGAACACCCAGGCCACTCCGGGTGAGCGTCAGGACGCAAGCCGCCGACGACCCTTGCGCGACCCACACACCGGACAACGCCGTCGTCCACAGGCCACAGACCAACGACTTGCCCGAACACCCACACGTGCGCCAAGCTCGAACTCGGGGCATCACGCTCGGCCACCAGGCACACACGACGCCCCCGAATCGACGATCACCCGACAACACCCCTCGACGCCGGCCCGAGCTCGCCGACCCGTGGACGACCCACCGCGCTCAGCACCACACACCAGCCCGCCACAAGACCCACCTCGACGGACGCACAGCCGGCCCACGCCGCGTTCCCTCACACCCACACAGACACAAGAACCCCTTCCCCACAGGCCTCCCCAAAACGCCGATAATGCACATTATGTCAAGTTGAATGGTCGCGGGCCTCCCCACGACCACCGACACACACCCACCTCGGCGCCCAAACCCCATCACCCGACCCGACAACAACGCCCGCCCCGGCCCGACCACTCGCTCCGAAAGCTCCAGCACGCCCAGCTCCGGCAGCATCCTCCCGTCAGCGCCCTCGGCATCGGAGGTACCGGTGGACAACACCCGGACGAACCCCTCCGCGCACAACAAAGCCCCCACCTTCCGCCACACAGCCCTCCCACCGAGACGGCCACATCCAACATCCCTAAGGACCACACCCCACAGGACCCACCCCGCACCCGAGTCGAAGAACCCCACCAGGGAACCGACCACCCGCCCAGGGCTCCCATCATTGGCGGCGGCCAAATGCCCCGACCCACAACCCCCAAGCACAAAGAAAAAAGGGGGCCACCCACACCAGGCGACCCCCACACCACACACCTCACGGCAACGGCAACCAGCCCGTGCACACCCTCAAACCCTCACCCGACTCCAACCGCTCCACCACCGCCCGATCCAACCGGGTCCGCCGCGGCGCCGCCCCCACATCCACCCGCGCCATCCCGAACACGAACCGGAACACATCCCCCTCACCCGGAGACCCCTCACCCACCAACGTGAACCTGCGCTGGAACCGCACGATGTTGGACCCCTCCCCCAACACCTCACCCCAATAAGGATCCAACAACCACGACGTACACGTGGCCACCACCGGATCCATCCCCAAATGCTCCCGAGCGAACCCACGCGCACGCGCCAACGCCCCATCCACCGAAACCGGATCCAACCCACCCGTGGGGATGTGCAACCGCAACACCGGATCGCCCACACCCATCCCCGGACCCGACCCCGCCGCCTCCTGCGGCGAATACCACGTCACCGGCCCCTGATCACCCAAACGAGCCGGCTCCAACTGCAACCCGCCCACCCAATACAACCGACCCCGGAACTGCGCCGCCACCCACGCCGCCGTCTCCACACTCAAACGCCCGAACAACCACCGCGACCGGGCCACCTGCACACCCACATCCGCCAACGTCGCCACCGTCACCGACTCCTCGATCCCCAACGAGGCATGCCGGGCGAACTGCTCGGGCACCATCGCGGCGAACGCCACCAGCGACGCCATCCGCACCCGCGCGTCCTCCACCTCCACCAACTTCGGCCAAGGACGCCACTCCCCCATCGGCAGATCCCGATCGGCCCACAATCGCCGACACATCAAATCCACCAAGTACCACAACTCCGGCGGCCAACCGCCATCACCCTCACCCGGCCACAGGTCCGCCACCTCCACACGATCGGCCTCGGCCAAAGCGAACAACTCCCACACCCGCTCCGCCCCAGCACCCACCGGCACACTCAACCCCGCACCCGGCAACGCCTCAGCCTGCGCCAACCACCCCCGAACATCCTCACCCAAACCGAAACGTTCCACCACAAGAGCACTGTCCATGACCACATCCTGCACCCACCCACCAGTGAGACGCGACCCACAGATGCACATAGTGTTGAAACACCACCCACCACCCGAAGAACAAGGAACACCACCGATGTCGGACCCGGCGCAACTCCTACGCGACTGGATCGCCACCTACCACACCCCCACCACGTCGGTGGCCCACCTCCTCTGCGAACGCCACAACCCCCACACCACCGCCACCACCGAAATCGGCCCCACCCTGGAGGCCACCACCCTCACCTTCGGCGAACTCCACCAACGCTCCACCGCCCTGGCCGCCGGCCTGGCCACCCTCGACATCAACCCCGGCGACCGCATCGCCACCCTCATGCCCAAAGGCATCGACCTGACCATCACCGCCCTGGCCACCTGGCGCCTAGGAGCGGTCCTGGTCCCCCTCCTGTCCTCCCTGGCCCCCCACGCCATCACCCAACGCCTCACCGACTCAGGCGCCCACCTGGTCATCTGCCAAGACGAATACCGCACCAAACTCGACCCCGGCCCCCACCACCCCACACCCCCCACCTGGCACATCGCCACCACCGGCACCCACCCCCTACGCCCCGGCGACCACACCCTCACCACCCTCACCACCCACCCCAACCCCACACCACCCCCACCCACCACCACCGCCGACACCACCCTGGCCCTGCTCTACGTCTCCAACCTCATCGGCCCACCCCGCGGCGCCCGCGTCCCCGTCCGCGCCCTGGCCGCCATGCACGCCTACCACCACCACGGACTCGGCCTCACCGACCACGACACCTACTGGAACACCGCCGACCCCGGCTCCGCCTACGGCCTCTACCACGGCCTCATCTCACCCCTACTCGCCGGCCACAACTCCCTGGCCCTACGAGCAGGCTTCTTCGACCCCGAACTCACCCTCGACGTCCTCGGCCTACACCAAGTCACCAACTTCGCCTCAGACCCCACCACCTACCGCACCCTGCGCGCAGCCACCAAAACCCTGCCACCCGAGATCATCGTCCAAAACCTGGCCAGCGCCGGCGAACCCCTCGCCCCCGACGTCATCGACTGGGCCACCGACCTCTTCGGCGTCCCCATCCGCGACCACTACGGACAAACCGAACTCGGCTGGTGCGCCGGCATCCCCAACGACCCCGAACTACCCGAACACACCCACCACCTACCCCCAGGCGCCATCGGACCCGCCCTACCCGGCTGGAACATCCACGTCCTGGACCCCATCGACGACCAACCCGCACCCGCCGGCGTCTTCGGACGCATCGCCATCCACCACCCCACCAGCCCCCTGGACTGGTTCGAGGGCTACCACGGCTACGACAACACCATCGACATCCGCCACAACCCCGAGCACACCCACCACCTCACCGGCGACACCGGCATCATCGACCGCCAAGGCAACCTCCACTTCAACACCCGCGACGACGGCGCCATCATCACCCGCAGCTACCGCATCGGCCCCACCGAAGTCGAAGCCGTCCTGACCACCCACCCGGCCGTGGACGAAGTCGGCGTCTACGCCATCCCCGACGACATCGCCGGACACCTCGTCGGCGCCCGCATCGTCCTGCGACCCCACACCCACCCCACCCCCGAACTCGCCGACGAACTACGCGACTGGGTCGCCACCCACTTCGCCCCCCACGCCACACCCCACAAAATCGACTTCGTCAACGAACTCCCCCGCACCGCCTCAGGCAAAATGCGCCGCTCCCACCTACGCTGACACCCCCACCCTCACACCCCGGCCACCACCCCGACCGGGGCCACACCCATACCCAAAACCCACCCGACACCCATCACGAACAAAGAAGCCTCACCCCCACCCCCGGCATAGCCTGACCAGCACAGGCACACACCGGGAGCACACATGAACACCACCCACCCCGCCGACGACCACCCCACCATCGACATCCACGGCGCCCGCGCCAACAACCTCCACAACGTCGACCTCACCCTGCCCAAACGCCGACTCACCGTCTTCACCGGCGTCTCCGGATCCGGCAAGAGTTCCCTGGTCTTCGACACCATCGCCGCCGAATCACGCCGCCTGATCGACGAAACCTACAGCGCCTTCCTCCAAGGCTTCATGCCCACCCTCCCCCGCCCCGACGTCGACCTCCTCCACGGCCTCACCACCGCCATCATCATCGACCAAGAACGCCTGGGCTCCGACCCCCGCTCCACCGTCGGCACCACCACCGACACCAATGCCCTCCTGCGCATCCTCTACAGCCGCATCGCCCAACCCCACATCGGCGCACCCAACGCCTTCTCCTTCAACGTCCCCACCGTCCGCGCCGGCGGCGCCATCACCGTCGAACGCGGACAAGCCAAAGCCACCAAGGTCAACTTCAGCCGCCAAGGCGGCATGTGCCCCCACTGCGAAGGCCGCGGCAAGATCACCGACTTCGACCTCACCCACCTCTACGACGACACCAAATCCATCAACCAAGGCGCCTTCACCATCCCCGGATACAAATCCGACAACCTGTGGACCACCCGCCTCTACGCCGCCTCCGGACTCGTAGACGCCGACAAACCCATCCGCGACTACACCCCCACAGAACTCCACAACCTCCTGCACCACGAACCCGTCAAGGTCAAGGTCGAAGGCGTCAACCTCACCTACGAAGGCCTCCTGCCCAAACTCCGCAAAACCTTCCTGGCCAAGGACCGCGAAGCGATGCAACCCCACATCCGCGCCTTCGTCGACACCGCCGTCACCTTCACCGACTGCCCCCAATGCCAGGGCACCCGCCTCAACCCCACCGCCCGCTCCGCCAAGATCAACGGCGCAGGCATCGCCGACCTGTGCGCCATGCAGATCAGCGACCTCGCCCACTGGGTCCGTGACCTGAACGAACCCACCGTCACGCCCCTGCTCACCACCCTGGCCCACACCCTGGACTCCTTCGTCGAGATCGGCCTGGGCTACCTCTCCCTGGACCGCCCCGCGGGCACCCTCTCCGGTGGCGAGGCCCAACGCACCAAACTCATCCGCCACCTGGGCTCCTCCCTCACCGACGTCACCTACGTCTTCGACGAACCCACCGCGGGCCTGCACCCCCACGACATCCAACAGATGAACGACCTCCTGCTGCGCCTTCGCGACAAAGGCAACACCGTCCTGGTCGTCGAACACGAACCCGACACCATCGCCATCGCCGACCACGTCGTCGACCTCGGCCCCGGAGCAGGCACCAACGGCGGACACATCACCTTCCAAGGCACCGTCGAACAACTGCGCACAGCCCCCACCACCACCGGCCGCCACCTCGCCGACCGCACCACACCCAAACCCACCGTGCGCACCCCCACCGGCACCCTGCCCATCCGCGGCGCCACCACCCACAACCTCAAGAACGTCGACACCGACATCCCCCTGGGCGTCCTGACCGTCGTCACCGGCGTCGCAGGCTCCGGCAAGACCTCCCTCATCCACGGATCCCTGGCCGGACGCGACGACGTCCTGGCCATCGACCAAGCACCCATCCGCGGCTCACGCCGCTCCAACCCCGCCACCTACACCGGGCTCCTGGACCCCATCCGCAAAGCCTTCGCCAAAGCCAACAACGTCAAACCCGCCCTGTTCAGCGCCAACTCCCAAGGCGCCTGCCCCCAATGCAAAGGAATCGGCGTCACCTACACCGACCTGGGCATCATGGCCGGCATCACCACCACCTGCGACGTATGCGAAGGCAAACGCTTCGCCCCCGCCGTCCTCCAACACCACCTGGACGGACACGACATCAGCCAAGTCCTGTCCATGTCCGTCGACCAAGCCCACACCTTCTTCGACCAGGGCCCCGCACACACCCCCGCCGCCCACAAGATCCTCACCCGCCTACACGACGTCGGCCTGGGCTACATCAGCCTCGGCCAACCCCTGACCACCCTCTCCGGCGGCGAACGCCAACGCCTCAAACTCGCCACCCACATGGGCGGCAAGGACAACATCCTCATCCTCGACGAACCCACCACCGGCCTCCACCTGGCCGACATCCAACAACTCCTCACCCTGCTCGACCAACTCGTCGACACCGGCACCACCGTCATCGTCATCGAACACCACCAGGCCGTCATCGCCCACGCCGACCACATCATCGACCTGGGCCCCGGAGCCGGACACGACGGCGGACACATCGTCTTCCAAGGCACCCCGACAGACCTCATCGACCAGGCCACCACCCTGACCGGCCAACACCTGGCCCACTACGTCAAAGGCACCACCCACACCTGACCCCGGACAGGGAAAAGCCCCCGCGGCCCAAGACCGCGGGGGCTCCCGTCTACGCCGGATCTCGCACATCCCCCGATAACGAGGGTCCGGCTCAGGCCGCGCGCACAACCCCCGTAGGCGCCCGGCCCCACACCCGCCTCAGACGACCCGGGACCAATCGGCCGTTACGGCCGCCCCCTTGATCCCCGGGGTGCGCAGGTGCTCACCCAATCCCCTACCCGATCCCTCGCCGGTAAACATCCCCACCCCGGAAATACTCACAACCCACCACCCGTTACACCCACTACAGGCAGATGCGGTAGCAAGTGTCCCCCGGGCGCCATACACCGCCTTCGCGGAATACCACGCCCCTCGCGGGCGGTTCGGAATCGCGTCGCGCAACCCGCCGCGAGGCGACCACCGCATTTGTCCGGCACACGCCACGGCCCCGTCGAGCAACAGCTCGCCGGGGCCGTTCCCATTCCCACCCGGCCGCGCCCGACACCGCTCACGTGCTCGGATGCTCCTTGCGGCACAACAGATGCGCCTGGGCGAACCCGCGTCGAGCATCCTCACGCCCGGCCAGGACGCAGCGGGCCACCTCCACTATCCCCGCCTCACGCAACGGCGCCAACACATGGTCGACGCCATAGCGGTAGGCCGTGGCCACCTGGTGATCGAAGACCTCCACCGGCCCGGTAGGGTCCTCCTGACTCTGGAAGGACACCAACAGGTGCCCACCACCGGCCAGGACACGCACCATCTGAGCCAGGACACCGGGCAGCCGTTCAGGCGGGGTATGGATGATCGAGTACGAGGACAACACCCCCGCCACGGAACCGCCCACCAGCGGCAGCTCCTCCAACCGTCCCACCACGAACCCCCCGGACGGGCAGCCGTCGCCGGCCAGGACCAACGCCTTCGGCGCCAGGTCCACACCCACCACCGCCAACCCCCGCCGCACCAGGTGAGCGCTGATGTGCCCGGGCCCACAACCGGCGTCCAAAACCGTCCCACCACCGGAGGAACGCACCATGTCCGCGAACGCGTCGACCATGGCCCGATGCAACGGATCCACCGCGAAGGCCGAACCCGCGTGCTCCGCGTAGAGTTCGGCGACCTCGTCATAGGCACGGGAAACGGACAGAGCGTCTTCGGTCATGGGAACCGATCCTAAGGACCCCAAGGACACCCCGATCCCTCAGGGCTCCCAAAGGGCCAACCTCCGCAGAGCCTCCACCGCCCCATCGAACCCCTCCTCCCCCAACAGCGCCCGCGCCTCGGTGTTGAACCGATCGATCTCCGGTCGGGCGGCGGCCAGACTCTCCTCCCCCGCCGAGGTCAGTCTCAGCACCACCGCACGATACTGAGCGGGGTGGGTGTCCTTGGTGACCAGTCCGGCCTTGGTCAGCCGTGCCACCAGGGAGGTGATGGCGGACTCGCCCGATCCCAGGGTGCGAGCGAGCTCTTGCTGGGTGATGCCGGGGCGGTCGCGCAGGGCGAACAGGGCCCCGAGTTGGGCGGTGGTGACGCCTGCGGCTTCCAGACAGCGACGGTCGGCGTCGGTGCGCAGTCGGTGCGCGGCTCGTTGCAGGAGGAAGTACAGGCGCTGATCGGGTTCGGCCATGGGTCGAATCTTGACAGAGGCTCCTGGTTCGCGAGAACCTCACTTCACTATCAAAGTGAGAGCCGAGGGGACCCCATGAACGACGCCGGTCTGGAGTTCGCCCAAAAGATCCTGGCGGAACAGCCCTTCAGCGGCCTGATCGGCGCCCGCCTGACGGCCTTCGGTGACGCGGAGGCCATCCTGGAACTGGACATCCGCGAGGACCTGCTCCAACAGAACGGATACCTGCACGGCGGGGTCCTGAGCTACGCGGCCGACAACACGCTCACCTTCGCAGCGGGAACCGTGGCCGGCGCCTCGGTCCTCACCACCGGCTTTACCATCGACTACCTGCGCCCCGCGACCGGAACCGTGCTGCGCTCCCATGGCCGGGTCGTGCGTTCGGGCCGTAGCCGCGTGGTCTGCCGGTGCGATCTGTTCGCGGTGGACGAGGAAGGCGTCGAGACGCTGTGCGCCGTGGCTCAGGGCACGATCTCGGTGATCCCGCCCTCGAACGGCTCTTGAGCCCTCCCCCGACGAAGACCACCCACGCGTCGAAAGGCCGGCGGTCACGGCCTCGCTGGCCCGATGACCGGCCGCCGGCACCGGGCCGACCCTGCGCCGGACCAACGAGGGCCGACGCCCCGCGGGGTCAGTCCGAGGGGACCGTCGCCGCCACCAGCTCATCGATCCGAGCCGCCAGGGCCATGTCCTTGTCGGTGACCGCACCCTCCGAATGGGTGCTCAGGCTCAGCCGCACCGTGTTGTAGCGGATGTCGATGTCGGGATGGTGCTCGGCCTGCTCTGCGGCCTGGGCCACTTCACTCACCAGGGCGATCGCACCAAGGAAGTCCGGCAGGCTCACCGTGCGGTGGATCGAGACCGTCTCCGGATCCCACTCCCACTCCGTGAGCCGCTCCAGACCTTCCCTGATCTGTTCGTCATCGAGCCGGACCATGACTCCCCCTTCGGGGTTGGGTGCCGCTTGAGATGCCAATCCGTGATTGGCCGGTTCCGGCCGGTACCTACCCGAGCCGGACCCCACCATCACCCCCATTCCGCCCACGAAGAAGCCCTTTTGTGTCGGTGCGGCGAAGCCGCTCGATCAATGTTTGTGGAGGTGAGTCAATACCGAACCCACGCCTTTACGACGTAGATTAATAAGTGTGTGAATGGAGGGGTGTGCCAGGAACCCCTTCCAGCTCGCGAAAACCCCAACCCCACAGCCGGATCCGGACACCCACCGCCCCTTGCCAAACCCCCACGGCGGGGGTTGGCTCGATGTGGTCATCCCCCTCCCTCCACTCCACTCCGCCCCCCACCCGCGGCCCCCGGCCACGCCCACCACTCCCCGAAGGGCACGCCCCCGCCCCACCCTGCTCACCCTGCGGGCACTGTTCGCCACCACCAGCGAACGCGGCGACCAGACCATCGACGCCCTCTCCCCCACCGCGCTCCCTGACCCCCTCACGCGCATCCGCGAACCCCTCGATCAGACGGAAGGACGATGCCGATGTCGGCGAGCGCCACAGCGCGGGGCCAGGCCCTGGACAGGGAGGATTCGACCACCCGGTCGGGCAGGTCGATGAACGCTCCGATGGAACGGGACGGCCCGCACCCGTCGACTCTCACCCGTGTGGAAGGCGGGAGCAGATGAGTCCGTCACCGCATCGGAACCAGGGGTGGTCGGCCGAATCGAGCCTGATCCGCCCCTATTCACTCACCGGGGGCCGCACCCGCCCCACCCGCGCGGACCTGGCTCTGAGCACCCAGGTGGTGGCGGTGCCGTCGGTGGAGCCGACCGAGCTGGACCCGGAACTGGAGACGATCCTGGCGCTGTGCGTGCGCCCGGTGTCGGTGGCCGAGGTGTCGGCCCGTTCGGGGTTCGCACCAGGGGTGCTGCGGGTGTTGCTGTCGGATCTGGCGGACCAGGGACGGGTGATGGTGCACTCCTCCGCCCAGGGGACACACCGACCCGACGCCGAAACCCTGCGTTCGGTGTTGGCCCGCATCAAGGAACTGTGACGCGGGCGGAGAGCGCCTTTCGGCACCGGACACGCTCAGGGTCGTGGCGGGCGGGACCACCTTGGTCCCGGCATCGGACGTGCTGGTGGAGCCGCGAGGGCCTGCACCCGGTCCGGGCGGGTGAGCACGCGGAGCACTTCCACGCGCGGGGCACTCCGGGATCAGAGGGCGCCTTCGATGCGCTCCAACAGGTCGGTGACCGGACCCGCGGTGAACAGCCCGCTCTGGGCCCCGGCGTGCTCACCGCGAGCCGGTGTCAGGGCGGTGTGGGCGCGGTGCAGTGCGGCCCGGTGGTCCAGGGTCAGGGCGGCGTGGGCGATGAGCGCCCAGTGGGCCTCCATGAGCAACCCCGGGTCGGGGTCGGTGAACCGGTCCAGGACTTGGGCGGCTTCCTGGGTCCGGTCCTGGGCGAGCAGCCGCAAGGGGAGCACCCAGGGCGTGTGCGGCCCCCACTCGGCGCCCGGTTCCTCTTGCCAGGGCAGGCCATGACGCAGCCGCAGGCAAGCCATGGCCAGGGCCCGCAGCCCTTGTTCCAGGCCGGGCATACCGGCCGTGGTGGTGCGTTCGGCCGCCTCCCGGTAGGCGTGGGCCACCTGTTCGGGGTCCTGGCCTCGCAGGTCCAGGCGTAGTGCCCGGTACCAGGTCGTGAAGACCTCCACCAAGGGGCGTTCGTGGCGGTGGGCCAACCCTTCGACCACTTCGGCGTGGTGATCGGCGCGCTCGACGTCGGCGAGTGCCGCGCCGGTCTGTATCCCGATCAGGCGCCCCAGGATCTCGAAGGATTCCGAACCCTGGCGGGCGCAGACTCGGACCAGTTCGTCGCCGACGCGTCCCCGTTCGGTGGCCAGTCCGGTGCGGTGGAAGGTCTGCATCCATCGGCCGTTGAGCGCGAACGCCAACGGGGCCGGGTCTCCCGATTCCCGGGCCAGGCCCTCGGCCTCGGACGCGGCCTGGTGTGGGCGTGGGGAGCGTGTTCCGCGTGATTCCAGGGCGATGGTGGTGAGCAGGCGGGAGCGGGTGGCCGGGTGCGCGTTCGGGCCCAGTCCGGTCAGGGTGTCCTCGGCGGCGGCCACCACGTGGGCGGCCTGGTCGGGGTCGTCGGAGCGGGTCCAGTTGGCGGGCACGTCGAAGGCGCCGATCACGCGGGCGGTGAGTTCGGGGTCGCCCAGTTCCCGGGCGGCGTCGATGGCCTGCACGCGGCGTTGTCGGGCGCCGACCAGTCCTTCGGGGCCGGTCAGGGCCAGGGAGCGCAGGAGGCCCACGGTGGATTCCAGGCGGGCTCGGGGGCCGGGGGCGGCCCGGTAGGCGCGGGCGGTGCTGTGCCAGAGCTCGTCGACCACGTTGGTGGGTTGTTCGGGTGGGTCGAGGTGGTCGGCCTGGTGGAGGATGTCGTGTTCGAGGCGGCGCAGGGCGCGTCCGGGGTCCAGGCCCAGGTCGTGGGCGAGCAGGGTGCGGGCGCGGCGTAGGACCTGGAGTGCCTCGCCTTGGCGGCCGGCGCGGTAGAGGGCGGTGGCCAGGAGTTGCCAGGCCTGTTCGCGCCAGGGGTGGTCGGCCAGGTGGGCGTCCAGGTCGGCGATGGCCCGGGCGGTGTGGCCGGTGTCCAGGTGGGCGTGGGCCAGGGTCTCCACGGCGTGGAGTCGTAGTTGGCTCAGGCGGGCGCGTTCGGCCTTGGCCCAGGTGGTGTGGGCGACGTCGGTGTAGGCGGGGCCGCGCCATAGTCGCAGGGCCTGTTCCAGGGTGTGTGCGGCCTGGTGGGGGTCGGTGGTGGAGCGTGCGCGGGTCAGGTCGGATTCGAAGGTGTGGGCGTCCACCGCGCGGGTGCGTAGCGCGTATCCGGGGCCTTGGGTGATGAGCAGGGTCGGTGGGGTGCGTGGGGTGCGGTCGGGTTCCAGGGACCGGCGTAGGGCGGCGACGAAGGTGCGTAGGGCCCCGATCGCGTTCGTGGGTGGGTCCTGGTCCTCCCACAGGTCTTCGACCAGTACGTTCACCGGGACGACGCGGCCGTGGGCGATGGTCAGTCGGGCCAGGAGTTGGCGGTGTCGGGGTCCTTTGAGCGGTAGGTCGTGGCCGTGGTCGTCCCAGGCCCGTATCGGCCCCAGTACTCCCAGGCGTGTGGTCACCGGCTCTCCCCCGTCTTCCTTGCCCTGTCCGGGCAGGGGTCACGGTATCGCGTGCTCATCGGTTGCTCATCGGGGGCCGACAGGCTGGTCTCATCCGCTTTTCGGTTCTTGGAGAGGAAGCTTCGCATGTCGAGTGTCATCACCGGTTTGGAGTACCGCCGTGTCCCGGTGGCCGAGGGTGTGTCGTTGAACGTGGCGGTGGGCGGGTCGGGGCCGGCCGTGGTGCTGTTGCACGGTTTCCCGCAGACGCACCTGATGTGGCGGCACGTGGTCGCCGATCTGGTCGGGGACCACACCGTGATCTGTCCGGACCTGCGCGGGTACGGGGACAGTGATCACCCCATCGAGAGTGGGCCCGATACCTATTCCAACCGCACCATAGCCGCGGACGTGGTGGCTGTGGCCCGTGCGTTGGGGCATGAGCGTTTCGCGTTGGCCGGGCACGACCGGGGCGCGCTGGTGGGTATCCGGGCCGGGCTGGACCACCCTGAGGCGGTCACCCATCTGGCCGTGTTGGACGTGCTGCCCGTACCGGAGATGTGGGAGGCGTTGCGGGGCGTGCAGGGGGCGGTGGGCTTTCACCTGTACCTGATGGCGCAGCCGCCCGGTCTGCCCGAGGCGATGATCCAGGCCGCTCCGGAGGAGTTCTTCGGACATTTCCTGGACCTGTGGGCGAACTCGCCCGAGGCGATCCCCGCCCCGGTGCGTCGCGCCTATCTGCGGGCGTGCGCGGGTGCGGTGCCCTCGATCGTGGCCGACTACCGTGCCTCGGCCGGGATCGACCTGGAACACGACCTGGCCGACCGTGAGGCCGGGAACCGGTTGGGCATGCCGGTGACCGTGTTGCAGCAGGACTGGGGCGCCGCCCTGGGCTATGACGCCGCCGCGCTGTGGGGGCGCTGGGCCAAGGACCTGCGCCACGACACGGTGGGTTGCGGTCACTTCATGGCCGAGGAGGATCCCGGCCTGGTCGTTGAGGAGTTGCGCGCCCTGCTGCGGCGCTGACTCCTGGGCCGACCCCGCGCCGCAGGCCCCTTTCACCCGTGGTCTCGTCGTACTCCGCGCCGGTCCAGCGGCACGATCATCGGGGTGTCGGTCTCGGGGTCGGCGATGATGCGCACGGGCAGGCCGAAGACCTTCTCCACCAGGTCGGCGGTGACCACGGTGGCCGGGTCGCCTTCGGCCACGATCGCGCCGTCCTGCATCACGATCAGGTGGGTGGCGTAGCGGCAGGCGTGGTTGAGGTCGTGCAGCACGGCCACCAGGGTGTGGCCCTGTTCGGTGTGCAGGTCCGCGCACAGGTCCAGCATGTCCATCTGGTGGGCGATGTCGAGGTAGGTGGTGGGCTCGTCCAGCAGCAGCAGTGGGGTCTGTTGGGCCAGCACCATCGCCAGCCACACCCTTTGGCGTTGGCCACCGGAGAGTTCGTCCACCGAGCGGTCGGCCAGGGCGGTCACTCCGGTGGATTCCATGGCCTGGGTCACCACCGCCTCGTCCTGGGCCGACCACTGGCGTAGGAAGCTCTGGTGTGGGAAGCGTCCGCGGGCCACCAGGTCGGCCACGCCGATCCCGTCGGGGGCGATGGAGGTCTGGGGCAGCAGCCCCAGGCGGCGCGCCACCTCCTTGGCCGGGTAGGAGCCGATGACCTGTCCGTCCAGTAGGACGTTTCCCTGCGAGGGTTTGAGCGTGCGTGAGAGGGCCCGCAGCAGCGTCGACTTGCCGCAGGCGTTGGGGCCCACGATGACGGTGAAGGAGTTGTCGGGGATGGTGACGGCCAGCTCGCGTGAGATGACCCGTTGGTCGTAGGCGAGGGTCAGGTCTTGGCCGGTCAGGCGGGTCTGGTCGTTCATCGTCGCTCTCTTCGCGGTGCGCGGGACGTCAAAGGGGTTCGGGGCGGGCGGTTCAGGCGCGGCCGCTGCGCCATTCGGTGTACAGCAACCAGATCAGGTAGCTGCCGCCGATGACGGCGGTGACCACACCCACCGGTAGTTGGGTGGGTGCCAGGGCGCGCATGGCCACCAGGTCGGCGAGTACGAGCAGGGTGGCGCCCATGAGCGCCGCGCCGATCAGTGTGGTGCCGCCGGTGCGGGTCAGGCGTCGGGCCAGTTGGGGGGCGGCCAGGGCCACGAAACCGATGGGTCCGGCCACCGCGATGGCCGCGCCGGTCAGTGCGCTGGCGGCGGCCAGGGCGATGACCTGGGTGGAGCGGGTGTTCACTCCCAGGCCTTGGGCGGCGTCCTCGCCCAGTTCCATGAACCGCAGGCGTTGGCCCACCGCGAACAGCACCGGGGCCAGGAGGGCGAAGCCGATCCAGACGGCGGCGACCTCGCCCCAGCCGCGTCCGTTGAGGCTGCCGATCATCCAGATCTGTGCGCCCAGGGCGTCGGTGAGTTCGGCGCGGGTCAGGAGGTAGTCGCGGACCGAGGCCAGCATGGCCGACACGCCGATTCCGACCAGTACCAGTCGGTAGCCCTGTACTCCGTTCTTCATTGCCAGCAGGTAGACCACGGCGGCGGTGATCAGGCCGCCGGCGACGGCTCCCAGGGAGACCACCAGGCGGCTCGAGCCCAGGACGAGGATGGCGAAGACGGCGCCGGTGGCCGCCCCGGAGGTGAAGCCGATGATGTCGGGGCTGCCCAGGGCGTTGCGCGAGAGGCTTTGGAAGACCGCGCCGGCGATGCCCAGGGCGGCGCCCACTCCGATCGCGGTCAGGGCGCGGGGCAGGCGCAGGCCTTGGACGAAGAACACGTCCAGGCGTTCGCCGTAGCCCATCAGGGCGCCGGGTACCGCCGACAGGGGGATCTCGTAGTCGCCGACGGTCACCGAGACCACCAGGGTGGTCACGCTCACCAGGGCCAGGACCAGGCACACGATCAGGGTGCGCGGGCGTAGGAGGAACGACAGGCGTTCGCCCTTGCTGCGCCAGGCCACGGTGCCGTGCGGGCGGGTGTGGGTGTGCTCGTCGGAGCGTGGTGGGGCCAGGGTCTTGTTCACAGTTGGGCCATCTTTCTACTGCGGACCAGGGCGATGAACAGGGGTGCGCCCACGAAGGCGGTGATGATGCCGACCTCCAGTTCGGAGCCGGGCAGGATGACGCGCCCCACGGTGTCGGCCGCGGTGAGCAGGATCGCGCCCAGGACGGCGGAGTAGGGCAGCATCCAACGTTGGTCGGGTCCGGTGATGACCCGGGCGGCGTGCGGGATGATCAGGCCGACGAACCAGATGGGTCCGGCCGCGGCTGTGGCGGCTCCGCACAGCAGGATGACGGCCACGGCGGTGCCGGCGCGGATCAGGGGGATGCGGGCGCCCAGGGTGGCGGCCAGGTCGTCGCCCAGGGCGATCGCGTTCAGGGAGGGGCCCAGGGCCAGGGTGAGCACGATGCCCGCGACCAGGAAGGGGGCGACCTGCCAGAACAGGTCGAGGTCGCGTCCGGTGAGGGAGCCCACCTGCCAGAAGCGGATGCGGTCGAACACGAAGTCGTTGAGGACGATGACCCCGTAGATCAGCCCTTGGAGGACGGCGGCCAGGGCGGTGCCGGCCAGGGCCAGACGGACCGGGGTGGCGCTGGCGCGTCCGCGTGAGCCCAGGGCGTAGACGGCCACGGCGGCCAGGGCGGCGCCGATGAAGGCGGGCCAGACCAGCCCGGAGCCGCTGAGGCCGAACAGGAACACGGCGATGACCACGGCGGCCGCGGCCCCGGAGTTGATGCCCAGGATGCCGGGTTCGGCCAGTGGGTTGCGGGTCAGGGCCTGCATGAGGGCGCCGGCCATGCCCAGGGCGGCGCCCACGAACACACCGATGATGGTGCGGGGTACGCGCAGGGTGCGGATGACGTCGTGGTCGTAGCCGCCGTTGTAGGCGGTCAGGGCGGTCCAGACGTCGGCGGCGGGGATGGGTTTGGCTCCCACGGTGACGCTGAGCAGTGCGCACACGGCCAGGGCCGCCAGGGCGACGATGAGACCGATGGGGCGGATCACGCGTCGGGTGAGGGTGGGGCGCGTTGGTGTGGGCGCGCGCAGGGCCACGGCTTCCCCGTTCTGGTGCGGGTACGGATGGTGGTTGTGGGGGGAATGATGGCGCCGGCGGTGCCGACGTCGCATCGTACGGCACCGGGGAAACCCGGACGAACACCACTGAGACAGGTTAGCCTTACCTACGTCATGTTCGCACGGAAGGGTCCCCCAACGATGTCGCACACGCGTCCCCTGCTCGTCTTGGCCTGCCTGCCCCTGGTTGGGGTGCTCGCACTGACCGGGTGCGGGCCCGGCTCCGACGAGACCGGTTCCCGGGATTCGGAGGGTGGGGACACCCGGACCGTGGAGGGGGCCAACGGTCAGGTGGAGATCCCCGCCGAGCCCGAGCGCGTGGCCGTGCTGTGGCGTCCCACCCTGGCCGCGGTCACCGGTCTGGGGCACGAGGTGGTGGGCACCATGGGCACCCCGGGTTCGGCCGACCAGGGGTTGGCGCCGTTCCTGCCCGCCGACGTCGACGGTGGTGGGTTGACGCTGGTCACCAACTCCCCTGTGGAGGACGACGTCAACATCGAGGAGTTGGCCACCGCCGAACCGGATCTGATCATCGGTGTGGACACCCCGATGGGTTCGCAGGCCCAGATGTTGGATTCGTTGGAGGCGATCGCCCCCACCGTGCTGTTGGAGTGGGAGGGCACCGGTTCCTGGCGCGGGCATCTGGAGGAGGTCGCCGAGGTCCTGGACGCCCGGGAGGCGGCCGAGGAGGCGTTGGGCGCCTATGACAGCGCCATCGAGGAGGCGCGTGCCCGGATCGAGGAGGCGGGTGTGGAGCCGGCCGGGACCGAGGTGTCGCTGGTGCGGTTGCAGGACCAGACGGAGATCCGGTTGGAGACTCCGGCGTCCTTCCCCGGTCAGGTCATCGACGACCTGGGGTTCGCCCGGCCCGAGACCCAGTTGGAGGCCGAGGGCGAGACCGACTTCATCTCACGCAGTTACGAGAACCTGGAGCAGGGCGATGGCGATGTCGTGTTCGTCATGGCCGGGTCCGGTTTCGCCGAAGCTCCGGACACCTTCACCGACGGGGTGTGGTCGAACCTGGACGCGGTGCGAAAGGAGCAGGTCTATCGGGTGGACCACGACTTTTGGGGTGCGGCCAACCACCACGGCGCTCACCGCATCGTCGAGGACGTCACCGCGGCCTTGACGGGTGAGAGGGACCCGGCGGTGTAGGCGTGCTCGTGCCGAAGCTCCGGCGAGCCGGAGGGTGGCTGGATTTCCCGAGGTCACGGATCAGGTATGGACCTACCGGTGACCGCGTGTCCTTCCGTGGCCGCGTGCCCTGTCGGTCCCCCGGCAGCCACGGATCCGGGAGTACCCCTCGTACGCCGGGACCGGACGGCATCGGTGTCGGGGGCGCGCGCGGCCTGTTCGTCGGCCGGTGGGGGTCGACCCCTGCATCCTGTGGCGCTCGCTGATCGACCCTGGTGTCAGGTGCGACGGGCGGACCAGACGGTGCGTTCGGTGCGTACCGTCAGGTCGTCGCGACGCAGCACGCTGTGCGGACCGCTGGTGTCCAGGAGCCGGTCGAGGGCGGTGAGGTCCTCGGGGGAGATCCTGTCGGCGATGACACCGCGGAGGCGTCGCAGGACGCCGAGGGCGTAGCGGCCGATCGCCTCGTTGCGGTCGCCTTCGATGTCGACGGCGACGGTGCGTTCGCCCTCTACCGTGAAGCCGGCGGCGGTCAGCATCGGCCCCCAATCGGCGCCGCGGTCAGGCATGTGTTCGCGCTGGAGACGGTCGGCCGCGGCGTGGACGCGCTCTTCGAGGCCGGGCCGGTCCTTCGGCTCGTTCTCGGGCAGAAAGCGCGGGTGGCCGTCCAGTTCCACGACGGCGAACAGGCCACCGGGCGCGAGCGCGTGGTGGACGTTGCCCAGCGCGCGGTCGGGTCGGGCCATGTGGTGCATCGAGGCCGACGCCCACACCAGGTCCGGTGAGCCGAGGTCGGGCCAGGCGGGTTCGTCGAGGTCGGCCTGTACCGTGCGCACGCGGCCCTGGACGCCGAGGGCGCACGCCTTGGTGCGCAGGCGCTGAAGGTGTTCGGTGGAGGAGTCGACGGCGGTGACGTGCGCGTCGGGGAAGCGGTCCAGGAGGGCGAAGGTGCCCGTACCGGTACCGCAGCCCAGATCCACGATGTGGTGTGGGGCGGTCTCCATCGGCAGCCAGGCGGTGATGGAGGCGATGTGCTCGGCGAGGACCTCGGCGTCCAGGTCCAGGATTTCCGCCTGGACCTCGGTGTCGGTCCCATGCGCCTGGTGTGCGGTGTGGGCGTGTGCGTGGTTCATGCCCGGCACCCTAGGACGGACATGCGTTTTAAGCACGTCTTCTTGCCGTTCGCGCAAAAGGTCGGGTGGGCGTACTGCCCGACACGCATCCCCGCTGCTCAGGCCCGCGACCTCTCGTGCTCCTCATCGAAACGTCTGGCGGCTCGCCGTGGCTTCACGATCTCGCCGCGCCGCGCGCATGGGCGGCGTCGGGGCGAGGGCGGTGCCCAGGTGGCGGGTGCGTCCGGCGCGGATGCCGTTGCCGATGACCACGACCTCGGCCACCTCGTGCACGAGTACGACCGCGGCCAGGCCCAGGACACCGAACAGGGCCAGGGGCATCAGGGTGATGATGATGGCCAGCGACAGCCCCACGCTCTGCCACATGATCGCCCGGGAGCGGCGGGCGTGCGCCAGCGCCCGGGGCAGGTGGCGCAGGTCCTCTCCCATCAGTGCCACGTCCGCGGTCTCGATGGCCACGTCGGTACCCATCGCGCCCATGGCGATGCCCAGGTCGGCGGTGGCCAGGGCGGGGGCGTCGTTGACCCCGTCCCCCACCATCGCGACAGGTCCGTGTTCGCGGAGTCGGCCGATGAGACGGGACTTGTCCTCCGGGCGCAGGTCGGCGTGCACATCCCCGGGGTCGATGCCCGCCTGTGCCGCCAGGGCGGCGGCGGTGGCCGGGTTGTCGCCGGTGAGCATCGCCACCCGGTAGCCCGCGCCGCGCAGCGCGGAGACGACCTCCACCGCTTCGGGACGCAGTTCGTCGCGCACCGCGATGGCGCCCAGCAGGGTGCCGTCCTCCTCGATCAGGACGGCGGTGGCACCCGCGTTCTGCATCCGTTCCACGTCCTGGGCCACAGGGGCGGGGTCGATCCAGCCCGGGCGGCCCAGCCGCACGCGGCGGCCGTTCAGGACACCGGTGAGTCCGGCGCCGGTGACCGCTTCGACCTGCTCGGCCCGTTCGGGTGCGGGGGCGGCGGCCAGGATCGCGGCCGCGAGCGGGTGTTCGCTGCGCTCCTCCAGCGCGGCGGCCACCGCCAGCACCCGCTCGACGGTGTGTCCGGGAGCCGGGAGGGTCTCGATGACGGCGGGGCGGTTGCGGGTCAGGGTGCCGGTCTTGTCCAGCGCCACGGACCTGACGCGGCCCATGGCCTCCAGGGCGGCCCCGCCCTTGACCAGGACGCCGTGCTTGGAAGCGGCGCCGATCGCGGCGACGACGGTGACGGGAACGGAGATGGCCAACGCGCACGGGGAGGCGGCCACCAGCACGACCAGGGCGCGTTCGATCCAGGTCAGGGGATCACCGAACAGGGACCCCAGGGCGGCGATGAGCACGGCGGCGACCATCACCCCGGGCACCAGTGGCTTGGCGATCGTGTCGGCCAGGCGCTGTCCGGCGCCCTTGCGGGCCTGTTCGGCCTCCACGATGGACACGATGCGGGCCAGGGAGTTGTCGGCGGCGGTGGAGGTGACGGTGACCTCCACCGCGCGGGTGCCGTTGATGGACCCGGCGAACACCTCGTCCCCGGGGCCGGCCTCCACGGGAACCGACTCGCCGGTGATGGCGGAGGTGTCCAGGCTGGTGTGTCCGACGGCGATACGACCGTCGGTGGCCAGGCGTTCGCCGGGGCGTACCACCAGTGTGTCGCCCACGGCCAACTCGGCCGGGTCGACGGTGTGCTCCACGCCGTCGCGCAGTACGCGAGCCTGGTCGGGGACCAGGTCCAGCAGGGCGCGCAGGCTGCGCCGGGTGCGGGCCACGGAGTACTCCTCCAGCCCCTCGGCGATGGTGTAGAGCACGGCCAGCATCGCGGCCTCGCCCACCTCGCCCAACAGCACCGCGCCCACGGCGGCGATGGTCATCAGCGTGCCCACGCCGATCCTGCCCTGGGCCAGGAGACGCAGTGTGGAGGGCACGAACGTCCACCCCGCGACGGCCAGCGCGGCTGTCTTGAGCGCCGGCCCTACCAGGTCGGGGGTTGCGGCCCAGGTAGCGCCGTAGCCGGCCACCAGGAGCAGCGCGGCCACGGCGGCGAAGCGGATCTCACCTACCTGCCACAGCGTTTCCGGCTCGTGCTCCTCGGTTTCTTCTCCAGGGCGGGGTTGTGCGTCCCCGCAGCATGCGTCACTCACCGAGCATCTCCGCCGTGGTGCTGTCGGTCCCGTAGTTGGGGCACAGCGCGACCGCGTTGCCGGTCGCGGCCAGGAGCGTCTCGGCCGCCGCGAGCACGTCCAGCAGTTCGGGGCGGGCCAGGGAGTAGAACACCTGCCGCCCCTGGGGGCGACCCTGGACCAGGTGGCAGTCGCGCAGGCACGCCACATGCGCCGAGACCGTGGACTGGGCCAGTCCCAGCTGGGCCACCAGGTCGGCCACCCGCGCCTCGCCCTGGGCCAGGCGGCGCACGATGGCCAGCCGGGTGCCGTCGGAGAGGCTGTGGAAGAGGGCTTCGGCGGCGCCCACGCCCGCGGTCGTGGCGAGACATCCATCCGTGTCATTGATCGTCATTCGGCGATCATATCTGACTTGGACGATAATGAAGGTACGGGATCGGCCAGACCACCTCCCCACCACGACCCGCACCCGCTGATCGCCACCACCTGAACCGTCCTGAAGCGGAGACCTTTCGTGGCGCCGAACGCACTCGTCCCCCACCTGCTCGACCTCACCCCGGCTTTCGGGGTGCGCGCCCCGGGCGGGCGTGCGTAGGCGCCGATTTCTCGGGGGCGCCCGCACAGGGGGTGAGGGGCCGAGGAGGGGCCGGTCAAGCGGTGCGGGCCACCGGCTTCTCGTAGCGCATGACCGGGTGCCAGGCCAGGTGTTCGGCGAAGGACATCCGGCCTCGGGCCCGGTAGCCCAGACGCTCGTAGTAGGCGCACAATGCGGGGTTGGCGGCCACACAGTCCAACCGCACCAGAGCGCACCCGGCGCGGGCGGCCCTGGCCTCGACCCAGGCGAGCAACCCCTCCCCCAGTCGCCGACCGGCGGCCCGGTGGTCGACCATGAGTCCGTGGACGTAACGGGCCGGCTCAGGCCCGGGTTCGGGCCACACCTGCGGGTCGGACTCCAACACGCGCACGGCCGCCACCAGGAAGTCCTCCTCCAGCACCCACCACTGGCCGCGCTCGATCTGAGCCCTTACCTGTGCGGGAGCGACCTCCCCGGGGGCCCACTGGTCGATCCCGCCTCGTCGCAGTCGCCGGGCGTGGTCGTCTCGCAGGTGGGCGATCGGGGTGGAGTGCTCGGCTCGGGCGGGCACGGGCCTCATTGCGGTCATGGGTCTCCTGGTGAGGGGTGCGGGTCAGGCGAAGACGTCCCATCCCATGCGTACCAGCAGCGCCAGCACCACCACGAGCAGAACGATCCGGATGAACCCGGCGCCACGTTGTAGCGCCATGCGTGCGCCGACCTGCGCGCCGATGATGGTGCACACCGCCAGCCCCAGGCCCAGCGGCCAGTTGATGTGCCCGCCCAGGGCGAAGACCACCAGAGCGCCGGTGTTGGTGCACACGTTGACGATCTTGGCCGCGGCGGAGGCGTGCAGGAAGTCCATGCCCAGCACCGCGGTGAAGGCGATGATGAGGAATACGCCGGTGCCGGGGCCGATGAGCCCGTCGTAGAAGCTCACGCCCAGACCGGCCAGGGCCAGGACGGCCAGGATTCGGTTGCGGGTGCGCAGCGCCGGATCGGGGCTGGTGCCCATGGTCGGGCGGAAGACGACCAGCAGCGCCACTCCGGCCAGGACGACCATGATGACGGGTTTGAGGACGTCGGCGGTCAGCGCGGTGGCCAGGGCCGCGCCCAGCCCCGACCCGAGAAGGGCCAGGGCGGCGGTGGGCACGATGATCCGGCGGTCGAGTCGGACCCTGCGGGCATAGGCCACCGCGGCGGAGACGGTGCCGAAGACCGCGCCGAGCTTGTTGGTGCCCAGCAGGGTGGCCAGGGGTGTGGTGGGGGCGGCGACCATCATGGCGGGCAGTAGGAGCAGGCCTCCTCCCCCGACCACGGCGTCGACCCATCCGGCGGCGACGGCGGCCAGCAACAGCAGGCCCAGGATCTCGGGTTCCATCAGCGGACCTGTGGCGCAAGAGAGGGGATCATGGGCTCTTCTCAGGGGCGGGGAAGGGGACGCGTGCCAATCTAGACGGCCTGACCGACCGCTTTGTCAGCGGACCTGGTTGATTGTCCCTTTCGATGGCCGATAGCACGGGAGTGCCCTCGGCACCCAAGGTGTCGGATGCCGACGGTTCGTTATGGGCCATGAAGGGGTGGTCGAGTCCTGTGAGTGAACAGAACGCCCACCTTGACGTTGTAGATTCATCAGAGGGTATGAAGAAGCGGTGACGTCCAGGTACAGGGAACGCCACCGCCGTTCGATGAGGGCCCGAGGGACGGGCCCTCAGGTCCTAGAAGGCCGCCTGCGCGAACCAATCCCGAGCCCGCGCGACCACCGACTGCGGCAACTGGTGTCCCCCGGGGTGCTCCTCGGCGCGCACGTTCGCGCCCCGCTCCCCCAGTTGGGCGGCCACCAGCCGCGCCTGATCGATCGTGGTGATCGGGTCGGTGACGCCGCTGCCCAGGAAAACCCGGGTCCCCGACAGGTCCACCGGATCGGGTTCGCGCCCCTGCAACGGAGCACCGCCGGCGAACAGCGCCGCCCCCGCCACCAGCCCCGGGTGCAGCAACAGCAGCCCCGCGCCGGTGTTGGCGCCGTTGGAGAAACCGCTCACCACGATCCGCTTCGGGTCCAGGTCGTAGGTGAGGGTGGCGGCCTTGACGAACTCGGCCAGCTCGGCGGTGCGCTCGATCAGGTCCTCGACGTCGAAGACACCCTCGCGCAGGCGACGGAACCAACGGTTCATGCCGTTCTCGCTGACCTTGCCGCGCGGTGAGAGCAGCGCGGCGCCCGGGGCCAGGGCACGGCCCAGCGGCAACAGGTCGTGCTCGTCGGCACCGGTGCCGTGCAGCAGCAACAGTGTGGGCTCGTCCGGAGCGGTGGCCGGCTCGAAGACGTGGACGAAGTCCTCGGTGGTGGTCACCGGGGCACCTCCAGGTGGGGCAGGTTCGCGGCGATCTGGTCCTGGCGGGGCTGCAGCCACGGCGGCAGCTTCAACGAACGGCCCAGTTCCAGCAGGGGTTCGTCGTAGTCGAAGCCGGGGCCGTCGGTGGCGATCTCCAACAGCACCCCGCCCGGTTCGCGGAAGTAGATCGAGGTGAAGTAGCTGCGGTCGCGGATCTCGGTGACCCCCACCCCGTCATCGGCCAGGCGCTGACGCCAGGCGTCCTGGACGGGGGTGTCGGGGGCTCGGTAGGCGACGTGGTGGACGGTGCCGGCGGCGACCAGGCCGCGCTCGGCCTTGGGATCGGCCAACACGTCGACGATGGTGCCCACTCCGTCACCGGAGTCGTTGGTGTGGAAGCGCATCCGGCCGCCGCTCTCGCTGTGCAGCCGAAAACCCAGCTGATCGCCGAGCATCCGTGCGGTGCCGTCGGCGTCCTGTTCGGTCAGGGTGACGGCGCGGATGCCGCGAATGGCGTGGTCGGTGGGGACCGCTCCCCCGTCCCAGGGGTCGGTGTCGTGGTGGTCGGCGCTCGCGGCCAGTTCGATGAGCAGGCCGTCGGGGTCGCGCAGGCTCAGCACGTCCTCGTCGGTGCGCTCGGTGGGACTGGTGAAGGGGATGTCGAGCGCGGAGAGGTGGTCGGCCCACCAGCCCAGGGAACCTTCGGGGACGGAGAAGGTCGTGGTGGTGGCCTGCCCCGCGCCGATCCTGCCCTTGGGCGCGTCCGGCCAGGGGAAGAAGGTCATGATGGTGCCGGGGTTACCGGCGCGGTCGCCGTAGTACAGGTGGTAGGTCTCGGGGGAGTCGAAGTTGACGGTGCGCTTGACCAGGCGCATGCCCAGGACGTTGAGGTAGAAGTCGGCGTTGGCCTGGGGGTCGCTCGCGATGGCGGTCACGTGGTGGATGCCTGCGGGGCGCACGTCCATGAACCTTCATCCTCTCCTGAGTCGGTCGATCACTCGCTCCAACAAGTTGAATCTTAAACTAATTCCGGACCGATGTCTGCCCCCTCGACACTGCGATTCGCCCCGTTTTGCCAGAGAACGACCGACCCGACCTGCGGACAGGACCGACCCAGGACCGCCGATACGTCGGCCGAACCTCCGATTCCGGCTTATCGGCCGCGTGAGAGCACAAGAGATTCGGACGTGCATCCGCGAACCATCGACCTTTCCACGTCTCGGTGCCATCTGGATGCCGAGACATGCGAAGGTTCGGGCGTCGCCCGGGTCGGAGCCGGCGGAAGAGGTACTACCGGCCAGGTCCGGCACATGGACAGGCCACTCCCCCGCCGCGGAAGGAACCGGCATTCGGCCTGCGACAAATCGTCGACATCGATGTGCCCGCCCAGGCGTTCGGCGAGAACAACCAGACGACCAGGGGTTGGGCGGCTGGGAGCGGCTACCGGAACACGTCTGAGGCGGCTACCGAGTGTGGGGTGGCCGCCTCAGAGAACATCTGTGGAGTGGGGGCGCCTCAGCGGGTGGCACTGCCCAGCAAAGCGGCCCACTCCGAAGAGGGGAAGGAGAGGTAGCCCAGTTCACGCTGGGTGGAATCGCGAACGGCGAAGCCCTGAGGTTCACCCAAGAAGGGACCGGCTTCAACGCAACTGCGCCCACCGTCGGGACTGTAGCTGCTGATGTGCCAACCCACCTCGACACACTGGCCACCACTGTCAGAGCTGTAACTACTGGTGCGCCAACCCGTAACGGTCGACGTGTCCCGGTTCATTACAGATTCCTCTCCAGTGCCGCGATGAATGCGACCGAGTTCTCAGGGCTCAAGCTCATCTCACTCAGCCGATCATACGAATTGGCCTGTTGAAGAGCTTCGCCGGACTCCATGTAGAAGCCACCGGCCGGGCTCACAGCATAGGCGATAAGGGGAAACGGGTCCGTCATGTGGATAAGCCGGAAACCTCCGTCAGGACTCACCAGCGCTCCGGCCTCGAAAGGGACCACCCGGATCTCGATGTTGGGGCGTTCCACTCGGTTGAGCAAGTGCCGGTACTGGTCACGCATCACCGTTCGGCCGCCGACGATGCGACGGAGAGCTGCTTCTTCCATCACGATCTCCAGTCGTACGGCGTTCTCACCTTCCAAGATCTTCTGACGTGACATCCTGAGCTCGACGCCTCGTTCGATCTGAGCAGGTGAATCATGTGGGTTGGCCGCACGAAAGAGCGCTTCTGCGTACGCGGGTGTTTGTACCAGCCCGTTGATAGGTGTGACATCGAAGGCCTGTATCCGCTCGGCGCGACTCTCCAACCACATGTAGTCGACGAACCAGTCGGTGACCTCGGAGGAGTACTTCTCCCACCAGCCGGTCTTGCTGATCTCATTGGCGAGCTTGAGCAGTGCAGAACGCTGCTGTTCGCCCTCGACTCCGTAGAGGTCCATCAAGGCCAGCACCTCGGGCTCGCGGACAGGCAAGGCGCCCGACTCGAACTTGCTGATGGCGGAGAAGCTTCGCTGTAGGTACTCGGCCGCGTCGGTCAGCTTGAGGCCGTTCTGCTCACGCAGCTCCCTCAGCATCTTCCCCAACCATTGCGCGCGCAGGGTCGGCTTCCGCTTGGGCATCCGGGCCTCCTCCAAGAGGTCTGGGAAAATTGTACTTACAGCTTGACTTCTACTTTGATTCAGCCCACCCTAGCAGTAAGTGATACAGGTCTCACCTGGGGCGATCACACCAGGTAGTGCCTTCCCACTGACACAAAAGCAGCCGCCCGGGGTGGGAACTGAGATTGGACCCTCTCCCCCTACCTCGGGCGGCCTGACAGGACGGAGTATCGATGACCGACATCCACGTCCCTCCTCCCATTGTTCCCCAGGGGTGGGACGAAATCGACACCTCCATCGACGGCGAGACGCCGACCGCCCTCGACGATGAGCAGTTCCGGCGGTACTGCCTGACCATCCGCGACCTGCTGCGCGCTGCCGGTCTGCGGGTTCGTGACTACGACCGGGGCACCCCGGACATCCTGAACGTCGACGACGGGGACCTGGACATGCAGATCCAGCTGGACCGGTACCGGGCGGCCGACATCGAGATCCATCTGGGCGAGGCCCTTCCTGACACCGGAACCTGTGTGCGGACCGCGAGCCGAATGGTGCGTCTGTTCGAGCTCGCCCGTGCGTTCGACCAAGCCAGGGAGCGGATGACCTGATCCATCTCCGATTCGCTCGCCCGGGACCCCACCTCACCCCTTCGGGTGGGGTTTTCCGAATCGGTTGCGCCTACTTGGCACACACGGCCGGTGGCGGGAGCATGGGGGTATGGACATGGTGGTGCGTGACGCCGTCCCGGGCGATGGGCCCGGGATCGCCACGCTGATCACCAAGGAGGCTCCGCACTTCGACCTGCAGGGTTACCCCGAGAACCTGTGGCCGGACTACCTGGTCGTGCTGGTCGCGGAGCGAGGCGGTCACATCGTCGGCTGGTTGGAGGGAATCCTCGACGGAGAGTACGAGGGTCCAGGGGCTCCGGCCCCTCCCCCGCACGGGTACATCTTGGCGATCGTCGTCGACGAGGAACAGCGCCACCACGGGATCGGCGGAGATCTCATCGAGAAGTTCATGGAAGAGGCCCTCGCGGCGAAGGTCGAGTGGGTCTTCCTCATCCCCGAAGGGGGCGAGGGCTACGAGGACCGCGTCCGTTTCTTCATCCACGCCGGATTCACCCCCACGGAAGTGCTGGACGAGAAACGCCTGATCATGGCCCGCTGGACCTGAGGCGGCAGCACCCACTACAGACACCCCTACAACGCATGGCCTCCGGCGACTTGGAGAACCTGCCCGGTGATCCAACGGGCCTGTTGCGACATGGTGGTGGCGTTCCAAGGATTCGTGCGGGAATAGCTGAGAGGGCTCTCGTGCCGGCGCATCTGCGCCAGGATGAAGCCATGAACGACATCGCTATTCGCTCGGTTCGGTCTAACGAATTAGCTGCTGTCGCCGGGCTGCGATGGCGGTGGATGCAGGAGCTCTACGGAACTCCCAACACCACGCTGGAGGAGTTCGTTCCCCGATTCGTGGCGTGGGCCCGGGAGAGCGAGTCCTCCCATCGGTGCATGGTGCTGGTCCGCGGAGATGCGGTCATCGGGATGGCCTGGCTGGCGATCACACAGCGTGTGCCGCTTCCGCGTGCGTTCGAGCGGATGTCCGGTGATGTGCAGTGCGTGTACGTCGCGCCGGACGAGCGCGACCGTGGCCTGGGCGGTGAGCTGATCGAGACAGTCTTGGCGTGGGCGAGTGAACTGGGACTTGAGCGGGTGACGGTGCACTCCAGCGACAGGGCGGTTTCGGCGTACTCCCGTCATGGGTTCGCGGTTTCTCCGCGGCTGCTCCAGATCAAGGTTGAACAAGGCCAGATGGGATGAGACCCCCGCAAGCTGATGTCCGAGGCACGATGCTGACCACGCTGCCCCATTCACGGAGGGGAGGGCCTGGTCAAGATGTTGCGCAGGCGCCGTTCAACGCCTGCGCGCTGGGTCGCGCCCGGTCTGCCAACGGGCCGGCTCTTCAGGTGAGATCCGGGCGTACGAGGATGTCGTAGGTGTCATTGGTGCGCTCCATCTCGACCCCGAGCCGGCGGGCCCACTCGTCCAGTTCCGATTGGGCTTGAAGGCCGTCCCGGTCATCATCGACCACCAGTTCCAGCTCCAGGAACGTGCCGGCGCCCTCGACGATGTCGACGCACACCCCCATCGCTCCCGAACGGCCGGTGCGACGTTCTTTGACGATGCGGACCGTGGGCTCGTACCCCAGCGCCAACAGGGCGCCGTGCATCTGTTCATGATCAGCCACCGCGGTTTCGTGCTCGGTGCACTCCATGGCGTTGGCCAGTGGGGTCTTGGTGGTCAGCAGGTGGGTGTTGTCCTGGGTTCGCAGACGGGCGAAGGTGAATCCGATCTTGCCTTGGTCGGGGGTCCACCCGGCCAGGGCGTAGGCCTGATCATCCTGAAAGACCGGGTCGCCCATGGCCACCTCGGCGGACTTCAACGCTGCCAGCACGGCCTCTGTATCGACCACCTTGTACTTGGTCTCGATCTCCCGCACCACAAAGCCCCTCACGTCTGGCTGCTCTTGGTCCCGTGGAGCGTACCGGCGTGCGCCTCGCAACATGCCAGGTTCGCCGACCTTGAGAGCGAACCTGGGCACACGAAACTCGCACCTGGTCTCGACCCCTGGCATGCGGATCGGCCCATCCCCGCGTGCACGGGGCTCACGAGGCTGGGCTCGCTTCCACCGACGCCGACATCGGTTCATCCCCGCGTGCGCGGGGCTCACCAGCAGACCGAGATCTACGAGTACAACACCGTCGGTCCATCCCCGCGTGCGCGGGGCTCACCTGGGCGACTCGCTCCAGCCGACGATGGACCGCGGTCCATCCCCGCGTGCGCGGGGCTCACCGGGGTGTCGAAGATGGCCGCGTAGGCCTCGACGGTCCATCCCCGCGTGCGCGGGGCTCACTCCCGCACGTCGAAGCGGCGGCGTCCGTTGAGCGGTCCATCCCCGCGTGCGCGGGGCTCACCAACGCCCTGCACCACTACCGCAACCTCACCGCGGTCCATCCCCGCGTGCGCGGGGCTCACAGGTGGTGTGCTGCAAGAGGTCCCCCCGAGGTCGGTCCATCCCCGCGTGCGCGGGGCTCACAGTTAATGACCTGCAACGACGCGGAGCGTTACTTCCGCGTTATCAGTCATACGAAGGCCTGAGCATTCCGAGCATACGGAGGTCTACGCCCCTCGCCAAGGTGAGGCCTCGGGAGCATCATCCAGGCCCGTTACGGCCGGACGTGCGCGGGGCCGGGGTCACGTTGCGGTCTCCCATATCCGGCTGGGATGGCAACGTGGGCAGGGGCCGAGGTCCTCATGGGCCTCGGTCTGTGGGTTGAAGCGAATGACGTGTCGGCGCTGTTCGTGACAGGAGCGGTCCCCACAATGTTCGGGCGGTGCGGGTGCGGTATCCGGTAGGGCATCGTCGAGCACACCCATCAGGGCGCCGGCCGGTTCGTCCAAAACGGCGAAGGGTTCAGTGCCAGGAAGATCCTCACACCTGTGGCAGCGGGTGCGCAGTCCGGTGGCGTCGGTGGCCAGAGTGATACCGGGGTGGACCGTGCACGTGGGCGGTGCGCCCGCCCGGGTGAAGGGATCTCTGTCGGCCATCGGGTCCGGTTCTCGGCGCGGGTGAGGGACCTTGGGCGTTGAAGGACCGGGCAGGCCGCCAGGGGTGCGGTTGCGGGCGACCCAGATCGGCAGCGCCTCAACGAGGTGGGCCGGGCGGCAACGGGTGGACAGGACCGCGTACAGCGACATCGTGGTGTCGTGGTCCGACCGCAGCCACTCCAGGAGTTCGGTGGGGCCCACGCGGTCATCGGCCAGCTCCTCGACGGCCCGGAGCGCGGCGGGCAGATGTTCCAGGACCAGGCGGCGATGTTGCCAGGGTTGGAGCCCCAGGCCGGTCTCCTCGGCGATCTGGGGGATGACGGTGCGTTCCAGTAGACCGCCCCGGTCGGGGGCGGGACGTTCGGCGTCGGGGACGCCCCACTGGTCGCCGTCGGCGTCGGTGGTGGGGAGCTCGCTCGCGCGCGCCCGCGCGTCCTCCTCCCCCTCCCCTTGTTCTTGTGTCTTGGTCTTCTTGTGGTTGGTCTTCTTAGGGGTGCGATTTTCCTCTGGTGGGTCATCCAACTCTGGAAAATCGCACTTAGGCTCTGACCTGCTGTTTCGCAGCAGGACGAGGGCCTTTCCCTCCAGGGAGCGGGCGAGCTCGGCGACTCGTTCCGGCAGGGACTCGGGATCGTCGGTGATCACCCAGTAGGCACCACCGAGGCACCCCAATTCGTCGCGGACCCGGTAACGGCGCAGGTAGCCGGCGGCTTCGAGTTCCTTGAGTCCGGAGCGGATCGCGGCCGTACCACCCGGGGAGTTGGCGATGAGCTGCCCCAAGCCGATGCCCCACCCTTCACGGTGCGAGGCGATGAAGATGAGGAGACCACGGGCCTTGTAGGACAGGCGTTTGTCACGGACCGCGGCGTTGAGCACCCTGGTGAATCGATCGCCACCGAAGCTGCCTCGGACGATGGTCGCGTAGCTCACGGCGTCACCTCCGGAAAGAGGTGGAACGTGAGGGTGACACGCGAAGCGACCCCCCGGCTTCGGGCGCGGGACGCTGTAGGCTTAGGATGCACTCCCAGCCGCCTTCCTGGTTGTCTCAGGTTGGTGGTCAGAGCCCGTTCGGTGTTGGTAGCACCGGGCGGGCTCGCTTTTTTTCGAGTTGTGGGGGTCAGCCTAGCCTGAGCGAACCCGTGTTCGGGGACAGAAGAAGAACCTGATCACGATCGCTTCGGCCGACCCCGAAACCAGGTGCGGGGCCGGGACCCCTCTCTCACGAAAGACCTCACGCCACACCCTTCGAACTGGCATCGTCACCTTCCGTGACAATGGAACCACCGAAGGGAATCTTGTGGAGCGCCCGGACACCACCCTGCCCGCACGAACCGACCGGCCCCTGGCCAGGATCGTCTCCTCCGCGATGTTGATGCACGCCGTGGCCGCACTGATCGAGCTCGGTGCCGTCGAAGAATTGGCCTGCTCCCCGCGCCCCCTCGACGAAGTGGCGCGGGAGCTCGGTGTCCCCGAGGAACGTCTGCTGATCCTCGTGCGCGCGGCACTCGCGGCCGGACTGATCGAGGAACCCCACCCAGGTGTGTTCGCCTTGAGTCCTGCGGGCGATCACCTGCGTATCGACGACCCCCAAGGGCTGCGGGACCTGTTCCGCATGTGCACGCACGGCGACTTCTTCCAGGCCTGGACTCGTCTGGGCCACTCGGTGAGTTCGGGCCGCTCGGCCTTCGCCATCCACACCGGTCAGGAGCTGTTCGCCTACCTGAGTGAGCGGGAGGCGGCCGCCGCAGTGTTCAACCGGGCCATGAACTCCTCCGCCCTGGCCGCGCCGTTGCTGCGCGAGATCGATCTGTCGGAAACCAAAACGGTGGTGGATCTGGGCGGTGGTGAGGGCGCCACGATCGCGGCCGTGCTGCGCGCGTGCCCGTCTGCGCGGGGAATCCTCTTCGACCTTCCGCACGTGGTGGAGGGCGCTCCTCCACTTCTCCGTGAGGCGGGGGTCGAGGATCGGTGCTCGGTCATGGGTGGCGACTTCTTCGAGGGGGTGCCCCGGGGCGCGGACGTGTATCTCGCGGCGCGGGTGATGCAGAACTGGGCCGATCCCGACGCCGCACTGATCCTGGGCAACGTTCGGGAGGCGATGGGGTCGGCCTCGCGCTTGTTGATCGTGGGTCACCTCCCAGAGCGGGAGCGACCGAGCGAGTTCCTGGAGGCCATGAGTCTGAGCATGTTCGTGCTCTATGGGGCTCCGTTGCGCACCCGTGAACAGTACGAGGCGCTCTTCGCCTCGGTGGGCTTGTCCCTGCACGAGGTGCGTCGGGTTCCGGACGGTGAGTCGATCATGGACGTGCGTCCGGTGTCGTGACCGAGCCGGGGCCCCGACAGGTGTCGGGGCCCCGCTCAGTTGGACGGTGTCGTGAGGGGCTTGAGCACGAGGTGTCCCTGCCCGGGGTGCAGGCAGGAGGTCTCCCTTCGCAGCCCCACCAGGACCGGGAGGAGATCGTGGTAGCAGCACACGGAGGTGTCCACGGACAGGACCTCCGGGGTGTTGAGCAGGAAGGGCAGTTCCGCTCGCAGGTAGGACAGACCGGCTCGGAACCGGGCTCCGTCCGGGTCCGGTTCGGGGGCGATGATCCGCCGGACGTGCTCCTCGCAGGCGCGCCCCACCGCCGAGTCCTCCCTCATCGCCCGTTCGACGCGTTCGTTGGCCGATCGGTAGCCGGGGGTGTCCACGGTCTCCGACAACGCCAGGCAGCGAACCCGCGCGGGTACCCGCACCGCCTCCATCGCGCGTCGAATCCGCCGGCGCACGTCCCTCAGCGACCGGCAGGCCCGTCTGGAGGCCTGTGCCTGTTCGGCGCCGGCCGCCCGGTGCATGGTGTCGATGTGCAGGTCCGCGTAGAGCAGGTCGACCGCGCCGAAGCGCCGGCCCGTCCATTCCAGGAGTTGGGCGATCCTGTGTTGGCTGAAGTAGCCGTTGCCGGCGCTGATCCCGATGAGCGCGTGCTCTCCGCGTTCGACGAGGCGTCCGCAGGCGGGGGTGAAGGGCCGGGCCTGAAAGACCTCCTCGGTGTCGTTCAGGCGTGGGCTCTCAGGCGGTGACGGCACCGGGTTCCTCCACGACGGCGGCGAGTCGATCACACAGTTCGTCGAGCAGGGCGGCCAGGTCCCGATCGACCATCGCACCGCACATGACCTCGTCCATGCGCTCCTTCAGGGAGGTCAGTTCCGGGCTCTGGTCTCCACCGGTCCTGGCTCGCAGGCGCAGGACGCGGCGGGCGGCGTCCAGGCAACGCAGTGGCCCGTAGTCACGGGGTTCCTCCAGCAGGCCTCGGCCACTGCTGATCAGGTAGGCCGCGAGCAACAACAGTTCCTCGTCGATTCGGCACTGGTCAGCCCCAGTGTTCATGACTGATCACCTCGTTCCGGTCGCGTCGGGGTGCGGTGGTGCGCGGGTTCGGGGCCGGGTGTCCGATCGACACCAGGAGGAGTGGCTCCAGGTGTTGGGGCAGTCTCAGGAACCTGCGCACCGGGCTCTTGCGGAAGCTGGCGGTGGGGCACCCGCCCAGTCCGAGGGCGTGTGCCGCCAGCAGGAGGTTCTGCACGGCCATCGCCACGCAGAGCATGCCCTCGTCCCAGGCGCCTCCTCCCACGGACCGCCCGTGGTCGAAGCAGGCCGCCACGATCAGCGGCGGGCGTTCGATGATGCCCGGGGCGAAGGCGTGGATCAGGCGCAGGGTTCGCGGTCGTCGTACGACGACGAAGGCCCAGGCCTGTTTGTTGGAGGCGGAGGGTGCGGCGAGCATGCTGTCCAGCAGGGGATCCAGGAGCTCGTCCCGCACGGATTCGTCGTTGAAGGAGCGGACGGCCCGTCGTGTGCTCAGTACACGCAGCGTCCGCCGACCCTGGTCCTGGAGTTCGGGTTCAGGGACCTCCACAGGAATCTCCACTTTCTGTATTGGGTCAACCACCTGGAGTAATGTAACGTGTCGCTCGGTTTCCCGGGGCCGTTCCGCCCTCAGAAACACCTCCGTTCGAGGAAATCAGCGAAAGGTATCCACCCCCGTGACGCTCCCCACCACTTCCGCTCCGCTCGACGTCTCCGCCGTCCGGCTGTTCGAGCTGATCACCTCCAGCTGGGTCGCGGCGGCAGTGGGCGCCGCGGCCGAGCTCGGCGTCGCCGATGCCATGTCCAGGGAACCCTCGCCCCTGGCAGAGATCGCTTCTCGGGTCGACGCCGACGCCGAGGCCCTTCACCGACTGCTGCGCGCCTGCGCCGATCTGGAACTGGTCCGGGAGTCCCCGGAGCGGTGTTTCGCCCTCACCGACCTGGGCGAGGCGCTACGGGAGGACTCCGCCGCGTCCATGCGCGGGTACGCCCGTTGGTTGGGGAGCCCGACAGAGCGGTCCACCATGGCCCACCTGGCCGACGCCGTGCGTGTGGGAGGTCCGGTGTTCGAGTCCGTCCACGGTGTTCCCGTCTGGGAGTACATGCGTCGTCACCCCGAGGTCGCCGCGCTCTTCGACCAGGGCATGAGCGACATCTCCGCGCAGCTCACCCGATCCCTGACCGAGGACTACGACTTCGGTCCCAGCGAGTTGTTGGTGGACGTCGGGGGCGGGCGCGGGCGCCTGTTGTCCTTGGTGTTGTCGGCCAATCCACACCTGCGGGGCGTGCTCTACGACCGGCCCGAGGTCATCGCGAGGGCCGAACCCGCGCTCCTTGGCGGGGAACTCTCCGAGCGCTGCCGTGTCGAGGGCGGTGACTTCCTGGACGCGGTGCCGGTCGGTGGTGACACCTACCTGCTCGCCAGCGTCATCCACAACTGGAACGACGCCGACGCCGCCAAGGTCCTCACGCACTGCCGCCGGGCGATGCTCCCCCACGGGCGGGTCCTGCTCGCCGAAGTGGTGATGCCCCAGGGCACCGAGCCGGCGCGGACGGCCAGGTTCATGGACCTGAGCATGCTCGTGCACTGTGGTGGGGAGCAGCGGACCCCGAGCCGGTTCGCGGAACTGTTCGAGCGTGCCGGGCTCCGTCTGAACCGCATCGTGCCAGGACGCGGGGTGAGCGTGGTCGAAGGGGTGCTCGCCTGAACACCACGACCGGAACCGATGGGGCGGGGACTCGGTGGGGCTTCGGCGGCTCGTGGGGGGGTGGCGGGTCCCGGCCGGGTGAGCATCGGAGATGATGCACTCGGCATGGCCCCGTAGCGCAGGAGAACTCCTTGTCCCAGTCCCAGAACGCCTACTTCGTCCGAGTGGGCGACGACCGCTTCGTTCCCACCGAGCACGTCAGCGGCGCTTGGAACACCGCCGAGCAGCACTTCAGCCCACTGGGCGGTCTCATCACCCACGCCATCGAGACCCACACCGCCGAGCGGGGACTACAACTCTCCCGGATCGGCTTCGACATCCTGGGCACGCTGGCGATGGACGAGTGCCACGTCGAGGTGAACACCATCCGCCCCGGGCGCACCATCGAGCTGGTCGAGGCGTTGGTCCAGATCGGGGACCGCACCGCCGTGCGGGCGCGGGCGTGGTCGCTCGTGGCGGGCGAGACCGGCGCGGTCGAGGGCGGCGCGGCCGATCCCCTGCCCGATCCGGAGGGCCTGGAGAAGAAGCCGCTCAGCGAGATCTGGCCCGGTGGTTACATCGCCTCGTTGGACGCGCGGCCGATCGCTCCCGCCGTGCCGGGACGTGGCGCGGCGTGGCTCTCCACCGACGTGGAACTGGTGGCGGGCGAGAAGGCCGGGCCGGTGGCCTCCTTCGTCAAGCTGCTCGACACCGCCAACGGTGTCGCGGTGCGCGAGTCGCCCCTGGAGTGGATGTTCCCCAACGTCGACCTCACCGTGCACCTGTTCCGACAGCCGGAGGGCGAGTGGGTCGGGCTGGACACCACGGTGGCCTTCGGTCCCACGGGGCTGGGGCTGACCAGTTCGGCCCTGCACGATCGGCGAGGGCAGGTCGGCCGGGCCGAGCAGAGCCTCACGGTGCGCCCGATGTAGCGCTCACGAGTGGGGGGCTCAGGTGGTCGAGAGTCGGCGCAGGCGCAGGGCGCACAGGCCCGCGAGCACGGTGAGGGCCATCGCCAAGGCGACGGTCCCGCTCCAGCCCACGGCGTCGTAGACCACGCCTCCCAACCACCCGAACAGGCTCGCGCCCAGGTAGTAGGCGAGCGTGTAGACGGCCGTGGCCTGCGCGCGGCCGGTGGTGGCGTGGGATCCCACCCAGGCCGAGGCCGTGGCGTGGGCGCAGAAGAACGCGAAGGTCAGCAGCAACAGGGTGGCCAGTAGGAGGATCACCGAGGTGGTGAACAGCCCGCCGAGTCCGATCAGGAGTAGGACGGTGGCGGTGGTGAGCACCCCGTAGCGTCCCCAGCGCAGGGTGGCCGATCCGGCCAGCCCCGAGCCGAGCATGCCGGCGGTGTAGGACAGGAACAGCAGGGACGCCACGGCCTGGGAGAGCCCGAAGGGTTCGTCGGTGAGGCGAAAGCCCAGGACGTTGTACACGGCCATGAACGCGCCCATCAACAGGAGTGCCTGGGCGTACATGGGCACCAGGCCGGGGGTGGTCATGGCGGCCTTGAGTCGGCTGCCCATGCCGAGGGTGTCGTCGGTCGACGTGGGGCGTGTGGTGGGCGCGCCCTTGGTCTGTCGGGGCAGGACGAGGACGAACACCACGAGGGCGACCAGGCCCAGGATGGTGTTGGCGGCGATCCCCCACTGCCAGCCGCCGTGTTCTGCGGCGAAGCCCGCCAGGAGGCGTCCGCCCATGCCGCCGAGGGGGTTGCCGGCGATGTACAGGCCGGTGGCCTTGGGTGCGTCGCGGGGGTGGATCTCCTCGGCGAGGTAGGCCACGGCGGCCGCCGAGACCCCGCCCAGGGCGGCGCCCTGGAGGGTGCGCAGGAGCAGGAGTGTCCAGAGTTCGGTGGCGAAGGGCGCGGCGGTGCCCAGCACGATGGCCAGCAGGAGGGAGAGACCGATGACGCGCGCGCGGCCGATGCGGTCGGCGACACCGCTCCAGATGAGGGTGAAGCCGGCGAGGCCGCCGGTGGCCAGGGAGACGGTGAGCGCGGCTTGTCCCGCGGAGGTGCCGAACCCCGAGGCGATGGCGGGCAGGATCGGTTGGACCGACCACAGTTGGGCGAAGGTGGCGACGGCCGCGGCGATCAGGGCGATGACCGTGCGCCGGTAGGCGGAAGTGCCGGCCCTGGGTCTGGGGTCGGTCGAAGGCGGTGCGCTGGTCACGGTCATGGTTCAACGCTAGGAAGCCCGCTTTCATACGTCCAATGCATGCTTTCACGTTCATGCATACTGATCTGCATGGATAGCGTTGAGGTGGGCGACCTGACCCAGGTGTTGGCACCCCGATTGCGGATGTTGTCGGCCATCGCCAGGACCGAGCACATCACCCACGCGGCCTCGGCCCTGAACATGCCACAACCCACGCTGAGCAGGGCTTTGGCCCGACTTCAGGAGGAATTGGGCATCGCGTTGATCGAACGCACCGGGCGTGGGATCCGACTGACCCGGGCGGGGCGGACGCTGCTCCCGCACGTGGAGCGGTCGCTGGAGGATCTGCGCCAGGGTGTGGCCGAGCTCACCGGCGCCGAGGAGGGCCGGGTGGCGTTGACGTTCCTGCCCACGCTGGGCGTGGAGGTGGTTCCGGTGCTGTTGCGGGGTTTTCGCGCCGAGCACCCGGGGGTGCGTTTCACCCTGACCCAGGAACCGTGGGCGCAGTCGCTGCGGCGGTTGTCGTCGGGCGGCGCGGACCTGGCGTTGACCTCTCCCCTGCCCTCGGGCCAGGGGCTGGTCTCCCAGGTGTTGCAGACCCAGTACCTGCGTTTGGTGGTGCCCGAGGGGCACCCGCTCGCCGGGCGGGGTGAGGTGTCGTTGACGGCGGCGCGCGACGACTTCATCCTGCTCAAGCCGGGTCGGGGGGTGCGGCATCTGACCGATCGGCTCGGCGATCGGGCCGGGTTCACGCCCACGGTGGCGTTCGAGGCCGACGACATCAGCACGGCTCGGGGGTTGGTCGCGGCGGGGTTGGGGGTGTCGGTGCTGCCGGCCCGCCCCAGGGGTCCGCTGGGCGGCACGGTGGAGCTGGTCATCATCGATGGTGAGGCCGAGCGGCCGGTGGGCATCGTGTGGCCCCGTGAGGGTTCGGGCGGTGGTTACGAGCCCCCGGCCGTGGAGTTGTTCCGCGAGTACGTGCGCCGGGTGGGTCCCGAGGTGCTTCCGGGCCTCACCGGGTGATCGTCCGGCCGTCGAGTTCACACCATGACGATATGAAGATTTCTTCAATTCAACATATGGTGGATGTGATCGTCTCGTCCCCGAACCCGAGGTCCACTGTGCACCGTCCCCTGTACCAGGCCAAGGCGGAGTTCTTCCGCATGCTCGGCCACCCCGTCCGCATCCGCGTCCTGGAACTGCTCCAGGACGGCCCCAAGGCCGTCCGTGACCTTTTGGCCGACGTGGACGTGGAGCCCTCCAACCTCTCCCAACAGCTCTCCGTCCTACGCCGTTCGGGCATCGTGACCTCCAGCAGAGAGGGATCCACGGTGGTCTACGAGCTGGCCGGCGCCGACGTCGCCGACCTCCTGGGCGCCGCCCGCCGTATCCTCACCGAGCTCAGCACCGGCCGTGAGGAACTGTTGGCAGAGCTGCGTGAGGGCTGAGATGGCACAGACGACTCACTCCCGGGGCATCGGGCGGAGGTTGTGGACGAACACTCGCGCGCTGTTGCCCCGGCGCTCCGACTTCACCACCATGCGCCGCTCCCCCGGCCGTGACCTGCTCGCCGGGGTGACGGTCGCGATCATCGCGCTGCCCCTGGCCCTGGGCTTCGGTATCTCCTCCGGACTGGGCGCTCAGGCCGGGCTGGTCACCGCGATCGTGGCCGGGTTCCTGGCCGCGGTCTTCGGTGGCTCCAACCTCCAGGTCTCGGGACCCACCGGAGCGATGACCGTGGTGCTGGTGCCCATCGTGGCCGTGCACGGGCCCACGGGTGTGCTCATGGTCGGAATGATGGCGGGGCTGATCCTGCTGGTCCTGGCCTGGGCACGGGGCGGACGGTACATGCGCTACGTTCCCGCACCCGTGATCGAGGGGTTCACTCTGGGCATCGCCGTCGTCATCGCCCTCCAACAGGCCCCGTTCGTGCTGGGTCTGCCCCAACCGGAGGGGCACAACGTCCTGGCCGGCGCGCTCTCCCTGGTCAGGGACTTCAGCGCCGACCCGGACTGGACACCCCTGCTCATCGCCCTGGGCGTGGCCGCGGTGATGCTGGTGGGGGCCAGGTGGCGACCCACGTTGCCGTTCTCGCTGCTGGCGGTGGCCGCCGCGACCCTGCTGGTGCACCTGAGTCCGTTGTCCACGCCCACGATCGGAGCCCTGCCCGCCGGCCTTCCCACGCCCTCCCTGTCGTTCCTGGATCCCTCCGCCGTGGGCCCGCTGATGAGCGCGGCCCTGGCGGTGGCGGCGCTGGCCGCTCTGGAGTCGTTGCTGTCGGCCACGGTGGCCGATGGAATGCGCGTCGACGAACGGCACGACCCCGACCGTGAGCTCTTCGGGCAGGGCGTGGCCAACGTGGTCGTGCCGATCTTCGGTGGCGTGCCGGCGACCGCCGCTATCGCGCGCACGGCCGTGAACGTGCGTTCGGGCGCCAACAGTCGCCTGGCCGCGGCCTCCCACGCCCTGGTGTTGGCCATGGTGGTGCTGCTCGCCGCCCCGCTGGTGGGGCTGGTGCCGTTGGCCGCGCTGGGCGGTGTCCTGTTGGCCACCGCCGTGCGGATGGTCGAGGTGGGGTCGGTGCGCGCGATGATGCGTTCCACCCGAGGCGACGCCGTGGTGTTGGTGCTGACCGCGGTGGCCACCCTGGCCTTGGACCTGGTCACGGCGGTGCTGCTGGGGATGGCGGTCACCGCGTTCCTGGCCCTGCGCGCGGTGTCGCGCGATGCCCGGCTGAACCGGGTGGAGTTGTCCCAGGGGCCGCCCGGTGACCACGGTGCGCGGGAACGTGCCCTGTTGGACGAGCACATCGTCGCCTACCGGCTGGACGGGCCCTTGTTCTTCGCCGCCGCGCACCGATTCCTGTTGGAATTGACCGAGGTGGCCGACGTGTCCGTGGTGATCCTGCGGATGTCGCGGGTCAGCACGGTGGACGCCACCGGGGCCTTGGTGCTGGGCGACGCGATCGAGCGTCTGGAGCGACGCGGAATCTGCGTGCTGTTGTCGGGGGTGCGGCCCGACCACACACGGGCGTTGACCGCACTGGGCGCGGGCGCCCGGTTGTTCGAGCGAGGCTCGGTATTCGACAGCACCCCCGAGGCGATCGACTTCGCCCACACCCTGCTGCGCGAACGCGGGACCATGGAGGCGGCTGACGAGACCACTCCGCGCTGACCCCTTCGCCACCCTCGGCGGGCCTGGCGATCCTCACCGGGTGAGTTCGTGGTCCTGCGGTGGGGTGTGCAGGGGGCGGGGGCGGTAGACGAAGGTCACCAGCACCACGGAGATGATCATCAGCAGCAGCCAGGCGACCAGTTTGGCCGGGGAGACCATCTGCCAGCCGTCGGCCTGGTGGGGATAGATCCAGGATCCGGCGGCGGTGGCGATGTTCTCGGCGACCCAGATGAAGAAGGCCACGCCGCCGAACGCGGCCAGGATGGGCATGCGGCGCCAGGGTCGGGACCGGTGGTCGCGAAAGTGCATGGTGCAGCGGGCGTACAGGACCACGATGAGGACCAGCAGTACCCAGCGGGCGTCGAACAGGTAGTGGTGGCCGAAGAAGTTGAGGTAGATCGCCAGGCCGAGCAGGGCGGTGGCCCAACGTGGCGGGTAGTGGTCGAAGCGAAGGTCGAACAGGCGGAACACGCGCACCATGTACGAGCCCACGGCGGCGTACATGAACCCCGTGTACAGCGGTACCCCGCCGATCCACAGCAGCCCGTCGCCGCCGTACTCCCAGGAGCCCACGGACGTCTTGAAGATCTCCATGGCCGTACCGACCAGATGGAACAGCACGATCACCCAGAGCTCTCGTCCGCTCTCCAGGCGCAGGAGCAGCATGAGCGCCTGGATGGCGACCGCTCCGATGACCAGGGCATCGCTGCGCGAGAGCGCGACGCCTTCGGGGTACCACAGGTGGGTGGCGACCAGCAGGGCGAGCATGGCGGCGCCGAAGACGCACGCCCAGGCCTGTTTGACGGTGAAGACGACGAACTCCAGCACTCCCCCGCCCACGCGCCCTTGGAGGGCTTCCAAACGCCCGTTCGCCCAGGTGTCCAGGCGCCGTTCGAGGGAGGTGAGGGAGTGGTGGTGTTCGTTGGCCATGCGCTCGATCGTACGGTCGACCGTGTGGTGTCGGAGCGCCGGGAGGAGCGCTCTCGGACGTCGGGCGCCCGCCGGGGGTGCCATGGGTTGAGTCGGGTCCTCGCGCCCGTCTACGGTGTCGGGATGTCGACCCCCCTTCCGCCCGGAACCGGCGCGCTCCCCCCGCCACCGCAAAGACGCCCCCTTTTCCTCGGCATCGCCGCCGTGTCCGGGCTCGGGTTGCTCACCATCGCCGGGTTCACCTGGCTCACGTTCTCGTCGGAGCGAATCGAACCCGGCCCCGCCGCCCCCGGACCCGGAGACCACGCCCCGATGGCGGTGTGCGCCAACTCCGAGGGCACGGTGCTGCGCGCCGACGTGAACGGCGACGGGCACCTGGACGAGGTGCGCGACCCGGCTCGGGAGGGTGTGATCACCGTCGAGGGCGGCGGGGACTCGTGGGAGGCCGACCTCGACGACGCCTTGGCCAGGCTGGGTTACGCGGGTTCGGAGGATCCGAAGCGGGAGGCGCGGGGCACCCTCGGGGACTTCGATGGTGACGGCTACGTGGACCTGGCGTTGTTCTTCGCGACGCCGCACCTGGGCGACGATCCGGTGGAGGACATGCCGGTGCACGAAGTGCACTTCGGGCCGCTGGCCCAGGATCTGACCAGTGAGAGGGTCGGCCCCCTTCGCATCGACTTCAAGGGGTTCGTGTACGGGGCACGGGCCGCTGACCCGGATGGTGACGGCAGAGCCGAGTTGCAGGTGTTCCAGACCGAGGGCGACGGCGCGGTCGACCATCATGTCGGTCACTACCGGGATGACGGTGTCACCGTGGACGGGGAGTCCGTCGATTCCCACGACCGTTCGAGTTGGCAGGGCACCGAGCGGGGATGGGGCGACTTCGAGGTCTGCTCCGACGAGTAGTGGACACACGCCAAGACCTGGCAAGCGCTTTCTTTGTGGTAAGCGCTTGCATGGAATTTTCCCAGCTCACAGAGGACATCCCGCCCTCCCAATAATGATTGAGCGTTCAACAGGCCTGGGCCCGGCGCCGACTTTCCGCTAGCGTGCCATTTCGGTCCGTGTTCCCTCCCCGGCCTCCCCTCGGCCTCGGAACCGGTCGCCCACCCCTCACCTGGAGCCACCATGTCCTCCCCCGCCAGACCCCGGCCCCGGCTCGACCGCCGAACACTGCGCGCGGACCTGCGCAACCTGCTCTTCGACTCCACCGCCGCACTGGTGGTGACCGCGGTGATCTTCGTGGTCCTGTATCAGCGCATCGACGACGGCACCTCGGCGACCCTGGAGGTCATGCCGCACCTGGCCGACGCTCGGATGTACTGGCTGTACTGGGCGTGCCAGGCCTTCGGCTGGTCGGCGATGCTGTGGGCGTGGATCACCGTCATGCTCGGACTGCTGCGCTCGACCCGACCGGTGTCCTGGTCGCCGGTCTCCCACGCCCGTCTGGAGCACTGGCACCGGGTCACCAGCATCACCACCATCGGACTGATGTTCGCCCACGCCCTGGCGTTCTTCCTGGAGCTGCTCCGCCAGAACGAGGACGGACTGTCACCGGCACGGCTGGTGTGGTCGGCCTTCGTCGACGTCTTCGTCCCCGGCGGGTACGCGACCGGCACCGGCCAGGTCGCCATCCTCCTCGGCCTGATCGCCCTCTACCTGGCGATCCCCCTCGGGTTGTCGTTCTACATTCGGGCGTGGACGGGTTCGCGCCTGTGGCGGGTACTGCATCGGTTCGTCATCCTGGTCTACGTCCTGAGCGCGTGGCACACCCTGTTGTACGGCACCAACGTGTGGTTCGACGGCTGGTTCCGCACCATCGTGTGGGGGTTGCAGCTCCCGGTGGCCCTGCTGTTCCTGGCACGGCTGCTGACACCGCTACGACACGAGGAGAGGCTCACCCGGGCCGCACTCGGCGGTGGCGCCGGTCCCCTGCTGCGGCTGGGCGGTCGGCTGCTGGCCGCGGCCGGTGTGGTCGTGGTCCTGCTGGTCACGGTCACCGGCCGGGACGGCGGGAGGACACCCGGGCAGGAGTCCGGGGACATGCTCATCACTCAGCCCATGGTCTGGGGCGGGCTCGTGGTCGTGCTGACGGTGATGGGCGCGGTGGCCCTGGCCGTGAGGTCGAGCGGGGAGCGTGTTGGGCGAACCGCTCGCCCCGGACCCGAGCCCGGGGCGACGGAACCGACCCTCGACCCCACATCCGATCGAAGTGACTCCGAAAACCCGCTGTAGGGTTTTCCAGGGATGGTCCGGGCCGGTGTTCCCTCGACGGTCGGAAACGTCAGGGAACACCGAGACGATCAGGGGGATTCGTTGGACGCTTTGGTCTCGTTCCTGCGGGCGCGGATGGACGAACACTGGCGGGGCGCGCTCGCCGCTGGAGCCTCCTCCGCCGCGCGGACGTGGTCGGCCCGGTCGGGCCGTGTGGAGTCCGCCGACGGCGAGACCGTGGCGCCGACCTCCGGCGAAGGCGGTCCAGGAGAGCGAGCGCGCTCGGAGCACATCGTCCGGAACGACCCCGCGCACGCCCTGAGGAGGTTGGAGTCCACCAGGCGCCTCATCGAACGGTACGAACTGCTCCACGCCGACCTGGTCGAACATCCGGAAGGGGAGGCTCTGCTCCGCGAGTACGAGGAAGTCGTTCTTCCCCTGCTCGCCCTTCCGTTCTCCGACCACCCCGACCATCGGCCGGAATGGTCTCCTCGGGAGGAATCTCCACGGCGATGAATCCCGTGGCGCTCGCCCTCGATCGGTCGCCCGAGCCCTTCAGACGGCGATCTGCTCCGCGAGCTGGGCGGCGACGCCTCGGGGTTCACGACCGAGGAGTTCGGCCAACAGCGGATCCTGTTCGGCGAAGTAACCCTCGCGGGTCGCGCGGAACATGGTGAGCATGAAGCGGGCCGCCTGCTCCGGAAGACCGTTCGCCACCTGATCGGCGACCCACTGTTCGTCGTCCACGACGACGCGTTCGATGGTGCGGTCACTGAGGCGGGAGAGGAGAGCGGCGAAGTCGTCGAGGGTGACGGCCTCACCGGAGATCAGGGTGATGGCTCCGTCGAAGGAGCGGTCACCGGAGAGAACGAACGCAGTGGCCTCGGACAGGTCGGCGGGGGCGGTCCACGGGACGGGCCCGTCGGCCGGGGCGGCGATCGTCCCGGTGCGTCGCCAGGGTCCGAGCATGGCTTCGAAGTCGTGCGTGAAGAAGCCGTTGCGCAAGGAGGTCCACGCGGCCCCCGAACCGGCGAGGATCTCCTCGGTGGCGGCGTGGATGGCCGCCGGTGGGTAGGGGCCCTCGGTCGTGGCGCCCTGTTGGCTCGTGTACAGGATCCTGTGGGCGCCGGCCGCGACCGCCGCCTCGATCGCGTTGCGGTGCAGGCCCACCATGTCGGCCGTCGGGTCGTTGCCGGAGACCAGGAGCACCTGGTCGGCGCCGGCGAAGGAGTGGCGCAGGGCGGCCGGGTCATCGTAGGCGGCCTGTCGTACGCGTACACCGCGGTCCGCGAAGTGCCGCGCCTTGGCGACGTCGCGCACGCTGACGCCGATCCGGTCGGCCGGCAGGCGCTTGAGGAGGTGCTCGACGGTGGCCCCGTTGAGGGAGCCGGTGGCACCGGTGACGACGATCATGTTCGCGGCCCTTCCTTGTGTGCCCGCACTGGTGGGCACCCCGGCGGCACGCCGTCGCACAAGTTGACCAGTGGGGTCAATTTCGCTTCCGTCGTCGACGCTAGATAACCTGACCCCACGAGTCAAATTACGGTGGCGGTGGCGAGGGACGGTGGGGAACATGACGGATGGGACTCCCCCGAAGCCTCGGCTGCGCGCCGACGCCCGGCGCAACACGGAGCAGATCCGCCGTGCCGCGATCGACGCCTTCCAGGGGCGGGGTCTGGGCGTGCCGTTGGAAGAGGTGGCCAAGGCGGCGGGGGTGAGCAAGGCCACGATCTTCAACCGGTTCGGTGGCCGGGTCGGACTCATCGAGGCCGTCATCGAAGAGGTCGTCGCGAACGAGCTCCACGCCGTCATCGACCACGCGCGCTCCCTCGAAGGAGCTGGAGAGCGGGTCGCGTACTACCTCACCGCGATCCGCGATCTGCAGTACCGCCAACCCACCGCCAACGACGTCCTGCTGCAGGAGTACCCGCACTCACGGCAGCTCATGGACATCTGTCGGGCAGCGGGAGAGATCAACGACGAACTCGTCGCGGCCGGTCACGCCTGTGGAACCCTACGACCCGGGTTCACGACGGAGGATCTCCACGCGCTCATCGTCGACAACGCGCTCGCCCTCAAACACGGCACCCGCCCGTCCCGGGACGCGTACGACCGTCGCACCGACTTCCTCCTCGACGGGATCCGTGCTCAGCACGGGTAACGCGGGTGACTCGGGTCGTTTGGGGGGGCGGGCGGGGCCCCCCGCCCCCCCGCCGGCGGGGTAGGGGGTGGCGGGGGGGGGGGGCGGGGGGGGGGGGGGGGCGCCGGCCCCCCCCCCCCCCCCCCCCCGGCCGGTCTAGAAGGGGTAGCGGGCGGGGTCGGCCTGCATGGTCACCCACTGGGTCTCGGTGAAGGCCTCCATGTTGGCGCGGGTGCCGCCGAAGCGCGAGCCCGTGCCCGAGTCGCCCACGCCACCGAAGGGCGCCACGGCCTCGTCGTCGACCGTCTGGTCGTTGATGTGCACGATGCCGCTGGGAATGCGATCGGCGATCTCCAGCCCCCGCATGGGGTTGGTGGTGATCACGCCCAAGGACAGCCCGTACTCGGTGGCACCGGCGATCTCGACGAGTTCGTCGATGGTGGAGAAGCGCGCCACCGGGGCGACCGGACCGAAGACCTCCTCGGCGTAGGCCGCGGTGGTCGGGGTGACCCGGTCCAGGACGGTGGGCCGGTAGTACAGGCCGTCGTAGGTGCCACCGGCGCGCAGCTCGGCGCCGGCCTCGACGCTGTCGGTCACCAACCCGTGGATCTTGTCGCGTTGACCGGCGTCGATGACGGGTCCGAGTGCGGAACCGTCCTTTTCGGTGCTGCCCACCACCAGGGCCTCGGCCTTGGCCGCGAGCTTCTCGACGTAGGCGTCGGCGATCGACTCGTGCACCAGGTGGCGGCCGGTGGTCATGCAGATCTGCCCCTGGTGCAGGAAGGAGCCCCAGGCGCCGATGGAGGCCGCGGCGTCCACGTCGGCGTCGTCGAGGACGACCAGGGGCGAGTTGCCGCCCAGTTCCAGGTGGGCGCGCTTGAGGTGGCGGGCGGCGGCCTCGCCGACCTTGCGTCCGGCCGGGGTGGATCCGGTGAAGGAGATGACGCGCACGGGCGGGGTGGCGACCAGGGCCTGGCCGGCCTCCGCGCCGCCGGGCAGGACCTGGAAGACGCCTTCGGGGACTCCGGCCTGACGGAACACCTCGGCCAGGACCGCGCCACCGCAGACGGCGGTGCGCGGGTCGGGCTTGAGGATGACGGAGTTGCCCACGGCCAGCGCGGGGGCCACGGAGCGGATGCCCAGGATGAGCGGGACGTTGAAGGGCGCGATGACCCCGACCACGCCCACGGGCACCTGGCGGGAGAAGCTCAGGCGCGGCTTGGCGGTGCGCAGGATCTCGCCGTGCGGTTGGGAGGCCAGGGCGGCGGCCTCGTAGCACTCCTCGGAGGCCACGTGTACCTGGAAGCCGGCCATGCCGGCGGCGGCGCCGCCCTCGTGGCTCAACCAGTACGAGATCTCCTCGGCGTTGGCGTTGAGGATGTCTCCGGCCCGGCGCAGGATGGCGGCGCGTTCCTCGAAGGAGGTGGCGGCCCAGCCGGTCTGGGCCTTGGCCGCGCGTTCGGCGGCCTCGTGGACGTCGTCGGCGTCGGCGATGCCGATGCGGCCCAGGACGGTGCCCGAGGAGGGCGAGACGACCTCGGTGTCGCCTCCCTTGGCCGGGGTCCAGGTGCCGGTGAAGACGGCGGAGGTGAACTTGTCGGCGTCGAGCAGGCTCACGATGGGCTCCTTGTGTTTCGTTGGTGATGCGGCCGTTCGGAGGGGTCAGGCCCTAGGCGGCGGGTTCGGTGGTGCCCTTCTTGGCCTGTTGGATCTGCGCGTAGACGTGGGCGCGCAGGTGGGTGAAGCGTTCGTCCTGGCGGGTGGTGAGCTGGTCGCGTTCGGCGGGCAGGTCCACGGTGATGTCGTCCTGGACGACTGTAGGTGAGTTGGACAGCACCAGGACGCGTTCGCCCAGGTAGACGGCTTCGTCGATGTCGTGGGTGACGAACAGGACGGTCACGCCCAGGCGCTTCCAGAGCCGGCGGACCAGGTCCTCCAGGTCGGCTCGGGTCTGGGCGTCCACGGCGGCGAAGGGTTCGTCCATGAGCAGCACCTGCGGCTCGTAGGCCACGGCGCGGGCGATGGCCACGCGCTGTTGCATGCCGCCGGAGAGCTGCCAGGGGTAGGCGTCGGCGAAGTCGGTCAGGCCGACCGCGGCGAGTGATTCGGTGACCAGTTCGGCGCGGCGGGCCTTGGGGAGCTTCTTCTCCTTGAGGGGGAGTTCGACGTTGTCCCGCACGCTCATCCAGGCGAAGAGGCTGCGTCCATATTCCTGGAAGACCACGGCCATGCCCGGTGGTGGTGAGAGAACGGGCCGTCCGTCCAGCTCGACGGTGCCGCTGGTGGGGGCCATGAGGCCGGCGATGCACTTGAGCAGGGTGGTCTTGCCGCAGCCGGAGGGTCCGACGAGGCAGACGAGTTCGCCTTCGGCGAGTTCGAAGGTCAGGTCGCGCACGGCCTCCACCGCCGTGGCGCCCCCGTTGTAGATCTTCTGCAGACCGGTGACCTTGAGCATGGTGGGGCGTTCTCCCAGGTGGTGCGAGGCGTGTTCGTGGGTGCTGGTCATGGGTCACTCTCCCCGGTGTGCGGCGCGCAGGCCGCGGTACCAGCCCAGGACGCGGCCTTCGACGAGTTCGAACAGGGCCGAGAGCAGGAAGCCGATGATGCCGAGCAGGACCATGCCGGCCCACATCTCGGGGATGGCGAAGGTGCGCTGGAACTGCACGATGGCGAAGCCCAGGCCGCTGGAGCTGGCGAACATCTCGCTGATGACCATGAGGATGATGGCCAGGGCCAGTGCCAGGCGCAGGCCGGCCATGATCTGGGGACTGGCCGAGCGCAGGATGAGCACACGCAGGCGGGTGGTGCCGGTGATGCCGTAGCAGCGCGCGGTGTCGGACAGGACGGGGTCGACGGCGCGCACGCCCTCGACGGTGTTGAGCAGGACGGGCCACACGCACCCGAAGACGATGACGGTGATCTTCATGGTGTCGTCGATGCCGGCGAGCATGATCATCAACGGCACCAGGACGGGCGGCGGGATGGCGCGCAGGAACTCCAGGACGGGTTCGATGGCGGCGCGTACGCGAGCGTCCAGACCCAGGAGGACGCCGAGGCCGACTCCGATGAGGGCGGCCAGTGCGAAGCCGATGGCGAGGCGGCCCAGGCTGGGCAGGACGTCGACGAAGAACCGCTCGGAGAACCACAGTTCGACGAAGGCGGTGCCGATGGCGGACGGGGTGGGCGTGTAGAAGCCGGCGCCGGGTTGTGCGGTGAAGGCCCAGTACACGCCGATGAGCACGGCGGGTAGGAGCAGGACGTGCGCGGTGCGCAGGGCCGCGCCGGCCGGTCCTCGGCCGCCGGGGCGGCGCCGCCGGGTGCGGGCCACGGGGCTCTCCTGTTCGGTCGGGTTCGTCGGCGGGGTGTGGGTGGGGGGCGTGGACTCGCCCAGGGTGGTGCGGCTCATGTGGTGGCCTCCCCGCGCACGGAGGTGTGCCAGCGCAGGACTCGACGCTCCAGGGCGCGCACACCGATGTTGATGACCACGCCGAGGATGCCGGTGGCGATGATCCAGGCGTAGACCAGGGCGATGGCGTTGCCCTGTTGGGCGGTGGTGATCTGCTGTCCGATGCCGGGTGAGCCGATGATGAGCTGGGCGGTGATGGACAGGATGAGTCCGACCGCGGCGGCCAGGCGCAGCCCGGTCATCAGGTACGGCAGCGTGGTGGGCCACACGACGTGGCGGATGCGGGCCAGACGTCCCAGTCCGTAGGAACGGGCGGTCTGCTCGGCGACCGGGTCGACGTCGGCGACCCCGTAGAGCACCTGGATGTAGATGAGCCAGAAGCAGGCGTAGATCACCAGGAGCAGGGTGGAGCGGATGTCGGTGCCGTACATGAGCACGGCCAGCGGGATCAGGGCCACCGACGGGATGGGGCGCAGGAAGTCGACGGTGGAGGTGGTGAAGGCCCGCACGCGTGGTGCCGCTCCCAGGGCGAAGCCGAGGAGGACGGCGGCGACGAAGGCGATGGCCAGCCCCAGGGCCCATCCGTACAGGGTGTGCCCCACGGCCTGCCAGAACGGGGCGGTGAGCGCGCGTTCGGCGAGGGTGGTCAGGACCTCGGAGACGGGCGGGAAGTAGCGTTCGGGCACCACGCCCAGGCGGGGCGTGGCTTCCCAGAGCAGGAGGAAGACGGCGACGCCCAGGAGACCGAGCAGGGGCCGATTGGGTGCGGTGCGCGCCCGAGCGCCCGGGCGGCGGGTGCCACCCGGGGTCGGGGCCGAAGTGGTGGCGGTGCTCATCGGATGAGGGTGTCCAGGTCGGGGTCGGCGTCGAGGATGCCGTCGGTGACCATCAGGTCGGCGAGGGTGGCCACGGCGTCGGTGTCGATCTCGGTGGGAAAGCGCGGCCAGCGCAGGTCGTCGATGATCGCCTCATCGATCTCGGTGTAGGTGGTGAGGATCTGGGCCGCCTCGTCGGGGTTGTCCTCGGCGTAGGCCAGGGAGGCGTCCATGGCCTCGGTGAAGGCGTCCGCGGTCTCGGGGTCGCCTTGGAGGAGTTCCTCGCCGGTGAAGTAGGCGGCGATGGACAGGTCCTCGTGCAGGTCGACGAAGTTGCCGGCGATCTCGGTGGCGCCCTGTTCCAGGGCGATGGTCAGGAAGGGCTCGACCACCCAGGCGGCGTCGACCTGGCCGTTGCTCAGGGCGCTGGGCATGTCGGGGAAGGCGAGTTCGATGAATTCGAGGTCGGTGGGGTCGCCACCGGCCACGCGCACCGAGTTGCGCACGGAGGTGTCGCCGATGTTGTTGAGGTTGTCGATGGCCACGGTGGCGCCGTCGAGGTCGGCGGCGCTCGTGACGTCGCTGTCGGGCGGTACGACCAGGGCGCTGTAGTCGGTGGCGGCGTCGCCGGTGGTGGTCATGCCGTTGGCGACCACGGTCAGGGGCAGTCCCTGCTCACGGGCGATGATGACCGAGGCGAGGTTGCCGAAGGCGAAGTCGAGTTCGCCGCTGACCACACGGGGCACGGTGGTGGCGCCACCGCCGCCGGTCTCGATGGTCACGTCCAGACCCTGTTCCTCGAAGAGGCCCTGTTCCACACCCAGGTAGAGCGGGGCCACCGCGGTGATCGGCAGTACGCCCACGGTGATGGGGGTGAGTCCACCCTCGTCGGCGGCGCCGTCCGCCTCACCGCCACAGGCGGTGACGGTCAGGGTGAGTGCTGCGCCGGCGGCGAGCACCCCCAGGGTGGTCTTGTTCGCGGTCATGTGTTCTCTCCTGGGACGGGACAGGGACTGGATGGGGACACCGGCGGGGGGCTGTGGTGGTTCGGAAGGTGGGGCGTGGGCGGGTCAGGGCAGGAGCGCGTCCAGGTCGGGCTCGGACTCGATGAGTCCGTCGGTGACCATCAGTTCGGCCAGGGTCTGGACGGATTCGTCGTTGATCCGCGCGGGGAAGCGGGGCAGGACCATCTGCTCGATGACCGCTTCGTCGATCTCGGTGTAGGTGCCGAGGATGCGGCGGACCTCGTCGGGGTTGTCCTCGGCGTAGGCCAGGGACTCCTCCAGGGCCGCGGTGATGTCGGCGAAGAGTTCGGGGTCCTGGGCCAGGCGGTCCTCGCCGGTGAAGTAGGCGGCCACGGACAGATCGGGGTGGGTGTCGACGAAGTTGGAGGCGATCTCGCGGTGGCCGGCGTCTCGGATGGTGGAGGCGAACGGTTCCACGGCCCAGACGGCGTCGATCTGGCCGGTCTCCAACGCGGCGGGCATGTCGGGGAAGGGCAGTTCGACGAAGTCGACCTCGGCGGGGTCGCCGCCGTCGGCGCGCACGGACTGGCGGACGGTGGTGTCGCCGATGTTGTTGAGGTTGTTGGCGGCCACGGTCAGGCCTTCGAGGTCGGCGGCGCCGGTGACGTCGCTGTCGTCGAGGACGAACACGCCACCGAAGTCGGCGCCCTGTTCTCCCGCGCTGGTGACGCCGTTGGTGAGCGTGGTCAGGGGCAGTCCCTGCTCGCGGGCGACGATGAGCGAGACGATGTTGCTGAAGGCGAAGTCGAACTCACCGCTGATGACGCCGGGGACGATGGCGGCGCCGCCGGAACCGGACTCCAGTCGCAGGTCGATGCCGCGGTCACTGAAGAACCCCTGGTCGACGCCCAGGTAGATGGGGGCGACGTCCACGATGGGGATGACGCCGGCGGTGACGGTGGTGAGTTCTCCTTCGCCCGTGCCCTCCTCTGAGGGGGAACAGGCCGCGGTGGCCAGGAGTGCGGCGGACGCGGCGACCGCGAGTGCCGGGGACAGGCGCATGGGATCTCCAACGGGGGGCGCGAAACACACGGATGTACGCTTTGCGAACACGTGTTCTTAAGGTGAACATAAGTGATCCCGATCACCGGGTCAAGACGTGCTTGAGGCACATTTCAGACACGTGAACAGCGAAAAGGTCGGATGACCGAGCCTGGGCAGCGCCTTCGAGGGCGACGCGAGAGAGGAAAGGGCACCGCGAACGAGCGCGGGCGTGAAGAAGGGCCGGGGCACCCTGAGAGAATCGGAGAGCCCGTGGTCCGGGTCAGGACGGGACCCGGACCACGGAGTCGAAACCCCGTACGGGGCCCCATATTCGACCCTGTGTTGTCACAATGTCAACATTTGTACATCGAAGCGGTACCGAGACCCGAAGGATTCTTGTCCGCGCCGGTGTACGCCGTACACTTTTGCGACGTGGCACGAGACGACGGCGATAACGGTGGAATGCGACGAGCCCGCAGACGGGGCCTGGCCCACGAAGCGGCCGACCGCGTCCGAGAGTCCATCCTGGACGGACGGGTCTCCCCCGGCTCTCCCCTGCGCGAGGTCGAACTGGCCGCCTCCCTGGACGTGAGCCGCGGGTCGGTGCGCGAGGGACTGGCCATGCTCGAACGCGAGGGGCTCGTGCGCAGCGAGTGGCACCGCGGCGCCCGCGTGATCGATGTGGGTCCAAAGGACGTCGACGAGGTCTACACCGTGCGGGCCGCCCTGGACCGGTTGGCCACCCTCACCGCCGCCTCCCGCATGACCCCCGCCCACCTGGCCGAACTCGAATCACTGGTCCAGGCCATGGCACGCGCCCTGGAGGGTGACGCCGACGGACTGACCCTGATCGCCCTGGACCTGGCCTTCCACGACCGTGTCTACGCCATCGCCGACAACAGCCGCCTCACCGACGCCTGGCACGGCGTGCGCTCCCAGGTACGCCTGATCCAGCTGACCCGCATCGAACACGACCAGGCCCACTATCGCGACCTGTTGGTGGCCGAACACCACCACCTGGTGCGCCTGATGAGCCGCGGCCCCGGCGAGGAGCCGGCCCGGGCCGCCGAGGAGCACGTGGACTCGGCTCGCCGCGCCCTGGTCCACCTGCTGGGCCAGGCGCCTCGGCGCCGGTGACCGGGTCGTGCGCCGGGTGACTCCCGGGCGGTGAACGGGTCGAGGGCCCGGCCTCCTCCTGCGAGACCGGGCCCCATCCCCAGAGGGAGGACCACGAGGGGTCGCCTTTCGGGCGCCCTCAGGCCCTGTCCTCCGGGAACCCGAGGAGGTGCCGACGGTGGGATGGCACGCTTTTCACCATCACACCGAAGGCGCCAGAGCGTCTCCTTCGCCGAGGGCCGGTGGTGGGCGACGGATCGGCCCGGGCGAAGCGGCGGCGCGAGACGAAGGCCGCCTATTGGAAGACGACGTCGGAGCAGTTGTAGAAGGCCTCGGGGCTGTCGGAGCGCTCCCAGACCACGTAGATGACGTGCTGCCCCGAACGCTCGGGCAGGTCGACGTCCCAGCGGTACTCGGCGCCCTCGACTCCGCCCTCGCTCAGCGGCGGGTCGGTGACCTCGTTGATCAGCTCCAGGTCGGACCAGTTCAGCGGGGAGTCGGGCGACCAACCCGGGCTCGTGACGTAGGTGTAGAAGGTGCCGGGGTGGTGGGCCCAGGCGTTGTGGTGGAACTCGACCGTCTGCCCCGAGGGCAGCGACGTGGTGGGCCAGTCCGAGCGCACCGCGTTGAAGGCGGCGAAGTCGGCGGTGGGACCGCACAGCTCGCCGTCGGCCACGACCTCCTGGTGGCGGCCGTCGGCGTCGCTGATCAGGTTGCCGAACCAGTTCCAGAACGGGTAGCTGCCGCCCTCCTCCAGGGCGTCGGCGCAGGCGGGGTTGGTGGGCTCGACGTTGCCGCCCTGGCCGCCCTCGATGCCGTCGGCGTAACAGGCGTAGGTGCGGCTGGCCGGGTAGGTGAAGGCGCCGTGCGCCTCGGCCGACTCCGCGCTCAAGGTCAGGGCCAGGCCGCCGACGAGGGCGGCCGAGGCGGTGAGGGCTCCGGTCCTGGCGAGCGTTCTCATGGGGGTGTCCTTTCGAGGGGGGTTCGCGGGGGTTCGGTGTTGAGCGGAGCGCGTTCCTCAGTCACCGGTGGCGATGCCGTTGGGGCCGTGGAAGATGCGCTCTCCCCACCCGGTCATCCGGTCGGCGTCGAAGTCCTCGACCATGTCGAGGTATTCCACGCCGCCGCTGTTGCCGCTCCAGGACCAGCCGATGTAGCCCAGTCCCAGGCGGTCGGCGTGGGCCATGATGGCGTCCTCGTCGGGGTCGCCGTCGCTGTGGTCGTGGCCGAACTCGCCGATGATCAGGGGAACTCCGGCGTCGGTGAAGTGTTCCAGGTAGTCGACGACGGTCGACTCCTGTTCGTAGACGCCGTACATGTGGATGGAGAAGACGGTGTTGTCGTGGGGATCCGCGTCGGCGACCTCGGGGGCGGCCTCGCGCATGGTGCCCTGCCAGTCCTGGCCCCAGTTGGGGGCGTCTACGACCAGCGTGTGGTCGAAACCGGCCTCGCGTAGGCGCACGATCGCGTCGGAGGTGTCGAGTGCCCAGCCCTGGTTGGTGGTCTCGTCGTTGCCGTAGGGCTCGTTGCCGATGTTGACGATGATGTGGTCTTCGGCGCCCTGGAGGGCGCTTTGGACGTCGATCCAGTAGTCGACGGCCTGGTCCAGGGTGGCCGCCTCGGCGTCCTCGCCGTAGCCGGTGGTGTCGTGGACCTCCAACACGCACACCAGGCCCAGGTCTGCGCACTGGGCGACGATGTCCTGGAGTTGGTCTTCGTCGGTGCGGTCCCAGCGGTCGCCGCTGCTGAGGACGACGCGCACGGTGTTGGCGCCCAGGTCGGCGATGTCGACGAGGGCGGTGGGGGTGCGATCGGTGAACCAGGCGTGGGGGTGGCTGACGCCGCGCATGATCAGTTCGGTGCCGTCGGCGTGGACCAGTCGACCCTGGTCGTCGACGTGGAGTCCGGTCTCGGCCGACGCGGGCGCGGCGTGGGCCAGGAGGGGGATGGTGAGGGCGAGAGCCGCCAGGGACACCAGGGAGCGGGGTCGGTGCACGGTGCTTCTCCGTCGGTCTTTGTGACTACCATTCACGGGAACCCGAATTTGGGAGCGTTCCCATGCAGCTTGTGGTGCAACTTAACAAGAGCGAAACCCCGCCACAATAGGGTTTCGGGCTGATTTTTTACGCACAGCTCAACTGAGCACACGTTAAGTGAACCCGAATTTCGAGGCCATAGCCGCTACGAGCTGCGCGGACACCGACTGATCACACCAATGAGGCGGGGGCGGGAAACCTTGTCGGTCCCCCGCCCCCGCCTTGAGTCGGTTCGGTGTGCCTTCGGAGCCTCAGGCCCAGAAACCGAAGCTGTACAGCAACCCGTTGGTCGCGGCGATCACACCCAGCGCCAGCACCGCGCCGGTCACGAACGAGGTCCGCAACGACCGCACCAGGAACTCCAACGCCACCAGGTTGTTGAGGATGAAGTAGCCCAGCATGGTCGCGTGCCAGAACGAGTCCATGCTCCAGGGCTCGAAGTAGTACGGAACGCCCGTCCACACGTCGGTCTCGGTCGTGAACCACGTCCATGCCAACGCCGCGCCATAACCCAGCGGGATCTGGATCAGCGGAATGATGAGCAACGGCAGCAGCTTGACGAAGCCCCACAGGCCGGGCTGGTCGGCGCGGCGGGCCTCCGACTGCGCCCGACGGGCCGCGTCCTGCTCGGCGCGCAGCCGGTCACGGTGGGCACGCTCGGCCTCCTGCCGACGGCGCTGTTCGTCCTGCTGTTCCTGCCTACGGCGCTGTTCCTCGGCCTGATGGCGCTGCTGCTCCATCTGCCGGCGACGCTGTTCCTCGGCCTGGCGATACTGGTCCTGGCGCGGATCGGTCGCACCGCGACGTTCCCCGTACAGGTCGGCGTAGGGGTCATCGTCCGCGGGCCGCTGCTGTCGGGTGGCGTCATAACCCGCGGTGGCGGGCGGACCCGCCTGCTGTTGGGCACCCGGGAACCGCTGCGTGGGCTGGTATCCCTGCTGTGTGGGCTGGTAGCCCTGTTGATACTGCTGGGTGGGCTGATATCCCTGCCCGGTCTGCTGCCCCTGACCGCCCAGGACCGAGGTCTCCCCTGCCGAGGGGTCCTGCCCATGGCCGGCCACCCGGGTGGCCTGGTCATCACCCATCGCGCCCGCGGCGGCGGCTCCGGCGACCGCTCCGGCCGCCCCGCCCAGGGCCGCGACCCCGCCCGCGCCCAGCACCTCTGTGCGCTGGTGACCACCGGTGGCGCCAGGGTCGGCCGTCGAGGTCGCCAGGGCCTTGTTGACCTTGGCCACCTGTTCCTGCACGCCCATCATCACCGCGGGCGGCAGCCAGGACGAACCGGCGTGCACGTCGCCCAGGTAGTCCAGGATCTCGCCGGGGCCGGGGCGACCCTTGACGTCCTTGGACAGACAGGCCGCCACCAGGTGCCGCAGCGACTCGGGCACACCCGACAGGTCGGGTTCCTTGCTGATGATGCGCATGACCATGGTGGGCATGTTGCCCTCGCCGAAGGGCCCGCCACCCGAGGCCGCGTGGGCCAGTACCGCTCCGTAGGCGAACAGGTCGCTGGCGGGGGTGAGCGCCTCGCCCTGCACCTGTTCGGGACTCATGAAGCCCGGGGTGCCGATCACCGACTGGGTGGCCGCGGTGCCGTCGGTGGCCCGCGCGATCCCGAAGTCGATCACTCGCGGGCCGTCCTCGGACAGCAGTACGTTGCCGGGCTTGAGGTCGCGGTGGATCAACCCCACCCGGTGGATCTCGGCCAGTGCCTCGGCCAGGCCGGCGGCCAGCACCCGCACCGACGACTCCGGCAGCGGACCGTGCGCCTGCACCGCCTCGTCCAGGGGCAGTGAGGGAACGTAGGAGGTCACCAGCCAGGGCACCTCGTCGTCGGGCCCGGCGTCGATCACCGGTGCGGTGAACGCACCACTGACCTGACGGGCCGCGTTCACCTCGCGGGCGAACCGCTCCCGGAAGGAGGTGTCCGCCGCCATGTGCGGATGGATGCGCTTGATCGCGACGGCGCGGCCGCCGGCCGAGCGTCCGAAGAACACCTGACCCATACCACCGGCGCCCAAGCGCCCGATCAGCCGGTAACGGCCGATCCGCTCCGGATCAGTGCTCTCTAGCGGCCCCAACGTCCTCTACCTCCGGCCTGTACGGCGTTGTCCTTAGTGGAACGAGGCCCCAGTCTAGGGCGTGGCGCCCCCACCGAAACCACCGTCGACGTGTGTGATCCCGTGCCGGTGCGTGGAGTTCGCCGCGTCCACCGCACACCTGCGAAAGGGCTCGGGGAACGAGTGGACCGGGACCGATGGTTCCCACCTGGCCACACACGGCCAACCAGGCGGGCGGACCGGTTCACGGGGGAAGGCCGATCTAGGGTCGTAACACACCACCGACAGGATGAGGCGTGCCCGTGAAGACTCTGGAGACCCTTCGTATCGACGCGCGACTGCGCACCGCCAACGGCGTGTCGTGGTTGGCCGCCCAGAGCGGGGACCACCCCAGCCGCCTCCTGCACTGGCCTTGGCGGGAGAACCCCTTTCCGACCTATCGGCGGCTGCGCGAGCGGGGTCCGGTGGTCTCCAGCAGGTTGCCCTTCCACGCCGCCACCACGCGCGCGGCCGTCCATCGGGTCCTGCGCGACCGTGCCTTCGGAGTCGCGCCGCCCTCGGAGATGGCGGTCCCCGATCAGTTCGACGTGATGGACCTGTCGTTCCTACAGCGCGACCCGCCCGACCACACCCGGTTGCGCAAGCTGGCCAAGCCGGCCTTCTCCCCTCGCCGGATGGAGGACTACCGGTTGGTGATCCAGAAGATCGCCGACGATCTGATCGACAGCGCCGTGCGGCGCGGTGGGTTCGACCTGATGCGCGACTTCGCCCAGCCCTTGCCCATCATGGTGATCAGTCACCTGTTGGGGGTTCCGGAGGAGGATCGGGCCGACTTCGACCGCATCGGGAACGTCATCGGCGCCGCCCTGGACGGGGCCCGTTCGGCGCGCCAGCTCGGCCGGATCCGACAGGCTACGGCGGATTTGGACGCGTTGCTCGAACGCTTGATGGTCGAACGGCGGGCGGACCCGCGTGAGGACGTGGTCTCCGATCTGGTCGCCCACTTCGATGAGGGCGCTTTGACCGCCTCCGAGCTGGGGTCGATGTTCCGTCTGTTGTTGGTGGCCGGGTTCGAGACCACGGTGAACCTGATCGGGAACGGGACGATGGCGCTGCTTCGCCACCGTGAGGAGTGGGAACGCCTGGCCGATGACCCGGAGATGGCGGCCGGGGCGGTGGAGGAGACCCTGCGCTACGACTCGCCGGTCCAGCTCACCGGGCGCTGGGCCCGTGCGGACACCGAGGTCGAAGGGGTTCCCATCGGCGCCGGTCAGCAGGTCATCTGCCTGCTCGGGTCCGCCAACCGCGACCCCGAGCACTTCGACGACCCCGACCGTTTCGACATCACCCGGCCCGACGCCGCGGAGCATCTGGCCTTCTCCGGCGGAACGCACTACTGCCTGGGCGCCCCGCTGGCCCGGTTGGAGGGGCAGATCGCCCTGCGGACGCTGAGTCGCAGGGTCCCGGGGCTGCGGCCCACGGCGATGCCCACCCGGCGCGACACGTTGACCGTCCGTGGTCTGGCCACGTTCCCGGTCACCGTCGGTCACTAGAGGGCGGGGGCCACAGGGTGCGGAAGACGGCCGAGGGGATCGGGCGCACGACCATACGCGGGCGAGGGCCGCTGCTCGCGGTGGGGGCGGTGTGCGTGGTGGTCCTCGTGGTGGTGGCGGCGGTGGCGGCGGTGGTCCTGCCCGGACCGGCGGAGGAACCGGGGAGCGACCTGCCCGGGTTGGCCGAGTCGCACGGCATCAAGTTGGGTGTGGCCGTGGCGGTCGACCCGTTGCGGGACGATTCGGACTACCAGGACGTCGTCACCGACCACTACACGGCGGTGACCGCGGAGAACACGATGAAGTGGGTGCACGTCCAGCCCGAGCGTCATGAGTTCGACTGGAGCGGCCCCGACACCGTGGTCGACTTCGCCGAGGAGCACGGCCTGGACATCCGCGGGCACACCCTGTTGTGGCACAACCAGCAGCCCGAGTGGCTGGCGCAGGGTTTCTACGACGCCGACGAGCTGCGCGAGGTCATGCGCGAGCACATGGATGCGTTGCTGGGCCGCTACCAGGGTCGGGTCGACTCCTGGGACGTGATCAACGAACCCTTCGAGGACGGCGGCCCCGAGCTGCGCGAGAACCTCTGGTACCAGACCTTGGGCGAGGACTACATCGCCGAGGCGTTGTGGATGGCGCACGAGGTCGACCCACAGGCCCGGCTCTACATCAACGAGTTCGGGATCGAGGGCGGCGGGGACAAGGCCGACGCCCTGTACGAGCTCGCCTCCGGGCTGTTGGAGCAGGGGGTGCCGTTGCACGGCATCGGGTTCCAAGGGCACTTCGTGCACGGCGACGTACCCGAGGACCTGGCCGAGAACATGCGACGCTTCACGGACCTGGGGCTGGACGTGGAGATCAGCGAACTGGACGTGCGCATCGCCGAACCGGTCACCGACGAGGCGGTCTCGGACCAGGCCGAGGAGTACCGGCGGGCCGTGGAGGCGTGCCTGGAGGTCTCGCGTTGTGTGGGCGTGAGCGTGTGGGGGGTGACCGACGCCCATTCGTGGATCCCCGAATGGTTCCCCGGTTACGATTCCGCGCTGCCCTTCGACGAGGACTACCGGAGCAAGCCGGCGCTGGGCGGGATGGTCGATGCGCTGAGCAGGGGACGACGGGCACAGGGGCGCCCGGTGCGTCGGAGGGTGCGGAACGGATGACGAAAAGCGGGTGCGAGCACCGGCCCGTACCCGCCATCGTGGGGCGGACCCGACCCGAGGAGACCTTTCATGGACAACGCCTCCGTCCACCCCGTCACCGTGCCACGGGCCCTGGTCGAATCCGTCACCTCCTTCTTCGGCCCGGAGTGGGCGCGCCGGCTTCCCGGGCTGACGGTGCGGCACCTCGACGAGTGGGGGCTGACCGTGGCCGGCGAGAGCATGCACGGGGCGGTGGCCCTGGTGGTGCCCGTACGTCGCGCCGATGGCACTTCGGCGGTGCTCAAGATCCAGCCCCAGGATCCCGAGACCGAAGGGGAGCCCCTGGCCCTGCGCGTCTGGGACGGGGAGGGCGCGGTTCGACTGCTCGACCACGGCCCTCGGACCGGGGCGATGCTGTTGGAGGCCCTCGACCCGGGTCGACGTCTGGACGAGGAACCCCTGGAACCGGCCCTGGAGGTCATCGGTTCCCTGTTGGCTCGGCTGACCGCCCACCCGGGCCCGGAGGGGATGCGCGGGCTCGGGCCCATCACCCGTGACATCGCCGATCGAGGACAGGCCAGGGCCGCCCATCTGGAGGAGCCCTGGCGATCGGTGCTGGAACGCTGGGCGGCCATCGCCGAGGAGCTCGCCGCCGACCCGGGCGACCGACTGCTGCACTGGGACCTGCACTACGAGAACGTGCTCGCACCGCTGCGGGGAACCGACCGGGGCGACTGGTTGGCGATCGATCCCAAGCCACTGGTGGGCGATCCCGGTTTCGAGTTGCTGCCGGCCCTGCGCAACCGATGGGTCGAGGCGGAGGAGACCGGCGACCCGGTGCGAGCCACCAGGCGCAGGTTCGACCTGCTCACCGAGGTGGCCGGGCTGGACCGGGACCGCGCGCGGGCCTGGACGCGGGTGCGGCTGCTCCAGGACTGCCTGTGGATGGACGAGGGGCGTCGGCGGGTGCCGCGCGCGCACGCACTCATCGATCGGGCGTTGGACGGCTGAGGGGCCGGGGACTTCGAGGAATTCGACGCCCAGGGGCGGGGTGCCGACCGGGCCCCGATGTCGCTTTCGGTAGGGTTCCGCCACCTCAGTCACTCCTTCGTGGAAGGCCTCGATGTCCACTCCCCGCCCGTCCTTCGACCCCGAACTGCTGCCCGCCCTGGCCCAGGTCAACGCCGAGATGCCGCCGGGTATCGTCCCGGAGCAGATCGACGCGATACGCGCCCGCGCCGCTCGTCTGGCCCCCGGGGACGAGACCGACATGACGCTGGGCGGGGACTTCGTCGAGTCCGAGCGCACCGCGCCGGGACCGGAAGGGCACCCGGTGCCGTTGATCGTGTGGCGGCCGAAGGAGACCACCGCGACCACCGGGGCGCTGTACTGGATCCATGGCGGCGGGATGATCGGCGGAACCCATCGCGGCGGTGAGATCCCCGAACTGCTTCGGATCGCACGTGAACTGGACCTGGTCCTGGTGTCGGTGGGCTACCGGTTGGCGCCCGAGCACCCGCACCCGACCCCGGTGGAGGACTGCTACGCGGGGTTGGTGTGGTTGCACGAGAACGCCACCGAGCTGGGGGTCGATCCCGAACGCGTGGTGGTGGGCGGTGCCAGCGCCGGAGGCGGTCTGGCCGCCGCCGTCAACCTGTTGGCCCGTGATCGCGGTGGTCCGGCGGTTCGCGCGCAGTTGCTGCTCTACCCGATGCTGGACGACCGCAACGACTCGGTCTCCGCCCACCAGATGGCGGGTGTGGGCACGTGGGATCGCACCTCCAACGACACCGGGTGGGGTTGCCTGCTCCAGGGCGCGCAGGGCGGCCCGGACACCTCGCCCTACGCGGCACCGGCCCGGGCGAAGGACGTGTCGAACCTGCCCCCGGCCTACCTGGAGGTGGGGACGGCGGAGACCTTCCGCGATGAGGTGGTCGAGTTCGCATCCCGGATCTGGAAGGTCGGCGGGCACGCGGAGCTGCACGTGTGGCCGGGCGGCTACCACTCCTTCGACGCCATCGCCGCCGACGCGGCCCTCAGCCGCAGCGCGCGGGGTCAGCGACTACCGTGGCTGCGCCGCGTCCTGACCGACTGACCCCGGTCCGCGGCGCCGATACCGTCAGCGGCGATGACTTCTTCAAGGCCTACGTCGTCGACCATGTCGACTGAGACTGCGACCGCCCCCGATCCTCGGTTTCAGGTCAGGGCGGCCGGGGCGGGCGTCTCCACCGGTTTTCCGCGCCGGTGGGCGGTGGGGGTGGTGCCGCGAACGCGTTTGAAGGCGGCGCTGAGAGCGAAGGCGGTGGAATAGCCGACCCGGCGGGCGATGGTGTCCACGGTCTCGTCGGTGGTGCGCAACCGCTCGGCGGCCATGCACACCCGCCACTCCGCCAGGTAGGTCATGGGCGGGGTACCCACCAGGGCCGTGAAGGCGCGGGCCAGGGCCGATCGGGAGATCCCGCACCGTTCGGCCAGTTCTGCCACCGTCCAGGGGTGGGCCGGCCGGTTGTGCTTGACTTCCTCCCCACGCCTAAAGGCGGGAGATTCCAACCAGCGGCAAAGCCGGTTGGTGCGCTGCCCCTTGCGGGGACGCTGGTTCCTGCTTCACGGACCGCCTAACGGCGAGGTCTCCACAGGCCGGCACCGCATGCCCTGCGGCGCGAAGGATGTTCTTGGCCGCGTTCACATCGGCGTGACACCGGTGACCGCACCTGGTGCACTCGAAGACCGCTTGACTCTTGCGGGACTTCGGATCCACATGCAGACACCGGTGACACGTCTGAGACGTGTACGCGGGATCGACCAACACGATCTGCGTGCCGGTCTCACGCGCGGCGTTGCGCAGCGCGAGTTCGAGCCGGTGCCACCCTTTGTCGAGGATGGCCCGGTTGAGCCCGGCCTTCTGGCGTACCTGCCTGCCGGGTGCTTCCACGGTGCCCGAGGCACTAGCGGTCATGTTGGTGGTGCGAAGGTCCTCCAACACGACCGTGCTGTGCCGGGTGGTCAGCGTGTGAGCGGTCTGTGCGGTGAAATCGCCGCGCCGGTCCACAGCCCGGGTGGTGATGCGGCCCATGGCCTTGAGCGTCTTGGTCCGATTCGTCGACCCCTTCTTCTGCCGGGACAGCTTGCGCTGCAACCGCATGTGTCGGGACTTCTCTCCGTCAGTGACGAAGGGCCGGTCATGGAACTCGCCCGTGGACAAGGTTGCCGCCACGGCCACGCCCCGGTCCACCCCTACCGGGGTGCCCGGGTGGTGCTCGGGGGTGAACAGCCCGTCCTCCACGAGGAACGACACAGACCAGTGACCGCCCTTGCGGGACACGGTCGCCGAGCGGATGGTTCCGCCGATCGGGCGGGAGGAGCGCAGCCGCACCCATCCGAGCTTGGGCAGTTTGGCCCGTGACCACTTGCGGTTCAGCTTCTCCATGGTGATGAGGTTCCCAGCGGGGAACCGGAACGAGGGCATCCACCGGTGCTTGGCCCGCCACCGCACCTTGAAGGTGCCCTTCTCCCGGCAGGCCCGGTCCAGGTCCTTCAAGGTCTGCTGAAGCACATGCGAGGGGGCGGCCTTGAGCCAGGTCTCTTCCGCCTTGGCTTCGGCGAGCTGCCCGGCCTGAAGGTGGTATCCGCAGAACTCACCGTTTCGGCCCCGGGTGTGGCGGTCCACGTACTGGCGGCGCTGATCCAGGGCGGTGTTCCACACGGCCCGGCAGATGTCACCGAACTCGGTACACATCGCCTCCTGATCGTCGGTCAGGGCAAGCCGGTAGCGGCGACCCGTCAACATCGTGGAACACCTCCTCTCTCAGCGGCTCTTCTGGTTGTGCACGTACTGTTTGATCGCTACCAGCGGGACGCCTCCGACGGTGGCCACGAAGTAGCTGTTCGTCCACAGGAGCGGCAGACGGGACTTCAAGTGCGGGAACTCGTCGCGCAACAGTCGGGAGGAGCGGCCCTTGATGGCCTTGACAAGCCAGCGCACTCCGAACTGGGGGGCGACCTCCACAAGCAGGTGCACGTGGTCGGGCATGACCTCCGTCTCCACCAGCCACGCTTCCTTGTCGGTCACGACCTCGCGCACGATCTGCTTCAGCCGTTCCTCAATGCGACCGCCGAGGACGCGGCCCCGGTACTTGGGGCACCAGACCACGTGGAAGGCGCACTGGAAGGTGATGTTGCGGTTCGAGCACAGGGTGACGGACGTGCAACTCATTGTATGGCAAAGGGCTGTTTAATGTTCCCGTTCGCGGAAAGGCGGCTATCCCCAGGACTGAAGCCCCGGGTCTGCGCCACCCGAAAAATTCCGATCGCTGAACCTGCCGGGGCGGGGCCTGCGACGCCTCGCCCCTCGTCCCGCCTACTCGGCGACGGTGATGCCCAAAGAGGCCAGGATCAGTCCGGCCTGGACCGGGCCGATCGTCGCTCCCCTGAGGTAACCGGCCTGTTCCAGGGGCACCTCCCCCAGGTCCGCGCCGCGCAGGTCGGCCCCGCCGAACTTCGCGCCCACCAGGTGCGCGCCACGCAGGCGCGACTCCACCCACACCGTTTCGCGCAGGTCCGCCGCCGCCAGGTCGGCCTCGTCCATGCGCAGGCCCTCCAGGGTCTGTCCACGCAGGACGATCCCCTTGCAGCGGGCCAACATGAGGTTGCACTGGGCGAAGGTGTAGCCGATGCCGCGCAGCGAGTTCAGGCCCGCGCCGGTCATCCGGCAGCCGTGGAAGGCGGTGTCGGTGAGCAGGGCGCCCTGCCAGCGGGTGTTGGCCAGGTCCACGCGCTCGAAGCGGGCGTCGGTGCAGTCGGAGTGGTTCAGGAAAGCACCCGAGGCGCTGCCACCGGTCACCACCGCTCCCTCCAGCACCGCCCGTTCCAGGCGGGCACCGTCCAACCTGCAGTCGACCAGGCGGACGTCCACCAGGTGGGCGTCGCGCAGGTCGGCCCCGCTCAGGTCGCAGCGGGTCAGGATCCGAGGGGTGCCCGGGTCCTCGGCCAGGGCGTCACGCAGGTCGAGTTCGGACAGGTCGGCGTCGGTGATCTCGGTCTTGGCGAGAAGGTCGGTGCTCACGCACCGAACCCTAGACCCGGCCGGTGACAGACCGCGTTCAGTCGCGCAGTTTGAGCGCCAGGAACAGGTCGACGCGATGTTCGAGGTTGCTCAGGTCGCGCCCGGTCAACTCCTCCACCCGACCGATGCGGTAACGCAGGGTGTTGACGTGGACGTGCATGGCGGCGGCGCAGCGCTGCCAGGAACCGGAGTGGTCCAGGAACCGTTCCAGGGTCTCCACCAGCTCGGAGCGGTGGTCACGGTCGTAGACGATGAGCGGGCCCAGGAGGCGTTCGCGATAGGAGGTCTGCACCTCCTCGGGGACCGAGGCCAGCAACAGTTCGTGGGAGTCGATCTCGGCCCCGGCGATGACGCGGGAGCGGCCGCCGCGTAGTTCGGCCAGGCGACGGGCGTGGCGGGCCTCCACGGCGGCGCCGCGCAGTTCGCCGATGCCGCGGGCGGCGGAGCTCAGGCCGATGGCCAGCCGGTAGTCGAGCAGGCCGGGTTCCAGGACCCGGGCACGGTGGACGAGCTCGGTGCGCAGGGCCTCGCCCCGGGCTCGGGCCTGTTCGTCGGTGCCCTCCACCGGGATGACCGCCAGGGCGTCGTTGTCGCCGGTGACGACGGCGCCGGGGTGGTCGGCGACCAGTTCGGCGACCACACGACGGGCCAGGTCGGGCACCCGGGGTTCGGGCAGCATCATGGCGCTGACCACCACGTGGGAGCGGTCGTCGGGCGCGGGTCTGTCACCGGTACCCCTCAGCAGCGCGGTGACCTCGTCGAAGCGCTGGGCGGCGAGCAGGCGCGGCAGGCCCTCCAGGTGCCGGGCCGTGGTCAGGGCGCGTTCCTCCTCGCGGCTGCGGGCCAGGACGCCGATGGAGACGAGTTCGGCGACGGTCTCGTGCACCTCCTCGCTCCAGTCGGCGTGGTCGCCGGTGACAACCAACAGCCACCCGGAGAGCGGGTGGGACTCCTTGGCCCGCACGGGAAGGACGGTGACGGCGCGGCCGCCGTCGTTCTCCCCCGGGAGCCGGGTGCCGTGGGGGAAGGAGGACCAGGTGAGGGCTTTGGCGGCGAGGTGTTCGCGTTCCCCGGCCGTGAGCGAGTCCTCGACGGAGGCGATGGTGCGGCCGGTGGAGGAGAGCACCCAGGCCCGGAGTCCGGCCTGGGTCGCGGCCGCGGCGAACGCCCCGGGGAAGTCGGCTCCGGAGGCGACGTCGGCCATGAGGCGACGGTGCCGGTCGCGGGTCTCGGCGATGGTGGTGAAGCGGCGTTGGGTGAGCGAACGCAGGACCTCTTCGGTGACCGCGCCGAAGGAGGTCTCCGCGGGGATCTCCACGAGGGGCACGTCGTGGGCGCGACAGGCGGCGATGAGGTCGTCGGGAATCTCGCCCAAGGCGGTTCCGGCGCCCACGGCCACGGCGCCCGCGCTCAGGATCGAGGTCACGAAGGTCTCGGAGTCCTCTGGTCGGGTACGCCACATCATGCCCGTGAGCACGAATTCGCCGCCGCGCAGGTAACGCGCGGGTTCGAGCAGGTCAGTGGTGTAGGCCCACCGGATGTCGCGGTGGGCGTGCTCCGCCCCCGTCAGGAACCGCAGGTGCAGTCTCTTGACGGCGAGCAGGTCACTGATCTGCATGGACTTCCTTCGTGTTCGTGTGGGCGTGTCCCCACCTGGGATGGCTCCGGCTCAGGACACAGTGTGTCCCAAGATGGGCCCGTGGGGCACCGCGGCCGGGTCCCTCGATGTTCTCACCGATGTCATTTGGAGGAAACGACCAACGATCGCTGTTCGTTCCCAGGTCACTTCATGTCATCGACGCCTGGTCTGGTCTGGATTTCGAGTGGTGTACTTCACAAGATCGCCCCCTAGTAACCGAGATCGCCGGTTCCATCGAAGGTTCGCGTCGACCAGGACGCGGCCGGACCACAGCGCAGGACGAGGACGAGCATGGAATTCCTGAGGCCCTCCACGTTGGTGGAGGCCCTAGAGGCCAGGAGCGCCCACCCCGACGGTGTGCCCATCATGGGCGGTACCGACGTGATGGTGGCGTTGAACTTCGACAAGAGCCGACCTCCGGCCCTGATCGACCTGACCCGGGTCCCGGAGCTGACCGAGTGGGGCACCGACGGTGACCACACCCGGTTGGGCGCCGGGGTCCCCTACACCAAGGTCATCGAGCACCTGAGCGGTGCCGCGCCGGCGTTGGCCAAGGCCTCCCGTTCGGTGGCCTCCCCACAGATCCGCAACCGGGGCACCGTCGGCGGCAACCTGGGCGGGGCCTCCCCCGCCGGGGAGTCGCATCCGCCGCTGCTGGCCACGGACGCCGAGATCGAGGTGGCGTCGGTGCGCGGCACCCGCAGGGTCAAGGCGCGCGACTTCTACCTGTCGTTGCGCAAGACGGCCCTGGCCGAGGACGAGCTGATCACCGCGATCCTGCTTCCGCGCGCCACCGGGCCGCAACAATTCGCCAAGATCGGTACCCGCAACGCCATGGTCATCGCCGTGACCTCCTTCTCGCTGGCGTTGGACACCGACAACCGGAAGGTGGGCACCGGGGTGGGCTCGGCCGGGCCGACCCCGCTGCGCGCCGAGGCCGCCGAGGAGTTCTTGGAGGCCGAGTTCGATTGGGAGGACGGTCGTCCCCTGGCCGAGTCCGTGGTGCGCCGTTTCGGTGATCTGGTGGCCGCGGCCGCCCGTCCCATCGACGACCAGCGCGGCAGCGCCGACTACCGCAAGCACGCCCTGTCGGTCATGGCCCGCCGTGCCCTGAGCTGGTCCGTCACCGACTACCGGAAGGAGTCCTCACGATGCGCGTGAATTTCAAGGTCAACGGTGAGGACGTCACCGCCGACAACGTCTGGCCGGGCGAGAGCCTGTTGTACGTGCTGCGGGAGCGCTTGGGCCTGCCGGGCAGCAAGAACGCCTGTGAACAGGGCGAATGCGGGTCGTGCACGGTCTACTTCGACGGTGTGACCGCGTGTTCGTGCATGATCGCCGCCGGGCAGGCCGAGGGCCGCGAGGTCGGCACCGTGGAGGGTCTGGCCAAGGAGCCGGGCAAGGGCGGCGACCGTACCCTGGGCGACGTTCAGGAGGCGTTCGTGGAGGCGGGCGCCGTGCAGTGCGGCTTTTGCACCCCCGGTCTGTTGGTGCAGACCGACGACCTGCTGGAGCGCACCGTGGGCTGCGGCAAGGACGCCCCGGCCGACGCCGAGATCCGTGAGGCCCTGGCCGGCAACCTGTGCCGTTGCACCGGGTACGAGAAGATCATCGACGCGGTGCACCTGGCCGCCGAGCGCCGCGCCGAGGCCGGGAGCGCCTCATGAGCAAGGCCATCGTGATCGAGGGCGCCCACGTGGTGACGGTGGACGGCCCCGAGTACGCCGACGGTCACGTCGTGGTGCGCGATGGGCGCGTCGCCGCTGTGGGCGCCGGCCCCGCCCCCATCGTGGAGGGCGACTTCGAGCGGATCGACGGCCGTGGATGCGTGGTCACCCCCGGTCTGGTCAACACGCACAACCACCTCTACCAGTGGGCGACCCAGGGCCTGTTCGCCGACGGCACCCTCTTCGAGTGGTTGGTGGGTTCCTACGAGATCTGGCACCGTCTGGACGCCGAGGTGGTCTCCGGGACGACGTCGGCCGGACTGACGCATCTGGCGCTGTCGGGCTGCACGACCGCCTCGGACCACCACTACATCTATCCGGCCGGGCGCGGTGACATCGTGGCCGCCGAGGTCGAGGCCGCCCGTGAGGTGGGTATTCGTCTGGACCTGGCGCGCGGTTCGATGGACCGCGGCCACAGCCAGGGCGGTCTTCCCCCGGACAGTGTCGTGGAGTCCTTGGCGGGTGCCCTGGCGGGTACCGCCGCGGCGATCGACACCTACCACGACACCTCCTTCGACTCCATGACCCGGATCGCGGTGGCCCCCTGCTCACCGTTCTCGGTCTCCCGGGAGTTGATGGTCGACGCCGCGACGTTGGCCCGTGACAAGGGGGCGCGGCTGCACACCCACCTGGCCGAAACCCTCGACGAGGAGGAGAAGTGCCTGGCCGAGTTCGGGTGCACCCCCGTGGAGTACGCCGAGAAGCTGGGCTGGCTGGGCGATGACGTGTGGTTCGCGCACGCGGTGCACCTGTCGGACTCCGCGATCGGCCGGATCGCGGCCACCGGCACCGGTGTGGCGCACTGCCCCACCTCCAACGCCCGCCTTGGCGCGGGCATCTGCCGGGTGACCGAACTGCTGGAGGCCGGCGCCAAGGTCGGTCTGGGCGTGGACGGTCCCGCCTCCAGCGAGCTGACCTCGATGGCCGGCGAGATGCACCAGGCCCTGCTGATGGCCCGGGCCCGCAAGGGGCCGCAGGCCCTCACCGCCCGACAGTCCCTGGAGATGGCCACGCTGGGTGGCGCCCGGGTGCTGGGCCGCGACCGCGAATTGGGGTCGTTGTCGGTGGGCAAGCTCGCCGACCTGGCCCTGTGGCGGGTGGACGGGTTCGGCCACGATGTCATCGACGACCCGGTGGTGGCGATGGTGTTCGGTCCCACGCCGCCCCTGGAGCGCCTGCTCGTCGGCGGGAACACCGTCGTCGATCACGGCGAAATGCGCACTTTGTCGGCCCAGAGCGCCGCCGCGCGCGGCCGCGCCGCACACCGGAGTCTGACCCAGGAGGTGAGCCGCTGATGGCGGCGACGACCCGTACCGTCACGGACCTTTCCAGCACGACCAAGGACGGCGTGGGCGCCAGCCCTCGTCGCCCGGACGGCACGCTGAAGGTGACCGGCGAATTCGCGTACTCGTCGGACATGTGGATGGAGGACATGCTGTGGGGCGCCACCCTGCGCAGCCCCCACCCGCACGCGAGGATCCTCGGCATCGACGTCACCGAGGCGCTCAAGGTGCCCGGTGTGCAGGCGGTGCTGACCCACGAGGACGTTCCCGGCGCCAAGCGCTACGGTCTGGAGTACCAGGACCAGCCGGTGCTGGCCTACGACAAGGTGCGCTACAAGGGCGAGTCGGTGGCGATCGTGGCCGCCGACCACCCCGAGACCGCCCGGCGGGCGATGGAGCGCATCAAGGTCGACTACGAGGTGCTGGCCCCGGTGAGCGACTCCCGACGCGCGGCCCTGGACCCCGACTACCCGCTGGTGCACGACAAGGGCGAGCTGCCCGAGCACCCCGAGTTCAACCAGAGCGGTAACCGGCTGCGCTACCAGCCCATCCGTACCGGCTCGTTCGTGGACGTGGCCGGCTCCAAGGAGGGTCAGGAGGAGACCCTGGAGAGGCTGCGCGCCGAGGCCGACGCCGTGGTGGCCACCGAGTACGAGGTGGGCATGCAGGACCAGGCGTTCCTGGGCCCGGAGTCGGGCATGGCGGTCCCGGCCGAGGACGGCGGGGTGGACCTGTACGTGGCCACCCAGTGGCTGCACGTGGACCAGAAGCAGATCGCGCCGGCTCTGGGGTTGCCCCAGGACAAGGTGCGGCTGACCCTGGCGGGCGTGGGCGGCGCGTTCGGTGCCCGCGAGGACCTGTCGATGCAGATCCACGCGTGCATGCTGGCGCTGCACACCGGCAAGCCGGTCAAGTTCGTCTACAACCGGGAGGAGTCCTTCTACGGGCACGTGCACCGCCACCCGGCCAAGATGCGCTACGAGCACGGCGCCAAGGCGGACGGCACCCTGCTGTACGCCACCCTGGAGATCATCGTGGACGGCGGCGCGTACGCGTCGGCCACCCCCGCGGTGGTGGGCGTGGCCTCCTCCCTGGGGATCGGCCCCTATGAGGTGCCGAACGTGCTGGTGGACGCCTACGGGGTGTACACCACCAACCCGCCGTGCGGGGCGATGCGCGGTTTCGGCGCGGTGCAGGCCTGCTTCGGTTATGAGTCGCAGATGGACAAGCTCGCGGAGAAGCTGGGCATGCACCCGGTGGACCTTCGGGTCAAGAACGCCATGGCGCAGGGCTCCCGGATCATCACCGGCCAGGAGATCGACATGCCGCTGCCCATGGCGGAGATGTTGGAGCGATGCCGTGACCTGCCGATGCCGGTGGAGCGCACCGAGTTGGAGGATCCCACCGACCAGCGCACCCTGCCCGGCGGCGTGGCCGGAACCACCCGCGGCGAGGGTGTGGTGCGCGGCGTGGGGTACGGCGTGGGCCTCAAGAACCTGTGCTTCTCCGAAGGGTTCGACGACTACTCCACCGCCCGTGTCCGTTTGGAGGTCGTCAACGGCGAACCGGTGGTGCTGGTGCACACCGCGGCCGCGGAGGTCGGCCAGGGACTGGTGACGGTCAAGGGCCAGATCGCCCGCACGGAGTTGGGTGTGGAGAAGGTCGTGATCGCGCCCTCCGACACCCAGGTGGGTTCGGCCGGCTCCTCCTCGGCCTCGCGCCAGTCGTACATGACCGGTGGCGCGGTGCGCACGGCGTGCGCGTCTGTGCGCGCCGAGGTGTTCGAACTGGCCCGGGGCAAGGGTCTGGTGCCGGCCGGGGTCGAGGACACCGGGTTGGCGCTGGACGGCGGCAAGCTCGTCTCCGCCACCGACGGTGTGCTGGTGTCCCTGGCCGACCTCCTGGGCGAGTCCGCCCAGGGCGGCGAGGTGGTGGAGCACACCCGTGAGTACCACCACCGGCCCACCGAGATGATCGACCCGGACCTGGGGCAGGGCGACTCGCACAACCAGTTCGGCATGTGCGTGCACCGTGCCGTGGTGGACGTGGACGTGGAGCTGGGCCTGGTGAAGGTCGTGGCCCTGGACGCCGTCCAGGACGTGGGCAAGATCCTGCACCCGCAGCAGCTGGCCGGTCAGATCCAGGGTGGTTCCGCCCAGGGTCTGGGGTTGGCGCTGATGGAGGAGATCCAGGTCAAGGACAGCGAGATCCGCAACCCGTCCTTCACCGACTACCTCATCCCGACCATCCTCGACACCCCGCCGATGCGCATCGACGTGTTGGAGCGACCCGACCCGCACGCTCCGTACGGTCTGCGCGGCGCGGGCGAGCCTCCGACGCTGTCGTCGACCCCGGCGATCGTGGCCGCGGTGCGCGACGCGACCAGGCGTCCGCTCACGCACGCGCCGGTGCGTCCGGAGGACATCGTGGGGATCGACCTGTAGGTCGCCCGGCGTGCCTTGAGGCACCCATCGGACCGGGGAGGGGCGGCAAGCGCCCGTCGTCCCTCCCCACCAAGACCCGCCCGCCTCGGATCCTGCCGACGCCCTCGGCCCCGGGGTGGGCGGCCGAGGGGACGACGACGTCCCCTCGTGCCCGAATCCGACTACGCAGAGTAGTCAACCCCCCTTAAAACACGGCTTCGCCGTGCTCATATCCCTCCAGGAGGGGACATGACCCGACTCGACGACTCCGGAGCGCGTTCCGCAGAGCGCTCCCCAACGGATCGATCCTGGCTCGACCGCTTCTTCCTCGTCAGCGAACGGGGGTCGACCTTCGGTCAGGAGGTCCGCGGAGGGCTGACGACGTTCATGGCGATGGCCTACATCATCGTCTTGAACCCGATCATCCTCAGCGGCGTCACCGACGTGAACGGCGACCAGCTCTCGGCCGGTCAGCTGACCACCATGACCGCCCTGGCCGCCGGGCTGGTCACCATCATGATGGGTGTGGTGGGCCGCGCCCCCATCGCCTGCGCGGCGGCCCTCGGTGTGATGGCGGTGGTCGCCTACCAGGCGGCGCCGGTGATGGCCTGGCCTGAGGTTATGGGCCTGGTCGTGTGGCAGGGCATCGCCATCATCCTCATGGTCCTGACCGGGGTGCGCACCGCGGTGATGAACGCGTTGCCGTACAACCTCAAACTCGCCATCGGCGTGGGCATCGGCCTGTTCGTATCCCTGATCGGCCTGGCCAACATCGGGTTCGTCAGCGCCGGTGACGGCGACAGCCTCCTACAGATCGGCGCCGCGGGCGGCGGTGGACACCTTGACGGGTGGCCGATCCTGGTGTTCGTGGCCGGACTGATCCTGGCCTCGGTGCTGCTGGCCCGCCGGGTTCCCGGTGCGATCTTCTACGGGATCATCGGTGCCACCGTGCTCGCGGTGGTCCTGCACTACGCGCTGAGCCTGGACCCCGAGTCCTGGGGCGGGGGTGTGCCGGAGCTGCCCGGCAGCCCGTTCGCGGCCCCCGACTTCGGGTTGCTGTTCCAGGTGGACCTGTTCGGTGCCTGGACCACGGCCGGACCGACCACCGCCGGGGTCATCCTGTTCACCCTGGTGCTGGCCGGGTTCTTCGACGCGCTGGGCACCATCCTGGCCATCGGCACCAAGGCCGACATCGCCGACGAGGACGGGCAGATGCCCCGGGTCAACCAGATCCTCATCACCGACGGCGCCGGCGCCGTGGCCGGTGGTCTGACCAGTTCCTCGGCGACGCTGGTGTTCGTGGAGTCCACCGTGGGGGTGAGCGAGGGGGCGCGTACCGGTCTGGCCAGTGTCGTCACCGGGCTGTTCTTCCTCAGCGCGATCTTCTTCGCCCCGGTGTTCGGTATGGTGCCGGCCGAGGCCGCATCGGTGGCGATGGTGCTGGTCGGCGCCATGATGATGATGCACGTGGGGCAGATCGCCTGGGACGACTTCTCGGTGGCCATCCCCTCGTTCCTGACGATCGTGATGATGCCGTTCGCCTACGACATCGCCAGCGGGATCGGCATCGGCATCATCGCGTACACGGTGATCAAGTCCGCTCAGGGCCGCTTCCGCGAGGTCGGTTGGCTGATGTGGATCCTGACCGCGGTGTTCTCCTTCCACTTCACCATGCACGCGATGGGCTTGTAAGGGGTTCCGTTCGTCCGTGGCCGGGGCTCGGTACCCCGGCCACGGGTGTGTTCGGGGTGGGTCCGCCGCCTCAGGGGATGACCGTGGCCAGGCAGCGATCCAGGGCGCCGCGCAGGGCCACGTCGCGCGGGTCGTTCCAGATCCGCAGACCCATCCGGTTGGGGACGTAGCCGTAGCCGGTGCCGGTCGCCGGGTCGGCGAAGCCGAAGGAGCCACCGGCCCCCGGGCTGCCGTAGGCGCGGTCGTCGGTGCCGAACCGCCATTCGGGGAAGGGTTTCCACAGTCCTGACGAGTAGCGGGTGCGGACCTTGAGGTTGACGTCGCGTTCCCCCTCGCGGGGCGGTGCGGGCCGTTCCTCCAGGGCCCGCAGGCTTTCGTCGCGCACACCCAGTATCGGCGCGCCTTGTGCGAACTCGCCGTAGAGCGCGGCCAACGAGCGGGCGGTCGCGAAGCCGTTGCCGTGCGGCAACTCCACCGACCGGTAGGCGGGGCCGGCGAGTTCGTCGGCGGTGCGCAGCGGTGGGTTGGCGAAGGTGCGCGCGGCGATGCTCCAGGGCAGGCAGCGCGCGAGTACGTGACCGAGGGGGACGGCGGTGGGGTCGGCGGCCAGGTCGCGCCAGGATCCTCCGGTCAGGCGGGCCAACCGTTCCTCGCCGATCCACGCGGGAAGTCCCACGTACAGATCCAGGCCCAGGGGGCCCGCGAGTTCCTCCGCCAGGTACGCGCCGACGGTGCGCCCGTCCACCCGGCGTAGCAGCTCGTTGACGTAGAGGCCGATGGTGACGCTGTGGTAGCCGTGCCGTGTGCCGGGCTTCCAGGCGGGCGCCTGGTCGGCCAGGACCTGGGCGAGCCGGTCGTGGTCGGCCAGCAGGTCGGGGGTGAGTTCGGTGTCCAGGCAGGGCAGACCGGCCCGGTGGGAGAGCAGTTCGCCGATGGTGAGGCGACCCTTGCCGTGACGGGCGAAATCGGGCCAGTAGTGGGCCATCGGTCGGTCGTACTCGAACAAACCCCGTGAGTGAGCGTGTGCCAGGACCAGGGAGGTGACCCCCTTGGTGGCCGAGAAGACGAGGGTCAGGGTGTCGGACTCCCAGGGCGCCCCGGTCTCGGGGTCGCGCGTCCCCGCCCACAGGTCGACCACCGGGCGGCCGGCGTGGTGGACGGCCACGGCGGCGCCGGTCTCCCCGTGTTCGGCGAAGTTGTTCTGGAAGGCCTCGCGGACCGGTTCGAAGCCGGACTCGACCCAGCCATGGATGCGAGGGGGCGGGGTGAGGTACATGAAGGGAATCCTCGGAAGGGGGATGACGTGTACTTTCGTCGCCCGCCACAGTATGCGAAGCCCGAGGCGGCGAGGCGGTCGAACCGGGCGCGAATTCGGGTCCGAGCCGCTGCTTCGGGCGAAAAGGTCTTTGACAGCGGAGGAAAGCGCCACTTAAGTTGACAGTGACAACTTTCGTCTGCCCGGGAAGACGCCCCATGGACACCACGGTCAACGGCGCCCCCACGCCCACCCCCGACGAACCCGAAGTCAACGCCGCCGAGCACCTGCGCGACACGCTCGGCCTGACCGGCACCAAGATCGCCTGCGGAAGCGGAGTGTGCGGCGCCTGCACCATCCTGGTCGACGGCTCCCCCACCGCCTCCTGCCTGCTTCCCTCCGCCCACCTGGCCGGACGTTCGGTCACCACCGTGGAAGGACTGGGCGGCGACCACCCCGTCCAGCGCGCCTTCGCCGCGCACGACGGCCTCCAATGCGGCTACTGCACACCCGGCTTCGTGGTGGAGGCCTCCGTGTTCGTGGACGCCTGGCGGGCCGAGCACGGCGACACCGCGCCGGACCGCGACACGATCGCCGACGCCCTGGCCGGACACCTGTGCCGATGCGGGGCCTACGAGGGGATCTTCTCCGCCGTGGCCGCCGCTTGCGCCGGTGGGTTCGACACCGAACCCGTCGAGGCGCCGCCGCGCGCGGACGCCCCCGCCAAGGTGACCGGACGCGCCCGCTTCAGCGGTGACCACGCCCCGCCGGGCACCTGGACCGGGGTGATCGTGCGCTCCACCGTGGCCCACGCCCGGGTCCTGAAGGTGCGCCCCGCGCCCGACGGCGACGGCGGTCGGGCTCCCCTGGTGGACCTGCTGGGCGAGGACCGTACCGTCCGCCACGTGGGGCGGGCGATCGCCGCCGTGGCCGCGCCCACCCGCGCCGAGGCGCGGCGGCTGGCCGCGGCAGTACGGGTGGACCTGGAGCCGTTGCCCTCGGTGACCACCGTCGACGCCGCCCGCGAGCCCGGGGCACCACTGGTGTACCCGACCAAGGCCGAACGCGCCGCCGCCCTCGACTACGGTGAGGCGCCCGGTCCCAGGTCCGCGTGGAACGGCAACGTGCGCGGTCCCGGGGTGGTGAGCTGGCGCGGCCCCACGGCCGTCTCCCGTCTGCGCGCCGCCCGGCTGCGCGAGGACCCCCTGTTGGTGGCCGAGGAGTACACCACCGCCACCCAGGTGCACACCCCCTTGGAACCGCACGTGAGCGTGGCCTCCTGGGATGGTGGAGACCTGCACCTGCACGTGTCCACCCAGGCCCTGAGCCGGATGGTCGACAAGGTCGCCGAGCGTTGGGACCTGCCCCGGGAACGGGTGCACGTGGTGACCGAGTACGTGGGCGGTGGGTTCGGCGCCAAGGGCGCCCTGTCCCCGGACACGGTGGCCGCGGTGGAACTGTCCCGGCTGGTGGACGCGCCGGTGCGGGTGTCGCTGGAACGCTCCGAGGAGCTCGTCGACGCCGGCCACCGGCCCGGCAACCGCACCCGGGTGGCCCTGCTGGCCGACTCCGAGGGCGACCTGCGTGCGCTGGCCGTGGACTCGGTGGGCGACGGCGGGGTGTCGGTCGGTTCCAACGTCGCCACCCTGGCCGCGCTGATGTACGGGCGTTCACCTCGACGGGTGCGCGACTTCGACGTGGTCACCAACCGACCCCCGGGCGAGCCGATGCGCGGACCCGGCGGACCACCGATGGCGTGGGCGTTGGAACAGGCCGTGGACACCATGGCGACGCGGCTGGGCGAGGACCCGTTGTCGCTACGGCGTCGGTGGGACGGCAACCCCAAGCGTCGGGCACTGTACGAACGAGTGGCGGAGCTGCCGCTGTGGCGGGACCGTCCTCGTGGTGAGAGCACCGGCCGGTTCCGACGCGGCGTCGGGTTGGCCGCCGCGGGCTGGCCCTACCTGCTCGGTCCCCAGGCCCGGGTGGAACTGACCGTGCGCGGCGGTGAGCTGGTGGTGCGTTCGAGCACCCAGGACATCGGCACGGGCATCCGGACGGTGTTGGGCGACGTGGTCGCCGAGCGGCTGGGCATCGGCGCCGACGGCCTGACCGTGGAGATCGGGCACGGGTCCTCGGTACACGGCACCGGTTCCTTCGGCAGCCGCACCACCACCTCGATGGGACCGGCCGCGGCCGACGCCGCCGACCGGTTGCGCGAGGCCCTGCGCGAGCACTCCCCCGCCGTGCCGGCGTCGGGCCCCATCCCCGAGCACACCTTCAAGGAGGCCCTGTCCCTGGCCGAGGGGTCCTCGGTGGTGGGCGAGCGTGGCCTGGACCGTTGGGGGCGGCTCACCCCGAACATGGCCGGCGACCTGGCGGTGGGACGCGGGATGAGCGGAGCGGTACACGTGATGGAGGTGGAGGTGGACACCCTGTTGGGCCGGGTGCGCCCCACCCGGTGCTGGGCCGGGATCGCCGCCGGGCGCATCTACAACGAACGCATGGCCCGCAACCAGTGCGAGGGCGCCGTCGTCCAGGGGGTGGGCTACGCGTTGTTCGAGGAACGGCGCGACGACCCGCGCACCGGGGTGGTGCTCTCCGACGACCTGGAGGAGTACCGGCTACCCGGGATGGGCGACGTTCCCGAGACCGAGGTGTACTTCCACCAGGAGGGTTTCGAGCACGTGCCCGGTGGTGGGATCGGGCTCGGCGAGGTGTCGGTGGTGGGGGTGGCCGCCGCGCTGGGCAACGCCGTCTTCGACGCCACCGGCGTCCGCCACCACGACCTGCCCCTGCGCCCGGACCGACTGATCGGAGCGACGCGATGACCGTGACCCGACCCACGAGTGTGACCGAGGTGTCGGCCGACCTGGCCCGGCGGGGGGTGCGCCCGCGCGCCGGGGGCACCGACCTGACCGCCTGCCTGGAGGCGGGGGTGATCGCCCCCGGGCCCCTGGTGGACCTGTTGAGGGTGTCCGACCTGGACGAGGTGGTCTGGGAGGCCGACGGTTCGGCCCTGGTGGGGGCGATGACCACCGTCGCCACGTTGGGAGCCGACCCCGCCCTGGCCGCGGCCTATCCGGCGTTGGCCGCCACCGCCCGGGCCCTGGCCACCCCGCAGATCCGGGGCACGGCCACCCTCGGGGGCAACCTGCTCCAGCGCAATCGTTGCGCCTACCTGCGCAACCCCGCCTTCGACTGCTTCCAGACCGGTGGGGACTCCTGTCCGGCCCGGGAGGGCGACCACCTGCGCGGCGTGGTGGTGGACCAGGGCCCGTGCGTGGCCCCACACCCGTCGACGTTGGCGGTGGCGCTGCTGGCCTACGAGGCGAGTGTGCGCCTGGAGGGCGGCCCGGACTCCGAGAAGGCGATCGTCGACCTGTACGAGGGCACCGACCCCACACGTGACCACACGTTGGGTCCGGGCACGTTGTTGACGGCCGTGTCACTGCCGGTCCCGTCCCCGGGCGAGCGCTTCGCCCATCGAAGGGCGACCGGACGTTCCCGGGCGGAGTGGCCGCTGGTGGAGGTGGTCGTTCGGCTGGAGTGCGCCGACCAGGGCCGCGGACCGGTGGAGCGGGCCGCGGTGGCGGTGGGCGCGGTGGCGCGTACCCCCTTGCGACTACCCGAGGTGGAAGGCGCCCTGGTGGACGCGGCACCCGGCGGGGACCTGCCCGATCGGGTGGAGGAGGCGTTGACCGCCCTGGCCGATCGGTGCTCTCCCCTGCCCGCCACCGGGTACAAGGTCCCCTTGCTCCAGGGCACGGTCCGTGATGCGATCGAGACGGCCCTGGAGGTTCCGAGCCGGTGACACGGGTTCGGGCCCCTTCCGGGACCGTGTTCGGGTGGGCCGCCGTGGCGTGGCGGCCCACCCGGTTTTCGTCGGTCGGTGTTCCGTCGGCCGGTGTCGGTTCAGCCGCGCAGGTGCGCCTGGTGGGCGAGTTCGCGGCACAGCACCGCGAAGTCCAGCCCCTGGGCCGCGGCCGCCATCGGGAAGGTGGACGTCTCGGTCAGGCCCGGGGCGACGTTGGTCTCCAAGAAGACGACCTCGCCGTCCGGGGCGACCATGAGGTCGGTGCGCGACAGGTCGCGCAGGCCCAGGGCGCGGTGCGCGGTCAGCGCCACCTCGGTGGCCGCGGCCAGTACCGACTCCTCCAGACGGGCCGGACAGAAGAACTCGGTGCGACCGGCGGTGTAGCGGGCCGCGTAGTCGTAGACCCCGCCGTCGGGAACGATCTCCACCGGGGGCAGCGCCACGGGCCCCGAACCGGTGTCCAGGACGCCCACGGCCAGTTCGGTGCCCTGGACCAACTCCTCGACCAGCGCGGAGTCGCTGTAGGCGAAGCAGGACATCAGCGCGGTGGACAGGTCCTTGGCCGAGGTCACGGGGGTGGCTCCGAACGCCGAACCGCCACGGTCGGGCTTGACGAACAGCGGCAACCCGAGCCGTTCGATGAGCTTGTCCAGGAGCGCGGGCGCGCCCAGGTCGTGGAAGGCGGACTTGGGCAGGGTGGCGCCACGCGGCACCCGAACGCCCTTCTCGGCCAGTAGGGCCTTGGCGGCGGGCTTGGCGTAGGCGAGCCGGCAGGACTGGGGGCGGGCGCCCACGTAGGACACCCCGGCCAGTTCCAGGACCTCACGGATCGCGCCGTCCTCACCGGCGGAGCCGTGCAGGACGGGGAAGACCACCTGGGGCGGGTCGTCGGCCAAGCGCTGGAGAAGGCCGGAGTCGACGTCGGCAACCTGCACTTCGACGTCGAGTCGGCGCAGGGCCTCGGCCACGCTGCGGCCGGATTGGACGCTCACCTCGTGTTCGGGGGACAGTCCCCCGGCGAGGACGAGGACCCGGTCAAGGTCGGCCACGGCGCGGACCTCCTTCTGTGCTGCTGTCATGGTGGCTGGTGCCCCTCACGGGGTGTCAGGGAAGGTCGGGGGTGGGGGCCTGGCTGCCCTCGGTGGGCATGGCCATGGCGGGACCGAACGTGTCGCGCAGGTCCATCTCGCCCTCGATGGCTCCGACGAGCCTGCGCACGCCCTCCCGGATCTGTTCGGGTGTGGGGTAGCAGAAGCTCAACCGCATGCTGTCACGGCCACGACCGTCGGCGAAGAAGCCGGTGCCGGGTACGTAGGCGACACGATGGTTGACCGCGCGCGGCAGCATCGCCTTGGCGTCGATGCCCTCGGGAAGGGTCGCCCAGACGAAGAACCCGCCCTCGGGCCGGGTCCAGGTACAGCCGTCCGGCATCATCGTGTTGAGCGCGCCGAGCAGGGCGTCGCGCCGCTCGCCGTACATGCTGTTGAACGCCTTGATCTGCTCGCGCCAGGGGAAGGTCTTGAGGTAGCGGCGCACCACGAGCTGGTTGAACGTGGAGTGGCTGAGCATCGCCGACTCCGCGGCCAGCACGAGTTTGGCGCGCACCGCCGAGGGCGCCAACGCCCAGCCGATGCGCAGGCCCGGCGAGAGCGTCTTGGACAGCGACCCCAGGTAGATGACGTTGCCGTCGCCCTGCGAGTACAGGGTGGGCTGTGGTTCGCCGTCATAGCGGAGCAGGCCGTAGGGGTTGTCCTCGATGATCAGGACGTCGTGGCGCCGACAGACCTCCATCACCCGCACTCGGCGCTCGGCGGACATGGTGATGCCGCCGGGGTTCTGGAAGTTGGGGATCGTGTAGAAGAACTTGACGGTGCGCCCGGCCTTGGCCGCCGCGGTGAGGGCGCGGTCGAGTTCGTCGGCGTCGACGCCCTCGTCGTCCATGCTCACGTGGCGGATGTCGGCCTGGAACGCGGCGAAGGTGTTGATCGCGGTGACGTAGGTGGGCGCCTCGGTCAGCACGATGTCGCCGGGATCGACGAAGACGCGGGTGATCAGGTCCAGGGCCTGCTGGGATCCGACGGTGACGATGACGTCGTCGGGGACGGACTGGACGCCTTCGAGGGTCATGTAGTCGCAGATCTGCTCGCGCAGGACGGGGTCGCCCTGAGCGGAGCCGTACTGCAGGGCGGCGGCACCCTCCTCGGAGACCACGTCCTTGACCAGGTCACCGATCTGGTCGAGCGGCAGGGCGGCGACGTTGGGCATGCCGCCCGCCAGGGAGACGATCTCGGGGCGGGAGGCGACTGCGAAGAGTGCCCTGACCTCCGATGCGACCATGCCCTGTGCTCGATGTGCGTAGCGGCCGACGTGCGGGTCGATACGCGAGCCCTGTTGGCCGGGCTGCTGTTCTCGGTGGTCAGCGGACACGGTCCACCTCCGAAGGAAGGACGGTCTTGTGGGGTCTACCGGGTCGTCCCGGGAGATCTTCGTTGATTCCTGGTTCGACGCCGGGCGGGTCCCCTTGGTTCACGCGAGGCCACCGTGACGGCCGGGCCGTGTGCGGTTCTCGGTGAGTCGGTCGGGTCGTGTCGAACCGTGGAACACGGTTCGGGAAATATCCGGAGTCTAGCCCAGTGGTCGTGCGGCACCCCCCATCAGGGCGTTCCTGTGCTCTGACGCACATCGTCGCGGGCGTTCGAGCGCCGCGTCGGTGACGGTACCCGGGTGCGCGACCCGACTCACACATGAATGACCAGAACATGACGCACTTTTCACCCTTACCACCCGAGTCGGACATGGGTGCTTTCTGGGCTTTCGAGGACATTGGTGTGATGGACCATCGCTCCCGGTGACGGGCGCGTCACCCGAGAACCGGAGGAGACCATGGGCGTCCGCTCGACCACCCTCAGCATCTCCGCGACGCTGCTGCTGTGCGGCGCGCTGACCTCGTGCACCGACCCGGCACCCACGGAGCAGGAGATCGACGCCGAACGACTGGAACTGGCACGGGCCGCCGACGCCCTGTCGGCTTCGGTGCTACGACCGGGCGTCGAACGCGCCTTCGCGCGCAAGGGCCATCCGGTCGACGGCACGCTCACCTGCGCCCCTCCCGCTGCCATCGGGGAACCCGAGGCCTCCGGCTCCCCATCACCGTCCCCATCGGCGGAGCCGACACAGGAGGAAGAGAACACGGTCACCGCCGACGGCATCCGGGGCGGGACCGCCGAAGAGGACGCGGAGCCCGTCAGCGGCGGCCTGGAGGTGGTCTGTGAGGGACTGGACCGCGACGGCGCCGAGTTGCGCTTCGAGGGCCGACTCTCGTCCGAGGCCCTGGCCGAACGCGCCGCGGGCGACGACAGCCTGTCCGGTGTCTTCACCGGGGCCGTCGACGGCGACGAGGTCTTCACCATGGACTGTTTCCAGTGCGCGCCGCTGGAACCGGAGCCAGAAGAGACGGAAGAGCCGAACGAACTCGCGGGCGAAGAGGGGTCCGCCGCCCCCGAATCCGGCTGAAGTCGCCTATGGCGGTGCGGCCCGACAACTCACACGACGGTCCGGGCCGCACCGCATCATACGCGTACGCTCGCCGGAGGATTCCCCCGAACCTCCCGTGGAGCACTCCCCGAAAACGCGTCCGCCCTTACCCCCGTAACCCCCCTCAAGGTCCGTAGGACACGGACGCGCCCCGCACCGGTGAACTCCTCCGTGCCCTCTCTTGCCCGGAGGCCTCCACCGGTGGGCGGGCCGCGCATCCCCAAGTTGATCCCATCGGCCCACGCTCGGCAACGGTTGCAACAGGTTGCGACTTTCCCACCCAGAGTGGCGATATGGCGACGCGTCGGGACGTCGGGGGATTCAGCCGGGGTGGTCGCACAGGGGCGTGCCCCCGTCCCGCTCCAGCAGGGCCCGCACCCCCGGCGCCAACGAAGCGGGGAGCAGGTTCACCGACGTCTGTGAACCGATCACCCGGACCATGACCTCGTCGGCGAAACGGTAGGGGCGGCTCTCGATCACGCCACCCAGGTTGCGCCGGATCCGGGACAGTTCCGCGCGCACGGTGACCACGTGGGCGTCGGCGCCGAACACGTCCTTGGACAACTCGGCGCCCGAACGCCCCGCCCGGTGCACCGCCAACCGGAGGAGGAGTTCGGTGTGGCGCGGGGTCAGGTTGTGCACCCACTCGCCGCTCGGGCCGGCCACCGTCACCGTGGACGCCCCGGGTCTGCGCAGATCCAGGGTCACCGAGGTGGAACCGGCCCGCTCCCCGGGGCGCGGGCGGATGAGCCAGCCGCCCGGCAGGGGTTCCAGGCCGCACTCGCCCAGGGCGGGGATCCAGGCCGTCCCGCTCTCGCAGTGCTTGGGCAACAGCACCCGCCGGACCGGTTCCATGTGCACCGCCGCGGCGGTCCAACCGCTGTCGTCCACCACCAGGGCGGGTCGGGTCAGTCCGGCCAACAGGGGCGCGGCGACCGAGCGCAACCGTTCCAGGTGGGTGTGGTGCAGCCCTTGCAGATGTGCCTGGGCCAGTTGGGCGACCGCGTTGACCAGGGCCAGGGTGGAGGGGTGGATGGTGGAGACCGGACCGGTGACGTCGATGGCGCCCAGCAGTCGCCCGTCCCGGGGGTCGTGCACGGGGGCGCAGGCGCAGGTGAGGGCGTGCAGGTTGCGCACGAAGTGTTCGGCGGAGTAGACCTGCACGGGGCGACCGACCACCAGCGCGGTGCCGATGGCGTTGGTGCCGATGCTGCCCTCGTTCCAAAAGGAGCCCTCCACCAGCCCGACCCGGTCGCCGACCGATCGCATCCGATGGGATCCCTCGCGCCAGAGCACCTGCCCCGAGGCGTCGGTGACCAGCATGATGTGGTCGGCCTGGTCGGCCACCGAGACCAGGGAACGACGGATCAGCGGCAACACCTCGGCGATGGGTGAGGCGTCGCGTTGGCGTTGGAGTTCGTCCAGGCGGGCCATCCGTGGTGGGGGTCCGCAGTCGGGATCGATGCCGAATCCGCGCATGCGTTCCCAGGAGTCCTCGATCACCGGACGCAACGGCGTGGGCGTGGGGCGCCCCGCGAGCAGCGCGTCGTGGGATCGGCGGAGCAGGTCGGCGTGCTCGCGCGCGTCCACCCCGGAGGGCAGTGCCGTGTCCAGTGATGGAAACGTCATGTGGGTCCTCGGGGCATGTGCCCCCGTCTGGAGACGGGAGGGCTCGCCCCTTCCTCCTTCTACGTGGCCGGGCCCCGAAGGACCGGGGTTCCCGTTGGGCATCAGTTTCCTGGTTCGGCTGCGGCGGGACCGAGAGAACCGGGACAGGCCCTTGTTTCGGAAGTCATTCCGGTTCGATCCTTCCGATTCCTGCTCGAATTATCCTTGGGTCACACCGAACGCACTCCTGCGGTTTTTCCGGAGAGATAACCGGTTTCGTGCCACCGATGGGGGTTTCGGCGCGGGGGTGCGCAGGTCATACGGGTGGGGTTCGAGATGGGTAACATCCCCAGAATCGAAGCGGCTCACGAAACGTCGACGAAAATGGCCGGATGCGGCCAATCGGCGGGACCCTAATTCACCCTGTCATTCGCTCGTTCGCACAGGTGAACCCAGTTTTCACGGGTTTTCGGTCGGCTGCTCGCACGTGCATCGGCCCGTGCGAGATCTCGTGAAGGTTCCCGTGCCCCTCAAGGGCGCCGGGTCAGGGCGAACCACAGGCGCATGCGCTGTTCGGGGTCGGCCAGGTCCACGCCCAGGTCCCGTTCGATCCGCCCGATCCGGTAGCGGACGCTGTTGCGGTGCACGCCCAGGTCGGTGGCGGCCCGATCCCAGTTGCCGTGCCGTGCCAGCCAGGTGTGCAGGGTCGCACGAAGGGTGTGCGCGGCCGGGGTGTCCTCGTCGAGCGGGCCGAGGATCTCCCGGGCGGGCCGCCCGGCGCCCTCGGGGTCGATGAGCGCGTCGAAGGGGTCGGTGGTGGCCGACCACAGCCGTGGCTCGCCCACGACGTGGGCGCGCACCAGCAGGGTCGCGGCCCGGCGGTCGGCGTCGGGCAGATCCTCGGGCGCCACGGCCGCGCTCAGGGCGCCGATCCACCCGTGGGAACGCAGGAGTTCGAGATGGTCGTGGTGGGACCGCTCGCCCCGGTCGGCGAGGACGGCGCGCACGACACCGCCGCCCTCCTCGGCGCCGGAGACCAGGTCGCTCAGGTGGGTGCCCAAGGGCAGGGCCGCGGCGGCGGTTCGGTGCCCTCGGGAAGCGGGTGCGGCCCGCAGGACCCGGTAGCCGCCCCGGGGGGCCTCACCCGAGGTGGCGGAGCGGGGATCGGGAGCGCGGGTGTCGGTGAGCCCGGTCAGGGCCGCGATGGCGCGGGGGTTCAGTTCGCCGTCCAACAGCAGCGCGATGAGCGGCAGGCTCGGGGCGGGAGGTTCCTCACCCTCGGCGCGCAGCAGTAGGTCGAGCAGGGCCGTGGCGGTGCGCAGCACCTCCCGGTCGGTGATGCCCAGGGGTTCGGGGCGACCCACCAGCACCACGCCCTGGTGTTCGGGTGGGGTGCCCACGGTGTGCAGGAAGACCTCGTCCGGGCCGCTGTCGGCCTTGGCGCTGCGCGGACCCGTGGGGGCGGTGAGTTTGGTGAGCAGGGTACGCAGTTCGGGGTCCAGGTCGGCCGGGGCCCCCGCGGTACGGCGCACGGATGCGGTGGGGTCGGCGGGCACGAGGGCGACCCAGGCTCCGAGAGCGTCGGCCAACACCGCGGGCACCCGTTCGGCGGGGATGGGCGCGGTGACCGCGCGGGCCAGTGCCTGGTGGGACTCGCCCAAACGGCGCAGGTCGCGCAGGTGGCGCTCTTCCAGTTCCTCGCCCACGGCGCGGCTGACCGCGGCGAAGGGCGAGTTCCGTGGCACCTCCAGCAGCGGCAGGCCCTGCGACCGGCACTGTTCGACGAGGTCGGCGGGGACGGCCCGGTGGACGGGCGCCACCCCGAAGCCGAGTGCCCCGACCCCCGCGCGCACCAGGGAGGCCACGTAGGTGCGCACCTCATCGGTGTCGGTGGGCAGGTTGGCCCCGGAGGTGAGGAGGAGTTCTCCACCGCGCAGATAGTCGGCGGCCACGACGAGCTCGCTCGCCACCGCCCAGGTGATCGGTGGGTCCCCGGCCTCGACCACCGTGGTCAGGCCCAGGTCGCGGCGAGCCACCACCACGCTCAACGGCACGTGGTGGGTGTCGCCCCCGCTCTTCGCCATGTCCTGGTCCCCCTCGTCCCGCCGACCCGTCCGAGCCGATCCTCGTGTCCTGGACATGACGTACACGAGGACGCCTTCCGCGACGACTGGACGATTCATCCAAAGTTCACCGGGAAGTGGTGCGGTTCGGCCACTGGAGTGGAGCCTACCGACTACCTACGCTGACCGAAGCGATGTGACCTGCGTCAACATCTCCATGGCCCGACCCCCGCACGACGCCCCCGCCTGCCCCCGAACCACTCCCCGCAAAGGAGCTTCATGCTCATCGACACCGCGGTGATCGCCGCCTACCTCCTGGGCATGATCGGCCTGGGCTGGTGGGGCATGCGTCGCGCCAAGAGCAAGTCCGACTACCTGGTCGCCGGCCGCCGCCTGGGTCCGCTGATGTACGCGGGCACCATGGCCGCCGTGGTCCTGGGCGGCGCCTCCACCGTTGGCGGGATCGGCCTGGGCTACACCTACGGGATCTCCGGCGCCTGGCTGGTCGTGGCCATCGGCGTGGGCATCCTGGCCCTGCACCTGTTCTTCGCCGAGCGCATCTCGCGGCTGAGGGTCTTCACCGTCTCCCAGATGTTGGACCTGCGCTACGGCGGTGACTCCCGGATCGTGTCGGCCCTGGTCATGTGGGGTTACACCTTCGTTCTGACGGTGCCCTCGACCTTGGCCTTCTCCACCATCTTCAGCGGTCTGTTCGAACTGCCGCGCGTGGTCGCCATCATCCTGGGCGGTTCCATCGTGGTGCTGTACTCCACGATGGGCGGCATGTGGTCGGTGACGATGACCGATATGGCCCAGTTCGCGATCAAGACGATCGGGCTCCTGCTCATCCTGACCCCGGTGGCGGTGTGGTCGGCCGGCGGTTTCTCCGGGATGCGCGAGTCGTTGGACCCCACCTACTTCGACCCCACCGCCATCGGCGGGCAGACCATCCTCACCTACTTCGTCATCTACTCGCTGGGGCTGCTCATCGGCCAGGACATCTGGCAGCGCGTCTTCACCGGCCGCAACGACAAGGTGGCCAAGGTGGGCGGCATCGGCGCGGGCGTGTACTGCCTGATCTACGGAGTGTGCGGCGCGCTCATCGGCACCGCCGGCGCGGTGATGTTCCCGAACCTGGCCAACCCCGACGACGCCTTCACCCTCATGGTGGAGGCGACCCTGCCGGTGGGCGTGGCCGGTCTGGTCCTGGCCGCCGCCCTGTCCGCGGTGATGTCCACCGCCAGCGGCGCCCTCATCGCCTGCTCCACGGTGACCTCCACCGACCTGTGGCCGCGCGTGCGCGCCCTGTTCGGCGCGAAGAGGTCCGCCGAGGACGACCACAAGGAGGACGAGGTGGCCGCCAACCGGGTGTTCACACTGGTCCTGGGTGTGGCGAGCATCTGTGTGGCGCTGGCCGTGGACGACGTGGTCGCCGCGCTCACCCTGGCCTACAACATCCTGGTCGGCGGCCTGCTCGTCGCGATCCTCGGTGGCCTGGTGTGGCGTCGCGGAACGCGCGCGGGCGCCCTGGCCTCGATGTTGGCCGGTTCCGTGGCCGTCATCGTGACCATGGCGATCACCGGCCTGCTCGCCAACGAACCCATCTACGTGGGGTTGGGCACCGCGCTGGTGGTCTACGTGGCCGTCAGTCTGCTCACCCCGCCCACCGACCCCGCGGTACTGGAGCTGTGGCAGCGCCGCCTGCGCGGCCAGGACACCGGCGACGAGACCGCGACGGGAACCGACGAGGACGCCACGAGCGTCGCGTCCACCGACCCGACCCGGGACCGCTGACACCCATCGCGGAACCGACGACACAGGAATGGATCACATGAACGCACCGATCGGACCCACCGACTCCAGCCTCGTGCCGCGCTTCGCGGGCCCGGCGACCTTCGCCCGCCTGCCCCGCATCGACCAGGTGGAACGAGCCGACATCGCCGTGGTCGGGGTGCCCTTCGACACCGGTGTCTCCTACCGTCCCGGCGCCCGTTTCGGCCCCTCGGCGATCCGTGAGGCCAGCCGGCTGCTGCGTCCCTACAACCCCGGCCTGGACGTGTCCCCGTTCGAGCGCCTCCAGGTGGTGGACGGCGGAGACATCGCTGTGAACCCGTACTCGGTCGGGGACGCCGTGGAGACCCTGGACCAGGGCGCCTCGGAGTTCGTGCGCGCCGGGACCCGCCTGGTGACCCTGGGCGGCGACCACACGATCGCGCTACCCCTGCTCAGGTCCCTGTACCGCGTGCACGGCCCGATCGCCATGCTGCACTTCGACGCCCACCTGGACACCTGGGACACCTACTTCGGTGAGCCCTACACGCACGGCACCCCGTTCCGACGCGCGGTGGAGGAGGGCATCCTCGACACCGAGGCGATCGCCCACGTGGGCACCCGTGGCCCCCTGTACGGCAAGCGGGACCTGGAGGACGACCGTCGCTTCGGGTTCGGCATCGTCACCGCCGCCGACGTGCTGCGCAAGGGCGTGGACGAGATCGCCGACGCGCTGCGTCAGCGCATCGGGAACCGGCCACTGTACGTGTCGGTGGACATCGACGTCTTGGACCCGGCGCACGCCCCGGGCACCGGCACCCCGGAGGCCGGCGGGATCACCAGCCGAGAGCTGCTGGAGATCCTGCGCGGGCTGGCCGACCTGAACCTGGTGGGCGCCGACGTGGTGGAGGTCGCCCCGGCCTACGACCACGCCCAGATCACCTCCACGGCGGCCTCGCACGTGGCCTACGACCTGGTGAGCCTGCTGGCCCTGAACCACCAGCGCAAGACGGAGGGCTGATCGACATGGGTGAGAGCGCGCCGCGCAACGGTGGCGACCTGGTCACCGAGACCCTGACCGCGTTGGGGGCCCGGGTGTGCTTCGGTATCCCCGGCCAGCACGCGCTGGGGCTGTTCGACGCGCTGCGTCGAGCGCCCGGGCTGCGGTTCGTGTCGGCCAGGGTGGAGAACAACGCGGCCTTCGCCGCGGACGGGCACGCCCGGGTGACCGATGAGGTCACCCCGTTGTTGGTCTCCACCGGGCCCGGCGCGCTGCTCACCCTGGCCTCGTTGCAGGAGTCCCGGGCGGCCTCCGCGCCGGTGCTGGTGATCAGCAGCCAGGTGCCGCGGGCGGGGTTGGGCGGTGGCCGGCACGGCTACCTGCACGAGCTTCCCGAACAGACGGCCTCCTTCGGCAACGTCACCAAGTCGACGTTCACGGTCCGACACGCTTCGCAGATCCCCTCGGCGCTGACCGAGGCCTGGCGGATCGCCGCGGCGGCGCCCGCGGGCCCGGTGTTGGTGGAGATCCCACAGGACGTGCTGCTGGAGCCGACGGTGGTGCCGCCGGTGACGGACGTGTCCGGGACTCCCGCCCCGCTCGTTCCGCGCGCGGAGGTGGTGGACGAGGCCGCCCGGTGGCTGGACGGGGCGCGGCGTCCGGTGGTGCTGGCCGGTGGCGGGGTGAGCCGCTCGGGCGGGCGGAAGGCGCTGCTGGAGCTGGCCGAGGCCCTTCGTGCTCCGGTGGCCACCACCTTCGGCGGCAAGGACGCCTTCCCGTGGGACCACCCGCTCTCGTTGCGCTCGTGGATCGAGGACCGGTACACCACCGAGTACCTGGAGGACGCCGACGTGCTCTTGGTGGTGGGTTCGGGTCTGGGCGAGTTGTCGAGCAACTACCACACCATGGCGCCCCGAGGGCGTGTGGTGCAGGTGGAGGCCGACCTCGGCAAGCTCGAATCCAACGTCCCGGCGTTGGGGATCCACGGCGACGCGGCCCTGACCCTGGAGGCGCTGGCCGCGAAGGTTCGGCCACGCCCGAAGGACCCCGAGGTCGAGACCGAGGTCGCCCGGGTTCTGGCCCGGGTGGCCGAACGGCTGGCCGGGCAGGACCTGGCCGCCGAACAAACCGTCCTGGCCGCGGTACGCGATGCCCTGCCCGACGACGCGCCGAGCTTTTGGGACATGACCGTGTTGGCGTACTGGGCGTGGTCGGCGTGGGACCCGCGCGATGGTGCGATGCACTCCGCGCAGGGCTCCGGCGGGCTCGGATACGGGTTCCCGGCGGCGCTGGGCGCGGCCGCCACCGGAAACGGTCCGGTGCTGGCGGTCTCCGGTGACGGCGGTGCCATGTACTCGATCGCGGAACTGGCCACCGCCCGCCAGCACGACCTGGACGTGACCTGGCTGATCGTCGACGACGGCGGCTACGGCATCCTGCGCGAGTACATGGAGGGCGCCTTCGGGGAGGCCACCCACACCGAGCTGACCCGACCCGACTTCGTGGCCCTGGCGGCCTCGTTCGGGGTGCCCGCGACCCTCACCTCACCGGAGACGGTGGGAGCCGACCTGACCGCGGCGCTGGCCGCCCCGGGCCCGAGCGTGGTGGTGCTGCCCATGCACATAAAGATATTCGCGCCGTAGGCGTCCGTTGAGGGTGGTGGTGGGCGACGGGCGGGCTTCGCCCCCACGCACCTGGACGGTCCCATGTCCTGACCGAACCCCGTGTCCCGTTCCGGGACAGCGCCGTCCGCACCGGACGGTCGACCCCGCTCTCGGGGCGCGCGTCAACGGCGCCGCGCGCCGGCTGGGGCTGTCCAGCGAGGCCCTGCTGCGCGCGATCTCCTGCGGCGTGATCGCTGTCGGCGGTGGCCGCTCTGCTGTTCGCCAACACCCCGCTGCTGGTCGGCCCCCTGGGGAACCTGGCCGCGGGCATCGACATCAGCCTCCCGGTGGCGCTGGTGACCGCCGCGGTCGCCTACCCGGCGGCGCTGTTCCTCTTCCCCGAGCCGCGCTCGGTGTTCGGCCCGCAGCGGCCACGCCTGGTGCCGGCCCGGGAGGAGACCGAACCGGCCCCCGCGCCCGCCACCGAGGACGCGCCGACGACCGCGTCGCACTGACCACCCACGACTTCGAACGAAGGACCACCATGGACAGCCACGAGCCCCTGCACAGCCTGGTCGGCGGCAAGCCCCTGCACCCGGCGGGCGATGCGACCCTGGACCTGGTCGACCCCGTCACCGGACAGGTGGCCGGTCGGGCCGGGATCTGCGGGCCCGCCGAGGTGGAGTCCGCCATGGACTCCGCCGCACGCGCCTTCCGATCCTGGCGCCGGGCCACACCGGCACAACGTCAGGACGCCCTGTTGGCGATCGCCGACGCCCTGGTCGAACGAGCCGAGGAGTTCGCCGACGCCGAGTGCCGCGAGACCGGCAAGCCGCGCGCCTCGTTCCTGGACGAGGAGATCCCGTTCTGCGTGGACACCCTGCGGTTCTTCTCCGGGTCCGCCCGACACCTGGAGGGCAAGGCCGCCGCCGAGTACGCCACCGACCGCACCTCCTGGGTCCGCCGCGAACCGGTGGGCGTGTGCGTGGGCATCACCCCATGGAACTATCCGCTGATGATGGCGGTGTGGAAGATCGGTCCCGCGCTGGCCGCGGGCAACACGGTGGTGCTCAAACCGGCGGAGAGCACGCCCACCACCACGGTCCTGCTCGCCGAGATCGCCGCACGGGCGCTTCCCGCCGGTGTGGTCAATACGGTGGTGGGCGACCGTGACACCGGCCGCCTGTTGGTGGAACACCCGGCCACGCGCCTGGTGTCGGTCACCGGTTCGACCCGGGCGGGGGCGCAGGTGGCCAAGGCCGCCGCGGACGACATCAAGCGCGTGCACCTGGAGCTCGGCGGCAACGCCCCGGCGGTGGTCTTCGACGACGCCGACGTGGCCGGCGCCGCCGCAGGTGTGATCGCGGGCGGTTTCCTCAACGCCGGACAGGACTGCACCGCAGCCACCCGCGTCATCGTCCAAGAGGGGGTGCACGACGCGTTCGTCGCCGAACTGACCCGTCTGGCGTCGGCCCAGGTCACCGGCCTGCCCTCGGACCGAGAGAGCGACTTCGGGCCGCTCAACAACGCCGACCAGTTCAACCGTGTCACCGGACTGTTGGAACGCCTGCCCGCGCACGCACGAGTGGAGACGGGTGGTCACCGGGTGGGCGAGGCCGGGTTCTTCCTGGCGCCCACGGTCGTGTCCGGGCTGCGCGCCGACGACGAGATCGTGCTGGAGGAGGTCTTCGGCCCGGTCGTGACCGTGCAGCGCTTCGCGGACGAGAGCGAGGCGATCGAACTGGCCAACGGGGTCGAGCAGGGACTCGCCTCGTCGGTGTGGACCCGTGACCACGCGCGGGCCCTGCGGGTCTGTGCCGAGCTGGACTTCGGCGCGGTGTGGCTCAACACCCACGGCGACCTGCTCTCGGAGATGCCGCACGGCGGCTTCAAGCGGTCCGGGTACGGCAAGGACCTGTCGGCCTACAGCCTGGAGGACTACACCCGCGTCAAGCACGTGATGAGCGCCCTGGCCTGACGCCGTACGCGGATCCGCCCGGGTCCAGGGCGGATCCGCGTGTGCGCAGGTGGCACCGGATGTCGTGGAGGCTCAGTCCACCACCGCAAGGGCCTGCTCGCGAACAGGAAATCGCCACCGCTGTTCGGCGACCTTCGCAGCCCTCTTGAACTGTTCCCGTGCCGGCGCACCCCAGTCGAGCAGGCGCTCGGCTTCAGGCAGGGAACACCGGCGCCGGATGTGAACCCGGCCGTTGTCCGGGTCCGGGGCTCGCTCGCCGACCGCGACCAAGCGGGCGGCCATTCTCAGTTGGGCACGCAGTGGCCGCTCGTCAGCCTCGCTCACGCTCTGATAGCCCAGGTACACGGCGTCGTCAAAGCGGACTTGGACCTCTTCCCACACTTCCCGCTCCAGCGTGGCAACGGAACCCTGATCGATCTCGGGCTCTGGTGTCCCTCCCGGCAGGTTCCACGCACCGGGTTCCTCGTCGTAGAGCACGACCACGCGCCCCAGGTCGTCGAACACGTACCCGTACACCTGCGTGACGGGCAGGTCTGCCGGGGGATACTGGTCGCCGTGCCAGAGGTAGCTGAGGGCCATATCCCGAACCTAAAGGTCTCCGACGTCCTAGATGGTGTGATCACACGGATCCGCCCATGTCGGGGATTCGGGACCGGCTCGCTGCGGCCCTTGGGTGATGTGCTCTGGCCTAGGGTCATGACCATGACTCCGCTGGGAGGCGACGAACTCCACCCCTGCCGCCCTCGGTTGATCGTGCTGCGCGGAAACTCCGCGTCGGGCAAGAGCACCGTCGCCCGAGAGCTGCGGGCGAGGTACGGGCGCGGCCTCGCGATCATCCCCCAGGACGTGGTGCGTCGCGACATCCTCAGGGAGAGGGACCTCCCGGGCGGCGTCAACATCGACCTGCTCGACCTCATGGCCCGCCACTCTTTGGAACACGGCTTTCATGTGGTGGTGGAAGGCATCCTCTACGTCGACCATTACGGGGACATGCTCACCCGCTTGGTGGGCGACTACCGGCAGACGGCGCACTGCTATTACTTCGATGTCCCGTTCGCGACCACACTGGAGCGGCACGCCACCAAGCCCATCGCCGACGTGGTCGGGGAAGCCGAACTGCGCCGGTGGTGGCGGCCTCGCGACCTGCTCCCCGACGGAGTGGAGAAGCTCATCGACGAGCACAGCGGCGTCGAGCACAGCGCGGTGCGGATCCTGAACGACTGCGGCTTGGTGACGCGGGAGCCCCGCGTCTGAGCGCTCGTCCCCTCAAGAGATTCACCCACCGACTTCGATGCTCGGGCCGCTTTTCAGACCCCGGCGGGTCCGCGCGTGCGCAGGTGGGACCAGGTGAGTTCGGCGACGTGTCCGGCCATGGTGTCGGGGGTCTCGTCCGGGTGGTCCAGGAGCCAGTCGGCGAAGGCGTCGGCGGTGCTCACCGCCACCCGGGCCAGTAGTTGGGCGTCTCGGGCGTCCATGTCGCCGTAGTCGTCGCGGGTGCAGGCGGTGATGAGGTCGGCCATCTCCGCGGTGACACGGTCGCGCACGCGGACGGTCTCGGCCTCGAAGGGCTGTCCCTGGGCGGCGGCGCGCCGGTAGAGCACGGTCCAGCTCTCGCGGTTGTCGACCACGAACGCGAAGAAGGCGCGTATGCCTCGGCGCAGCGGATCGTCGTCGGCGGGGTGGGGCGCGTGCACGGCGCCGCGGATGGCCTCGATGAGTCGTTCCATCTCCCGGCGCACACAGGCGGTGAAAATGCCCTCCTTGGAACCCAGGTAGTGGTACACGGTCGGTTTGGAGGTCCCGGCGGCCGCCGCGATCTCCTCCACGCTGACGGTGTGGTAATCGCCCCGGGAGAACGCGGAGACGGCGGCGTCGATCAGTTGTTGTTCCCTGACCTGGCGCGGGAGTCTGCGTTGTTTGGTCGTCACGGGAACCGACCCTAATGGGATCGATGGAAGTGGCGTGGGGACGCCGGAGGCGAGTGGGGCCGCGTGTCTCGGGGCCGCCCGGCGTCGCGCGTGTGACCTGTGCGCCCGTGCCCGCAATGGTTTCGCCGGGTGGCACATCCCACATTCGGGCATGTTTGAGTGGGCGGATTCCGCACGGTGGTGCGCGGCGTCCGCCCCTTTCGCTCGGTCCTCAGGAGGGTGGGTCGCGCAGTTCCAGGGTGCAGCACTTGGCGCCGCCCCCGGCCTTGCGGAGTTCGTCGAGTTCGATCGGGTGAACCGTGTATCCCAGGGCGCGGATCCGGTCGGCGAGCGCGGTGGCCTCGGCGGCGATGACCACGTTGTGGCCGTCCGCGACGGCGTTCAGGCCCAGGACGGCGGCGTCCTCCTCGGTGGCCAGGAGAGCGTCGGGGTACAGGGCGCCCAGCACCCGGCGGCTGCCCTCGGAGAACGCGCCCGGGTAGTAGGCGATCCGCCGCCCCGACAGGGCGAACAGCGCGGTGTCCAGGTGGTAGAAGCGCGGGTCGACCAGTTGCAGGGTGACGACCGGTCGGTCCAGGAGTCGTTCGGCCTCCTGGTGGGCGGCGGCCTCGGTGCGAAAGCCCGTGGCCGCCAGGATGACGTCGTCCAGGGTGATGAAGTCGCCCTCACCCTCGTTGACGTGTTTGGGTTCCTTGGTCTCCACGAAGCCGGCCTTACGGAACCAGTCGAGGTAGGCGGGCCCTTCGGGGGTACGTTCGGCGCTGGCGAACCGGGCCCCGTAGACCCGACCGTCCACGACCAGGCCACCGTTGGCGGCGAAGACCATGTCGGGCAGGCCTTCGATGGGGGCTATCTCGCTCACGCGGTGTCCCAGGGACAGGTAGAGGTCGCGGAGCCCCTCCCATTGGCGAACGGCGCGGTCGCGGTCCACGATCAAGGTGGGGTTCATCCAGGGGTTGATCGCGTATTCCACCGCGAAGTAGGTGGGACGGCACATCAAATAGTGCCGGGGCGCCGCCACCGGCGCCGGGTCTGTGGGTGGAGCCATGGAACCTCCCCATCGAGGTGCCCCGGAGGCCGAACGGCCCGCGGTGGTTCAGGCCTTTACCACCGCGCGTTTCCGGGCGGACATTCATTGGATACCCACACCGTGCGGGCGCCAATATCGACTTTTCCACGAACCTCCCTGAAACGGACTTTTCCGGGCGTGGGCGCGCCTCGCCCGGCCCATTCGAGCACACCCCCGACCAACAGACCGACCGGCCGGTATTGTTAGAGTCGCGCCAGTTCCCCGATTGGAGTACCCCCATCATGAGCACGACCGTCAAGGCCGCCGTCTTCCACGAGACCGACGCACTCCCCCAGATCCGTTCCCTGGTCCTGCCCGACCCCGGCCCCGGACAGGTACGGGTACGTCTGGCGGCGGCGGGCGTGTGCCACTCCGACCTGTCACTGTCCAACGGCACCCTGGCCCAGTCCTGGCCCGCCGTCCTGGGCCACGAGGGCGCCGGCACCGTCGAAGAGGTCGGCCCCGGGGTCGAGCACCTGACGCCCGGTCAACAGGTCGTCCTGAACTGGGCGCCCGCCTGCCGGGAGTGTTGGTTCTGCCTCCAAGGGGAGCCCTACCTGTGCGAGCACGCCCTGGACGGCACCCTGGTCCCCTACGCCGAGCTGACCGACGGCACCCCCGTCTACGCCGGCTTGAGCACGGGAGCCTTCGCCGAGGCCACCGTCGTCTCGGCCAAGGCCGTGATCCCGCTTCCCGACGGGATCGACCCGGCGGTCGGGGCCATGCTGGGATGCGCGGTGGTCACCGGATGGGGCGCCGTCAACAACGCCGCGCGCCTGCGCGAGGGACGGTCCGCGGTGGTCCTGGGGCTGGGCGGGGTCGGTCTGTCCGTGCTCCAGGCCGCCCGGATGGCCGGGGCCGGCCCCCTCATCGCGGTGGACGTCTCCCCCGACAAGGAGGAGTTGGCCCGTTCCCTGGGCGCCACCGACTTCCTGGTCGCCGATGGAAGCACCCACAAGGCCGTGCGAGGGCTGACCGGCGGGCGCGGGGCCGACCACGCCTTCGAGGTGGTGGGCAAGGCCCAGGTGGTGCGCACGGCCTGGAACAGTGTGCGCAGGGGCGGGACCGTGACCGTGGTCGGCCTCGGATCGGTCAAGGACGAGGTGTCCTTCAACGCCCTGGAACTGTTCCACCAGGGTCGTACCGTCCAGGGATGCGTGTACGGCTCCAGCGACCCCGACCGCGACATCCCGCTGTTGGCCGAGTCGGTGCGTTCCGGTGATCTGCGCCTGTCGGCGATGGTCACCGACGAGATCCCCTTGGACGGTGTCCCCGAGGCCTTCGAACGCATGCGGCAGGGCAAGGGCGGCCGGTCACTGGTGCGTTTCGGGGCTTGACGGAGGGGGCTCGGGAGCCCGTGGTGTCGGACCGACATCACGGGCTCCCGAGCGGCGGCGTCCCCATGGTGTTCCCCTCACGGCACACCACGGGGACCCGTCTCAGGACAGGACGTCGCGCAGTTCCTCCAGGAACCGCAGGAGGGCGACCGAACCGGGGTCACGCTCACCGGCCCCGCGTTCACCCACCCAGGCCGCACGGCCCTTGGCCGACGTCAGTCCACTGGTCTCCTCCACCGCGCGTCCGGCCGCGGACACCGCGTCCCGGGCGGCCGCCTTCGGGTCCCGGGCGTCGGCCAACGCCTCCTCCACCAGCAGCAGGCCGTCCACGAACGTCTTGTCGCCGGGCTCGGCTCCGCCCCTCTCCCGCACCCTGCGGGACACGGCGCTGGTGAGGCGCTCGGCGTCACGGACCGACACGGAGGCAAGCTCCTCGGACTCGGCCGCCGCGGCGAGCAGACCCGCGCCGGTCAAGGCCGCGAACGTGGAGGGGTTGGCCGCCGCGAACGCCGTCGCCGCGGTGCGCAGCACGTCGGCGTGGTGCGCGTCCTCGGGCAGTGTCAGCAGCGCCTCACGAACGGCCGACGCGCCCGAGGAGACCGTGATCCCCAGGTCGCCGTCGCCGAGCCGCGAGTCCAGCAGACGCAGCTCCTCCGCGTGGGCGGGCATGCGCTCCATGACGGCGATCAGGGTGGTGCGCAGCGCGCTGACCGAACCGGTGCGGCGCACGGCGGGGGCCGCTCCCGCACCGGACTCGGTGCCCGGCGCACGCGTCTCCTCGGTAGGCGCGCTCGGCGCGGGAGTGTTGCCCTGGCCGAAGAACGGGGAGGCCGCCGGGGCGTCGACCAGTTCGGCCAGTTCGTCGTCGAGCGACAGCACGGAGACCGAGGCCCCCGCCATCTCCAGGCTCGTCGCGAACTCGCCGATGTAGCGCCGGTGGATGAGCACGCCACGCTCCCCCAGGACCTGGTGGACCCGACGGTAGATCAGGTAGAGCTCCTCCAGCGGAGTGGAGCCCAGTCCGTTGACCAGGACCGCGACCCGATCCCCCGCCTCGGGTTCCAGTTCGCCGAGGATCTCGGTGAGGAAGCGGTCGGTGATCTGGTCGGCGGTCTCCAACGGGCCCCGGTGGCTCCCGGGTTCGCCGTGGATGCCGATCCCGACCTCCATCTCCCCCTCGTCGAGGGTGAAGGTGGGCTCCCCCGCGGCGGGCAGGATGGTGGGCGACAGGCCCACGCCCATCGTGCGTGTGGCGTCCACGGTGCGTTGGGCGACCGACCGCACCTTCTCCAGGTCGTCGCCGCGTTCGGCGGAGGCGCCCGCCGTCTTGTAGGCGAAGAACAACCCCGCCACCCCGCGCCGGGTCGCCTCCTTGCCACGGGGCGCGGACAGCACGTCGTCGGTCCCCAGAACGGTCGCCGTCGCCACGCCCTCCGCCGCGACGACGTCCCCGGCCAGGTCGAAGTTGTAGACGTCACCGCCGTAGTTGCCGTACAGGTACAGCACCCCGGCCCCACCGTGGCTCGCGCGTGTGGCGGCGGCGATCTGTTCCGCGGACGGGGAGGAGAACACGTTGCCCACGGCCACACCGGTGGCCAGGCCCTGCCCCACGTAGCCCAGGAACAGGGGCAGGTGGCCGGAGCCGCCCCCGGTCACGATGCCGACGCGTCCCCGGACGGGCGCGTCGGCGCGCACCAGCGCCCTGCGGTCCCCGGTCGCCGCGCGCAGCCGGTCGGGGTGCGCCATGAGCAGCGACTCGGTGACCTCGTCGACGAAGTCCTCGGGCCGGTTGATGATCTTCTTCAGCGCCATGAGCGCTCACACACCTCTCGCACTAGCACCGTCGTCGGGTTCAGGCCAGGGCCAAGGCCCGCGCGGTCTCCTTGAGGACCTCCAGGTCGGCCTCGGAGACGGCGTCGCCGCACACACGGGCGGGCCCGGCGGAGATCCCCTGTACTTCCAGGCCCGCCTTCAGGTGCGGGATGCTGCCGCTCTTGACCGCCGCCACGGCGCGCTCCACCAGGGGCTGTGCGGCGCGCACTCCTTCGACGTCACCGCTGTTGAGGGCGTCGCGCAGCGCCACGAACGGCGTGGGGAAGACGGAGGAGACACCCGAGACCACGCCAAGGCCGCCCGCGCGCACGAACTCCTCGAAGGCGATGTCGTTGCCGGACAGGACGTCGAACCCCTCGGGAGCCCGCGCGAGGTAGGCGGCCACCGACTCGTCGCTCTCCCCGCTGATCTTCACGCCGCGGACACCGGCCTCGTGCAGACGACGCAGCACCGAGGGGTCCGCCGGGGTGGTGGAGCGTGCCCGGAACAGGTAGGCGTGCACCTCGGCGTCGCCGGCCGCCGCCACCAGGCGCTCGTAGTAGCGCACCATCGCGTCCTCGGGCGAGGGCAGGAAGTAGGGGGTGATGGCCGCCAGCCGGGTCGCCCCGGCGGCCACGGAGGCACGGACCAGGGACTCGGCCTGACGAGGCGCGGCCGCGCCGACGTGGGCGTAGACCCCCTCTGGCCCGAAGACGTCCAGGGCCAGGCGGATCACCTCGATGCGCTCGGCGTCGTCGAGGGCGGTGAACTCGCCGGTGGTGCCGGCGACGAACACACCGTCGACCCCGCGGTCGCGCACCGCGGTGAACAGCGCGGTGGCGCTGCCCGGGTCGAGGGCCTCGTCGAGGGCGAACGGGGTGGGCAGGGCGGTGATCACCTTGGCGGGGACGGACATGGGTTTTTCTCCTCGGGTGGAAAAGGGGCGAAAAGGGTGCGGAAAGGGTGGCCGCCGCCGGGTCAGGACGTCGGAGTGGCGGCGCGCTCGGCGGATCGGGCACGGCGTGCGAGCCAGGCGTTGCGCACCGGAGGCACGATGAGGGCGAGCGCGCTCACGGCCAGCAGACCGAGCGCGATGGGGCTGGTCAGGATGTTCGCCGGCCCACCGATCTCCAGGGCTCGGCGCAGGTTGCCCTCGGCAAGACCACCGAGGATCAGGCCCAGGACGACCGGGCCGGGCGGGATACCGAAGCGCTTCAGGAACAGGCCGACGACACCGAAGACGAGCATCACGGCCACGTCGAAGACGCTGTTGTTCACGGCGTAGGTACCGACCATGCAGAACACGAGGATGACGGCCCACAGGAAGTGCTGCGGCAGTTCCAGGAGCTTGGCCACACCGCGCATGCGCAGGACGCTGATCACGAGTGCGACCACGGTCGCGATGAGCATGATCCCGGCGATGCTGTAGACCAGGTCGGGCTGATTGGAGAACAGGGACGGGCCGGGTTGGATGCCCCAGACCACCATGGAGCCGATCATCACGGCCATCACGGAGTCGCCGGGCAGGCCCAGGGCCAGGGTCGTGGTGACCGAACCGCCGAGGGTGGAGTTGGACGAGGTGTCCGCGGCGGTGATGCCCTCCAGCGATCCCTTGCCGAACTCCTCGGGTCGCTTGGAGAGACGGCGCGCCTGGTCCCAGCCCAGGATCCCGGCGATGTCACCGCCGGTGGCGGGCACGATGCCGACCACGCCGCCCACGCCGCTGCCGATGGCCATCGGCTTGAGCATGGTGCGCCAGTCCCGACGGGTGGGGAACCAGCGACCGAACTCCTTGATCGGTTCCACCCCCTTGCCCTTGCGGTGCACGAGGATCTGGTTCATCACCTCGGCGATACCGAAGAGGCCGATGATCGCGGCGATGAAGGGGATGCCGTCGGACAGCTCGGACGCACCGAACGTGAACCTGGGCGTACCCGTGATGGGGTCCCGGCCGACGGTGGCCAGGAGCAGACCGAAGCCGCCCGCGATGAGGCCCTTGACGATCCGCCCGCCGGACACACCGATCATCATCGTCAGACCGAACACGACCAGCGCGAACATCTCGGCGGGGCCGAAGTTCAGGGCCAGCCTGGACAGCGGGATCGCGGCGACCATGAGCAGGACGACGCCGACGAGCGTCCCCCACGCCGAGGCGAACGCGGACGAGGTCAGCGCCAGTCCCGCCTTGCCCTGGCGGGCCATGGCGTAGCCGTCGAAGGTCGTGGCGATGGACGCCGGGGTGCCCGGGGTGTTGACGAGGATCGCCGGTACCCGGTCACCGAAGTTCGCCGACACGTAGATCGTCAGCAGGACCGCCAACCCTGGAAGCGGGTCCAGGGAGAGCGTGAAACCACTGGCCAGGGCGACGGCCATGGTGGCGGTCACGCCGGGGAAGGCGCCGACGAGCATGCCCAGCAGGGCGCCCGCGGCGATGCACAGCAGGACCAGGGGGTCCAGGAGGGCGCTGAAGCCCTCGACGATCGGACTCATCGGAATCCCTTCGAGGAGACACTGGTCTTCAGGCCAGTGAGGAATAGAGCCCCTGCGGAGCAGGACAGGGAACGGTGAACTGTTCCCGGGGCGAACCACCGCCCATCGGAATCGCCGAACCCGCACACCGATACCTGAGCCGCTGTTAACCTGACCTGCGTCGGCTCGGACGAGAACCAAGTCCGAGCCGGCCTACCGCCGGGCCGGCGGAAAGTGATGTCTGTGGAGCCGGTGTGAGACCGATGGGCGGTATTCCGTCCCTGGCCGTTGGTTCGGGTCGGCGACCGGCCGTGAAACAGAAAACTCGACCCGCGAGGGAAGAATCTCCCTGCTTCAGCCAGGAGAGAGGTCAAAGTGGCACTCTCAGGAGGACGCCGAATAGAAGGTAGAGAATCGCGGTCACGACGATCGGGAAGAGGAGCAGTGCCTTCCACCCGCGGCCGCCGCCCAACCAGGTCAGGGCGATGAACAGCAACGCCGTGGAGACCCGGAAGTCGATGAAGTACCAAAGGACGCCGTAGCCCACGATCGAGGCGAGCATCGCGGTGAGCCGCCACGTCCCCTCGCCGGTGGCCTCCTCGGGCACGTCCTCCTCCACCCTGACGGTCGGGCGCAACAGCGCCCCCACGGCCAGGCACACGCTCAGCACCAGGACGAGTGCAGCCAACATCTCCGGCCACCATCTCGGGCTGAACTGGGTGAGTCGGGCCCCTTCCGGGACCTGCGAGGCCAAGACGAAGGCGACCACGGCGAAGGCCGCGGCGGCCAAGGCGGGAATCAGGTCCCGCAGTCTGCGTCCCGGACGCGCCGCGCTCGTGACGGGCGCGTCCGGGTTCGTGGTCGTGTCACCCATGGGGCTCAGTCCTGGCTTTCGAGCAGCTCACCGAAGCGGGTGTACTCCGCGTCGACGAACTCGGCGAACTCGTCCGAGGGCACGTTGACCGGGATGTTGCCCGAGTCGGTGATGATCGTCTGGAACTCCTCGGAGGAGGCCCCCTCGCTGAACGCCTCCTCCAGCGTGGAACGGACCCCGTCGGGCAGACCGGCCGGCGCGCCGATGCCGCCCCAGCCACCGATCACGATGTCCACACCCTGCTCGGTGGCGGTCTGCACGTCGGGCAGCGACTCGGAGGGCTCGGCATCGAAGACGGCCAGGACACGGAGCTGGTCGTCGGCGTGCGCCGGAGCGGTCTCGGAGATGCCCGCGACCACGGCGTCGACCTGACCGCCCACGGCGGCCGTGACCGCGGGGGCGCCGCCGTCGAAGGGCACCGGCTGGAACTCGGTGTCGGTGACCTGGCCCAGCTCGGTGGTGGCGGCCTCCCAGATGGAACCGGCGCCCGAGTTGGAGACCGCGATGGAACCGGGCTCGACGCGAGCGGCCTCGACGAGGTCGTCCAGGGTCTCGTAGGGGCTGTCCTCGGGGACGGCGATGGTGGCGGGCACCGACACCATCTGGCCGATGAGGTCGTAGTCGGCCGGGTCGACCTCGTATCCCTGGTAGCCGAGCATGACGCTCTCGACCGGCAGGTAGCCGATGGTGTAGCCGTCGGCGGACTGTCCGGCGAGGTTCTCCAGGCCCACGGACCCGGCGCCGCCGCTGCGGTTCTCCACGACGATGCCCTGTCCCAGGGTGTCCTCCATTTCGGCGGCCAGGGTGCGGGCCGCCAGGTCGGAGGCGCCGCCTGCGTCATAGGGCACGACGAGGGTGAGTTCCTGGCTGGGGTAGTCCGAGGCGTCCTCGCTGACGCCGCCCCGGTCGGCGCAACCGGCGGTGAGGGCGGTGACCGCCAGTGCGGCCGCGGACAGGCGGAAGATGGTGGAACGCATGGTGTTCTCCGTTTTCGGTGGAACCGGCTCCGTGGAAGGGTCGCGGAACATGGGCCGAGGGTCTTGGGGACGGGACCGTCCCGTGGGGTCAGTTGGACGTGGGCTGCGTGTAAGGGGCTCTGAGCCGGAGCCTGGCGTTGTCCAGGTGGCCGCGGAGCTCGTCGAAGACGGCGTCGGGCTCACCGGTCTCGATCAGGTCGGCGAGGATCTCGTGCGCGCGGACGGAGGGGCCCAGGTCCTCGTAGCGCTCGTTGGAGGCCAGCAGGAGCACCTCGATGGTGGGCCGGTACTGCGCCCACACATCGGCGAGGCGCCGGTGGCCGGCGACGTCGTAGAAGACCGAGTGGAAGTGCACGTCGGCGGTGGTGAAGGCGTCGGGATCCCGGTTCTCTCGGGCCTTGCGCATCCGCTCCAGGGGGGCGCGCAGGCCGTCGGTGAGCCTGTCCCGGTCCTTGTTCAGCCCGATCTCCAAGGCGAGCCGTTCGAGGGATCCGCGCAGCGAGAAGAGTTCGTCGATGTCGTCCCCGCCCAGGCCCACGACGGTGGCGCTGCGGCGGTTGGTGTCGATGAGTCCCTCGGAGGCGAGGACCTTGAGGGCGTCGCGGATGGGTCCGCGACTCAGGTCGAACTGCTCGGCCAGGTGGCCCTCGACCAGTGACGCACCGGGGGCGTAGCGCCCGGTGATGATCAGGCGCCGGAGTTCTCCGGCGACCTTCTCGCCGAGTGCCCGTTGCTTGATGGGCAGGATCTCCGACATGTCGTCCTTTCGGTTAACTGTTAACGGTTAACCAGATTGGATCACAGTGTGACGCGTGTCAACTGTTGGTTCATAACGTGTTCCATGTGCCCTATGTCCGATTTCGCGGGAACCCTTGCGCCATCGGGAGTCCACGCGCTCCACGGGAGGAAAAAATAGGTTCGACACCTGGCCTCGATCGACCCCGCAGGGCGACGACCCGAACACCCACAGCAAGGGAAGAGTGTCCGCGAGATGAACGGAAAGAGTGCGCGGGATGTCCTCGCGGCCTGGCACGCTCTCGAATGTTCACCCTTCTCACGAATTCACGCTGCGCGCTCACGCCCGGTGACGGCCGGTTTGTCACACCCTGACAAAGGATGTGGCGCACGGCGCACATGCCCCTTGCCGTTGGACCCGGGCCGGTGCACAGTCTTCATCACCACGTACCAGGACCGGCGAGGAGTCACCCATGAGCACCGACCAGACCGACGCGATCGTCGTCGGGGCAGGACTGGCCGGACTGGCCGCGGCCGCCGAACTGGCCGACGCGGGAAAGCGCGTGATCCTGCTGGACCAGGAACCCGAACAGTCCCTGGGCGGCCAGGCGTTCTGGTCCTTCGGCGGACTGTTCTTCGTGGACTCCCCCGAACAGCGCCGTATGGGTGTGAAGGACTCCAAGGAGCTCGCGCTCCAGGATTGGATGGGCACCGCCGACTTCGACCGGCCCGAGGACGCCTGGCCGCGCAAATGGGCCGAGGCCTACGTCGACTTCGCCGCCGGGGAGAAGTACTCGTGGCTGCGTCAACAGGGACTGAGGATCTTCCCCGTCGTGGGCTGGGCCGAGCGCGGCGGGTACCTGGCCAACGGGCACGGCAACTCGGTGCCCCGCTTCCACATCACCTGGGGCACCGGCCCCGGCGTGGTCGCCCCCTTCGAGCGCCGGGTGCGCGCCGCCGTCGAGAAGGGACTGGTGGAGCTGCGCTTCCGCCACCGAGTGGACGAACTGGTCGTGACCAACGGGACGGTCAGCGGGGTGCGTGGCACGGTGCTGGCCCCCAGCGACGTCGAGCGTGGGCGGGCCAGTAATCGGGACGCCGTGGGCGAGTTCGAGGTGGGCGCCCAGGCGATCGTCGTCACCGCCGGCGGGATCGGCGCCAACCACGACCTGGTCCGACAGAACTGGCCCGAGCGTCTGGGAAAGGCCCCCGAGCACATGCTCTCGGGGGTACCCGCCCACGTGGACGGGCGGATGCTCGGCATCACCGAGAAGGCCGGCGGTGAGATCATCAACCGCGATCGGATGTGGCACTACACCGAGGGCATTCAGAACTGGGACCCCGTCTGGGACAAGCACGGCATCCGTATCCTGCCCGGCCCTTCGTCACTGTGGTTGGACGCGACCGGTAAGCGGCTGCCCGCTCCCTACCTCCCCGGGTTCGACACCCTGGGGACCCTGGACCACATCATGAAGAGCGGCCACGAGTACACGTGGTTCGTCCTCTCCCAGAAGATCATCGAGAAGGAGTTCGGCCTGTCGGGTTCGGAGCAGAACCCCGACCTGACCGGCAAGGACCTCAAGCTGGTGTTGCAACGGGTCCTGCCGGGCGCCCCGGGCCCGGTGGAGGCGTTCAAGCGGCACGGTGCCGATTTCGTGGTCGCCGACCGGCTTCCCGAGCTGATCCGCAAGATGAAGGAGGTCGCCGGTGACGAGGTCCTCGACGCCGACACGGTGACGCGCGAGGTGGTGGCCCGCGACCGCGAGATGGTCAACACCTTCACCAAGGACCTACAGGTCATGGCGATCCACAGCGCTCGCAACTACCGAGGTGACAAGCTCGCCCGAGTGGCGACCCCGCACCAGATCCTGGACCCGAAGGCGGGCCCGCTGATCGCCGTGCGATTGCACATCCTCACCCGCAAGACCCTGGGCGGCCTGCACACCGACCTGGACGCCCGCGTGCTGCGCGCCGACGGCACCCCGCTGCCGGGGGTGTACGCGGCCGGCGAGGTCGCCGGGTTCGGGGGTGGCGGCGTGCACGGATACCGGTCCCTGGAGGGCACCTTCCTGGGCGGCTGCATCTTCTCCGGCCGCACGGCGGGAAGGGCCGCCGCGGCGGCGCTCGGCTAGGCGCCAGATCGTGAAGGGGGTGGGATCGGCACCGGTCGGTCCCACCCCTTCTTTTTTGGCCGATACCAGGAGCCGAATGATGTGGGTTCTTATTCGCGAATTTCGCTATTTCCACCTCACGCTCCCCAGAACTCCGCAACGCTGGTCTCCATGCGAATGAGGAAGCGACGACTGTCATGACCACCGACAAGACGGACCCGGGACCGGCACCGCTCACCGTGGAGGATATGCGGAAGATTCCGGACGACGGGCGGCGCTACGAGCTGGTCGACGGGAGGCTTGACGTGTCCCCCGCCCCCGTCAGCTTCCACACACTGGCCACCGCACGTCTCACCGCCCACCTCAGCAACTGCGCGCCGTCTGGGCTCCTGATCATGGACGGTCCAGGGGTGATTCTCAATGCGGAACGCACGCGTTACCGAGTCCCGGACTTGGCCGTGATTCGTAGCGAGGATTTCCAGATGCCCTACACGACCACACCTCCGCTGCTGGCGGTGGAGGTGGTCTCACCCGAGAGCGTGTTCCGGGACCACCACACGAAACGGCAGGAGTACGCCGCCTTCGGCATTCCTTCGTACTGGGTCCTCACTCCCGATCCCGACAAGCCGAGCATCATCGAATTCCGGTTGAAGGACGGTGAGTACACGGAGGTGGCCCCGGTGTTCGGTGAGGACGTCCTGGAGACCGAACTGCCCTTCCCGGTACGGGTCGTACCGCAGTGGCTCCTGCGCTTGGACGGTGACTGGCGTCGGCACGTCGGCGGACCGAAGGAGGCGGAGGATGCGAAGACGGCGCAGGAAACGCAGAAGCCGGAGAACAGCGTGTAACCCCCACCACGACGACACGAAGCCGGGTGTCCCCCTCGGGCACCCGGCTTCGTCATGTCCGCTCCGGTCCCTCCTCGGGCTCCGCTTCGGGTTCATCGGAGGCGGCCTCGGGCTTTCGTGGTCTGCCACGACGCGGAATGTCCCGCACCTCTTTGGGCATCCGGCCCGCGTCGTCCAACGCACGGCGTAGCAGGAACTCGATCTGGGCGTTGGTGCTGCGCAACTCATGCCCGGCCCAGCGCGCGAGCGCGTCGTGGACGGCGGGGTCGAGCCGCAGCAGCACTTTCTTGCGCTCGGACAAGGCACCTCACCCGGATCTACTGGTACAGGGTCCCGGCGTTGACGATGGGGCTGGCGGGGCGGTCGGAGCACAGCACCACGAGCAGGTTGCTGACCATGGCGGCCTTGCGCTCCTCGTCCAGGTCCACCACGTTCTCGTCGGCCAGACGTTCCAAGGCGCGGTCCACGAGGCTGACGGCGCCCTCCACGATCTCGGCGCGGGCGGCGATCATCGCACCGGCCTGCTGACGCTGGAGCATGGCCTGGGCGATCTCCGGCGCGTAGGCCAGGTGGGTGAACCGGGACTCCACGATCTTCACACCCGCGGCGTCCACGCGTTCGGCGACCTCCTTGGACAGCTGCTCGGTGATGGCGTCGGCGCTGTCGCGCAGGGAGGTGCCGTCGCCCTCTCCGTAGGAGTCGTAGGGGTACTTGCCGGCGATGTGGCGCACGGCCGCCTCGGTCTGGGTGGAGACGAACTGGATGAAGTCGTCGACCTCGAAGGAGGCGCGTGCGGTGTCCTCGACCTGCCAGACCACGACGGCGGCGATCTCGATGGGGCTGCCGGAGGCGTCGTTGACCTTCATGACGGAGGTCTCGTGGTTGCGGATCCGGGTGGAGATCGCGTTGCGCACGGTGAGCGGGTTGACCCAGCGCAGGCCGTCGGTGCGGATGGTGCCGATGTAGCGGCCGAAGAACTGCACGACCTGGGCCTCGTTGGGGGCGACCATGGTCAGCCCGAAGGACAGGACGGCGCCGATCAGCGCCACGACCACACCGAGCGCGATGAGGAACATGGGCAGGTCCAGCAGCGGCAGCAGGGCGATGCCGACGCCGCCCAAGAGGAGGACCATCGCGACCACGAACATGGGGATCCCGCCGTACCCGAAGGCGGCGCGTTCGCGGTACTGGGGTTCGGGTCTGGTGACGCCGGGGGTCTCACTCATCTCGGTCCCTTCCTTAGGTGATGACTTGATCATAGCATTGTGATATCACTTTTAATGGCAAGTCCGCCCCGGCGGCCCCCTACCGAGAGGAGACGTCGACGCCATGAGCAACGACGCTCTGCGCCTGCGACCGCCCAACCACCGAGTGGACCGTCGAGCGGTGGGCTGGTGGTCGACCCAGGCCCTGTCCGTGACGGTCCTCCTCACCGTCATCCCGGTCGTGCCCGCGCTGATCTGGGAACCCGTGCGGTTCTGGTTCCTCGTCGCGGCCGGGATCGTGGGCGGGATCGGATTGCTCATCACCGTCGTGATGCCGCGGTGGCGCTACCGCGTGCATCGTTGGGAGATCACCGACACCGCCGTGTACACCTCCAGCGGCTGGCTGTGGCAGGAGTGGCGGGTCGCGCCGATGTCGCGCATCCAGACCGTGGACACCGCGCGCGGACCACTACAGAGAGCCTTCGGGTTGTCCAGCGTGACCGTGACGACGGCCTCCGCCGCCGGACCCATCGAGATCAGCGGACTCGACCACACCCTCGCCACCGAGGTGGCCGACCAGCTCACCGACAACACCGAAGCGGTTCCGGGGGACGCGACATGACCTCCCACGACGACCACCGACCCGAAGAACCCGTCCCCAACGTCGCACGCCCCGAGACGGACCCGACCCTGGCGGACGCGCACGCACCGGAACCGAACCCGCCAGGGCAGGAGGTCCCCGCCGAGACCGGTGAACCGACCGGCGACTGGCCGGGGCTGAGCCCCTTGTCGGTGTGGGCCAACACGGTGATCGTGGCGCTGTTCATGGTCCCCTCCGCCATCGTCGCCACCGTCGTCCTGGTCGTGGTCGACCAGCCCTTGTGGGCACTGCTGCCCCTGCCGGCCACCGGCGCGTTCATCGCCCTGATGACCTACCTGGACATGCTGCGGCTGCGCGCGGTGCGCTACCGGGTCACCGCCGACCGTATGGAGATGCGTTCGGGCATCATCGCCAAGGCCTACCGCTCCATCCCGCGTGAACGTGTGCGCAGTGTGGACGTGGCCGCCCCGATCTACGTGCGGGTCTTCGGGCTGTGCACGGTGACCGTGGGCACCGGCGAGAAGGTGGGGTCCGGCGCCGACCAGCTGAAATTGGAGTTCGTCACCGCCGAGCAGGGCGAGCGACTGCGCCGTGAGCTGTTGCGGCGGTCCGGGGCCGACAACGCCTCCCGGGCACCGGCCGAGGGGGAGGACGGTTCGCTCGACGAGGACGGCGTCGAGCTGGCCCGACTGGACCCGCGCTGGTTCGCCTACGCGCCCGCCACCACCGCCACCTTCGGTATCGGTCTCGGTGTCATCGCCGCCCTCATCGGCGCCAACGCCCAGTCGGGCGGGCACGGGTGGGAGTGGATCTCCGAACAGGCGGGGCTGCCCGGTTCACAGCAGATGGCCGACTTCGTGATGTCCCGGCTGCTGCTCGTGGTTCCCCTGTTCCTGGTGGGTCTTCTGCTGTCCGGTGTGGTCATCCTGTTGTTGGCCGCTTTGGAGACCTGGTGGAACTACCGCCTGACCCGGGAACCCGATGGCACGGTGCGGTTGCGCCGGGGCCTGCTGACCAGCGTTTCCCTGTCGGTCGAGGGCCGCCGCCTGAACGGTGTGGTCCTGCACGAGCCCTTCGTGCTGCGTTCGGTGCGCGGGGCGAGCATCCAGGCGGTCGCGACCGGGTTGGAGAGCGGCGACGACAAGAAGACCAGCGCCAAGAGCAGGTTGTCCCCGGCCATGCCCCGCTCCCGGGCGCGCGCCCTGGGCGCGGCGTTGATGCGTCAGGAGCGGTCCCCGTTGGATGTTCCGTTGGCCACGCACCCCAGGGCCGCGTTGCGCCGCCGGTTCACCCGGGCGACCTTCGTGACCTTGATGGGGGTGGCGTTGGCCGGCGGGCTGGCGTGGCTGCACATGGTCGCCACCGAGAGTTGGTGGGAGATGGCGCGCACGATCGAGGAGAACATCGTGCCGATCCCGCTGGTCGTCGAGGGTGTGGAGGCCACCCCCGGGTGGGGCTGGTTCGCGCTCGCGATCGTGCTGGGCGTGCTGGCGTTCTGGTACGCGGTGGGTTCCTACCGAGGTCTGGGGCACGGCCTGCACCCGAAGTACCTGGTGCTGCGCAAGGGCATGGCGGTGCGGGACACCGTCACCCTGGAACGGTCGGCGGTGATCGGTTGGCGGATCACCCGATCGCCCTTCCAGCGCAGGTTGGGGCTGGCCGACGTAGCGGCGACCACGGCCGCGGGCGACGGAATGTACGCCGCCCTGGACGTGGGGCTGGGACAGGGGTTGGCCTGGGCGGACGAGGCGGTCCCTGAGCTGCTCGCGCCCTTCCTGGAACGCCCCGAGACCACCGGCGAGGCCGAGGGCTCACGCCCCACGGTACTTCCCTGACCGGGCGGCGGTGTCGAACGCCGGGGCCGAGTGTCCGAGCGAGATAGGTGGAGCCTCGATGTCGGGCACCCGGCTTCCCCGCGGGCGCCCGATATCGAGGCCACCTCGTTGACCGGGTCACACGGGTCAGGAGACGGGGTTGTCCCTGAAGGGCGGACCGTCGGCGCACAGCCCGCTGGTGTGGGTCAGCGCCATCTCCACGATCGGATAGACGTCGAACAGGCGCCGCATTCCCAGGGCCTCCAGGACCCGTTCGGCGATGGACGACGGTTCGGCCAGGACCATGTGCGCGCCCCGCGCCTTGAGGACTCGATGGACGGCTACCAGGGCGCGCACGCCGCTGGCGTCGAAGAACCCGAGCCCGGACATGTCCACGACCAGGCAGTCGCAACGGGAGTTCCGAACCACGTCGAGGAGACGTTCACGCAGCCGGTCGGCGGTGGCCAGGTCCACTTCGCCGTGGACGCGCACCACCGTCACCCCCGTACAGGAGATACGTTCCCGGGCCGAGAACGGTACATCCTTCGCCACTCGGGCCACCTCTCACCGGACGTAACCTTTCCACTACGCAACCGCGTACGAGATCGTAACCTCTTCAGAGAGGTTGCGGGAGGCTTTTGATGAGAAAAACCCCCGAAATCTCGTCGATGTGGCTCCGCGGATGGTTCGGTCTCACCTCACCGCGCGTTCTCCCGAGCATCCCGACCCGGGGCACGCTCCACAGAGCCCACACAGATCCCTCTCGGACACTCCCGAAGACGGACCCGCACCGTGCTTTCTCGACTCCCGTGCGGTAAAAGCGGTACTTGGACGCCCATGTGACGGCCGGTGCTCCCGAACCCCTCGGGGCACGGGAGGATGACCGCATCGAGGGACACGACCAGAGCGAAGGGAGGGAGCGGCCCATCGACCGTCCCGAGCGGACGACGGCCGCGCACCCCATGACCGAAACCGCCGACACCCAGCCCGGTTGGTTCTCCTCCGAGGAGTTGGAGGATGTCCGTGGCCGCATGCCCGTGCTCTACGTCCAAGCGGTGCCCGTCCGAGTCGACGAGAGCGGCGAGGTGACACACGTGGGCCTGCTCATGCGGGCCGGCTCCGACGGAAGCTTCAACCGCTCGGTGGTCTCGGGCCGGGTTCTCTACCACGAACGGGTGCGTGACGCGCTCCTGCGCCACCTGGAGAAGGACCTGGGCCCGGTGGCCCTGCCCCGCATCCCCAGTTCCCCGCAGCCGTTCACGGTCGCCGAGTACTTCCCCACCCCCGGGATCACCCCGTTCCACGACCCCCGCCAGCACGCGGTGGCCATGGCCTACGTCGTTCCGGTGAGCGGTGACTGCCAGCCCCGCCAGGACGCCCTGGACCTGGTGTGGTTCACCCCGGACGAGGCCACCAGCCCTCAGGTGCGCGAGGAGATGCAGGGTGGCCAGGGTGTCCTGGTGCGCCAGGCCCTGGCCTTCGTCGGGCACGCCCCCTGACGCTTCGCGGGGCCGCCGATCGCCGGCGGCCCCGCCCCTCCTCGGCTCCGCGCCTGGCGGCACTCGCCAGGGTCCGGACCGGCCTGCACCGGGCCCTATGCTTCCGAAGACGCACCCGGCACACCAGGAGGACGGCGCGGATGGCTCCCGAACGGGTCGACCAAGCGGCACGGCGTGAGGAGATCCGCTCCTCGGCAATCCGGGTGTTGTACCGCGAGGGCCTCGCCGCCACCGGGGGCGAGGACGTGGCCGCCGAGGTCTCGCTCGTGGCCGAACGCACCGCCCACCCGCCGCGCGGCGCACGAGAGCCGCACCGCCCGGCGGTGGAGCGGCTCACCGAACTACTGCGATCGACCCTGGAGTCGTGGGCCGAACAGCCCGACCCCGCCCGGGTCCTGACCGACCTGTGGGCGGCCGAACACACCCCGAGGCCGGCCGGTACCCCGGACATGGACTCCGTGTACCGCGACCACCGGGCCATGCTCACCGAACTGCTGCGCGAAGGCGCCCGGGAGGGTGACCTACGCCCCGGCTCGGGCCCGGCCGAGGCGGCCGTACTCATCGGCGCCATCGAGGGCTGCCTGGTGCGGTGGCTCATCGATCCGTCGGTGCCCTTGGGCGACCTCTGCGCCCCGATCATCGGAGCGTGCCTGTCCGATCTGCGGGCTGATCGGGTGTAGGGCCCCGGTTCGACGTAGGCTGGAGTCCATGCTCGACTCCCTCGTGGCCGACGTCCTCGCCATGGTTCCCCCCACCGGTGGGGAGAACACCCGCCGTACCGTGCTCGGGCTGGCCGGTGCACCGGCCGCCGGCAAGTCCACCCTGGCCCGTTACCTGGTGCACACGGTGAACGAGACCTTGGGCCCGGACACCGCCGGCTACCTGCCCATGGACGGCTACCACCTGTCCAACGCCCGGCTCGAACGGTTGGGCAGGAGCGACCGCAAGGGCGCCCCCGACACCTTCGACGTCCACGGCTACCTGGCGATGCTGCGCCGGTTGCCGGTGGAGACCGACCACCCGGTCTACGTGCCCGACTACGACCGTCGGCTGCACGAACCCGTCGCCGCGCGCCACGTGATCGAACCGCACACCCGGCTGGTGGTGACCGAGGGCAACTACCTGGCCTCCGATCACTCCCCCTGGGATCAGGTTCGGGGATTGTTGGCCGAACTCTGGTACGTGGAGGCCACCGACCTGGTGCGCGAACGCCGACTGCACCGGCGACAGCGGGCGGGCGGCGCCGGAGCGAGCGCCGCCCGGGAGTGGGTGGAACGCAGTGATCGACCCAACGGCGAACTGGTGAAGCGTTTCCGGGACAACTGCACCCGGGTGGTCCGGGTCAGCGGGGTGCCGCGGATCCGTTCGGGGAAGAACCCCCCGACCCGCCGCCGCTGACCCCGCGCCCCGTCAAGCGACCAGGGCCCCGGCCCGCGAGCGGTGGCGGCGAGTCCGGAATAGGCGGCGCCGCTGAGCACCAGGAGTCCTTGTGCTATGGGGTCCTCCTCGGCTCGGAGAGCCGCTTTCCATCCACATGACGAGACGGACTCCGGCGGGCGTGACTTGACTTCCTCCCCGTGGCTGAAGCCGGGGGATTCCGACCCGGCCTGACGGCCGGGTGGCGCTACGCGCCTCGCGGCCGTAGCTGGTTCCTGCTTCACAGACCGGGCAACCCCGAGGTCTCCACAGGCTGGCACCGCATGCCCTGCGGCGCGTGTCCACTTGGCTGTCGTGGACGAAAAGTAGTCTACCGGATACGGAGAGCACCTAACCCCACGGCTGAAGCCGGGGGTCTGCACCGCCAAGAATCGATCATGCCGAGTGGCCCTGATCACCCAGGACGCCAAAAGCCCGAGATGGCAGGGGTTTTCGCGTTCAAGCCTTACCCCCGACATGGACATCGCCCCCCATGCGTCCACATCGCGAGACAAATGTTCCACATAATGTCCACGGGAACTAATATTCAGCCATCAACCCGCACTGACCTGGAAAGAAGTCAAATGACGGACGTCTCCGCAGGGAAACCGTCGCCGCAACGGCCACCGGCCGAGTCGGCGCAACCCCCGACCAACCCCAAGCGGAAGGTCCTCACGGCGAGCCTCGTGGGCACGTCCATCGAGTTCTACGACTTCTACGTCTACGCGACCGCCGCGGTCCTGGTCTTCCCCTACCTGTTCTTCCCCGAGGGCGACATGATGGCGGCCCGCCTGCAGTCGCTGGCGACCTTCGCCATCGCCTTCGTGGCCCGCCCCATCGGTTCCTGGCTCTTCGGTCACTTCGGCGACCGCATCGGACGCAAGACCACCCTCGTGGCGTCCCTGCTGACCATGGGCATCGCCACCGTGGCGATCGGCCTACTGCCCACCTACGCGCAGATCGGCGTGGCCGCGCCCCTGCTGCTGGCGCTGTGCCGGTTCGGTCAGGGACTGGGACTGGGCGGCGAGTGGGGCGGCGCGGCACTGCTGGCCACCGAGAACGCCCCCGCCGGCAAGCGCGGCTTCTATGGCACGTTCCCACAGTTGGGCGCGCCGATCGGGTTCTTTCTGGCCAACGGGGTCTTCCTCATCCTGAGCCAGGCCATGAGCGACGAGGCGTTCCTGGCCTACGGCTGGCGGATCCCCTTCCTGATCTCCATCGTGCTGATCGTCATCGGCCTGTGGGTGCGCCTGACCCTGCACGAGACCCCGGCCTTCGCCAAGATCGTCGCCTCCGGTGAGCGCGTCAAGACCCCCATCGTCGAGCTGTTCCGCAGCAACTGGCCGGCCGTGGTCATCGGCACCCTGATCATGCTGGCGACCTACGTGCTGTTCTACCTGATGACGGTGTTCTCGCTGGGCTTCGGCACCGATCCGGTCACCGGCCTGGGATACGAGCGTTCGCAGTTCCTGGTGTTCCTGCTCATCGGTGTGGTGTTCTTCGGGATCTTCACCCCGATCTCGGGTCTGCTGGCCGACCGCTTCGGTCGCAAACCCACCCTGGTCACGGTCACCGTCGCCATCATCGTGTTCGGTTTCGCCATGGGCCCGCTGCTGGGCAGCGGCAGCACCTTCGGCGTGATGGCCTTCCTGATCATCGGTCTGTCCCTGATGGGTCTGACCTTCGGCCCCATGGCCGCGGTCCTGCCCGAGCTGTTCCCGACCAGGGTCCGCTACACCGGCGCCTCGGCCGCCTACAACCTGGCCAGCCTGCTGGGCGCCTCCTTCGCGCCCTACATCGCGACCTGGCTGGCCGGCACCTTCGGTCTGGCCTGGGTCGGCGGTTATCTGGTCCTGGTCGGGTGCATCACCCTGGGCGCCCTGCTGGTCGGCAGGGAGACCAGTGACGCCGACCTGGACGAGATCTCCGCGAAGGTCACCCGGTAGCGCTTGGAAGGCATCACCCCCACCCGAGCGGGTCGGACGGCATCGCCGCCCGGCCCGCTTCCTCGTGCGCCCGAACGGGACCGACCCACCTTTCGACACCCGGTTCCGTAGGAAACCTGCACCCATCAGTAGGGTTCCGTCAACGGATTTCAATGCCCGCGCGTCGAACCCACACGAGCATCCACTCCATCGAAAGACCTCCCGCATGAAGCAACGGTTCACCCTTCCACCGCTCCTGGCCCTCACCCTGATCGCCGCGGCCGGTTGCGCAAACGCCACCACCGACCTGTCCGACGCCGCCCCCGCCCGGGGAGAAACCGGAATCCTCGTGGACGGACTCCCCCTGCTGCCCGTCCATGGGTATGTGGGCGGTGAGTTCGAGGGCGAACCGTACGTCGGAGCGCTCTTCGGCGGCGAGGGCGGACTCGACGTCGAACGCTCCGTGGTCCTGACCCGATCCGACCTGGAACTGTCCGGGGAACAGGAATACATGCTGGTCATGGACACCGGCGACCTGGACGGAGATGGTCACACCGACCTCATCGTCGACGCACAGGACGGCGGATACCTCGTGTGGGGCGGTCCGGAGGGTCCCGTCGGGCCGGCCGTCCCGCTGCCCTGGCTCTCGGTGGACCACCCCTCGGGTATGAACGCGATCTCCCTGGCCGTGGGCGACATGAACGGTGACGGCGACACCGACGTCGCGGTCCTGGACAGCCTCATGGGCACCCCCACCAACGAATGGGAGAGCACCTTCCACCACGGCCCCTTCGACCGTGAGGGCGCCCCCGCCGCCACCGACGAACTTCCATTGCCGAGCGACGCGGACGACGCGACGATCAGGGCGTTCGACGCCGACGGCGACGCCTACGAGGACCTACTGCTGGTCCGCGGTTCCGACGAGTCGCCCGTATCCCACGTGGTACTGCGTTCGGGTCCGGAGGGCCCCGCCCAGGAGATCGTGGGCGACACCGCGCCCGGACACGAACACGTGGCCGGCGACGTCGACGGCGACGGCGCGACCGACCTGCTCGTCGGGGTGAGCGGGATCCCCAACAACGAGCCCGGCCACGACGACGAACTGCACCCCGGGTACGTGGACACCCACCTCTCCGCCGAGGGCTACCTGGACGCCGATCCGGTACGCGTCGACCGTGACACCGAGGGCGTTCCCGGCGCGGCCGAGGACGGCGACGGGTTCGGCAACGGGTTGTTGGTCGGCGACGTCGACGGCGACGGTGTCGATGACGTCGTCGCCATGACCGGACCGTTCCACGGCTACTCCGAGGCCACCCTGCTCCTGGGCGGAGCCGAGGGACCGACCGGTGAGGGCGCGGTCACCGTGCCGGTGCCCTCCTCCGACCTGGGTTACCTGCGCCACCACTCGCTGGCCGACTACGACGGTGACGGGCACGCCGACCTGGTGCTGAGCACCGCCGAACAGTCCATGTACCGCACGGCCGACGACGAGTACGCCGTGTTCCTGGGCGGGCCCGACGGATTCGCCGACGAACCGGACACGGTCTTCACCACCGAAGGGCTGTAGGGAGGACGAGGCCCGCCCGCACGGAGCGGGCGGGCCCGAGGGACCGGGCCGGTTCGGGCTGTGGAAAACCCACCGAACCGGCCCTTCTCGTTCTAATCTGGAGGGACCCCCTGTCCCCTCCCCCTCCGGAGCGTTCGTGTTCGAAGCCGCGCTGAAACTGGGCGTGTCGGTCGTCAAGGCCGCCTGTGGGATCTGGATCGGCAACCCGCTCGCCGAGAGCGCCGCGACCACCGTGGCCGACCTCGTGCAGGAGAAGGTCACCGGAAGCCGTGAGCGGCGCAGACTCAAGCGCCGCTTCGACGAGATCGAGGAGAGCGTCGCAGAACGGGTGCTCGGCTACCTCGATCACGAGTTCCGCGGACTGGCCGAGAACGAACGCGAGGCGGCGGTGCTCGCCGTGGCCGACACCTTCGACAAGGCCGGGCTGACCGACCGCACCCTGTTCGAGCAGGACCTGGATCCGCTGTACCTGGAGCGGTACCTGCGCGCCAAAGCGCCACGGGCGACCCGGGACCTGAGTCAGGCGGCGGTGGCCCTATACGACCGGGTGCTGCCGGAGTCGTGCGCGTACGTGATGGCGACCCTGTCGGCGCTGCCACGGTTCCAGACGGGTGCGTTCACCGAGTTGTTGCGGCGGGAGACGCTGCTCCTGGGCAAGGTCGAGGAACTCCTGGACCGGGTGCCGAGGCAGGAGGAACTCGCCGGACGCGAGCGTGACGAGGACGCGGCTTTCCTGACCGCCTACCGCCGCAAGGCGGCGGAGCGGTGGGACGTGCTGGAGCTGTTCGGCACCGAAGCGGGAACGAGGAGATATCCGCTGAGCACGGCGTATCTGAGCCTGCGGGTGTCCGGTGAGTGGCGGGAGAGGGAGCTCGACCTCTTCGATCATGACTCTCCCTACCCGACCGGTGATCTTCGTGTGGAGCAGGTCCTGGCCCTGCACCGGCGCACCTTCCTGCGCGGTCCGGCGGGTTCGGGCAAGACCACCCTGCTCCGTTGGGTGGGTGTGCGGGCCGGACAGGGAGACTTCCCCGAGACGATGGCCTCCTGGACCGGGTCGGTGCCCTTCCTGGTTCCGCTGCGCGAGTACGTGGACCGCGACCTGCCCGAGCCCGCCGACTTCGTCCGGCACACCGGCCGTCACCTGGCCGATCAGGCCCCTGCGGGTTGGGCCACCACGGTGATGTCCCAGGGCCGGGGCATCGTTCTGCTTGACGGGGTGGACGAACTTCCACAGAGCCAGCGTGAGGCCGCCCGCCGTTGGCTGCGTGGCCTGCTCACCGATTTTCCCAACTGCCGTTACGTGGTCACCACCAGGCCCGGTGCGGCCTCGGAGTCCTGGTTGGACACGGAGGGGTTCACCGCCGCCGAGCTCCAACCACTCGGTGAGGAGGACGTACGGGCCTTCATCCACCATTGGCACGAAGCGGTACGCGGTGAGGTCACCGAAGAGACCGAACGCGCGGTGCTGACCCGGCACGAAGCCGAACTCACTCGGAAGGTGCTGGGCCAACGCCACTTGAGATCCATCGCCTCCACACCGTTGCTCTGCGCCCTATTGTGCGCGCTGCACCGGGATCGGCACACGTCCCTGCCACGGGATCGGATGGAGGTGTACGAGGCGGCGCTGGCCATGCTGCTCAAGGAGCGCGACCACCAGCGCGGGGTCCCGGGCGTGGACCTCTCGCGCCGGGAGTTGGTGCTCCTGCTGCAGGAGCTGGCCAAGTGGCTGATCCTCAACGGCAGTTCGGACGCCCCGATCACCACCGCCAAGCGTCAGGTCGGCAGGCTCCTGGCCGCGATGCACCACATCGAAGAGGGCCCGGAGGAGGTCTTCACGCATCTGAGGGTGCGCAGCGGGCTGCTCCAGTGCCCGACCGTCGACCGGGTGAGCTTCCTGCACCGCACCTTCGAGGAGTACCTGGCGGCCAAGGCCCTGGTGGAGGAGGACAGTCTCCCGCTGTTGGTCAAGCACGCCCACGACGACCAGTGGCACGAGGTCGTGGTCATGGCCGCCGGACACGCCACCCCGGCCCAGCGCGAGGAACTGGTCACCGGGCTACTGGAACGCGCGGACCAGGTCAAGAAACACCACGACCGGCTACTGCTGGTGGCGTTCGCCTGCCTGGAGACCTCACCTCAACTCGCCGAACGGCTCCACTCGGAGGTGACCGAGAGGGTTCAGCGCATCCTCCCGCCGAGAACCAAGGAACACGTGCACGCACTGAGTCTGGTGGGCGAGGCCGCTCTGCCGCTCCTGGCCCGTACCCCACCGACCAACGCGCGAGAGGCCGCCAAGTCGATCAGGGCGGCGTCCCATATCGGCGGGCCCGGATCATATTCCGTCATCGAACAGGCTCTACCTTTCCGCGGCAGGGACACGTTCTTCGCGGTGGACGAAGCATGGGAGCGCGACCCCTCAGTAGAGCTCGCCGAAGTGCTCTTGGTCGACACCCTCACCACCTATACCTACGCCTTCCCCATCTGGGCCGAACACCTCGATCTCATCGCCTCCCACAATGAAATCGAAGCGATCCGATCACTTGTCTTGAGGGGTCGTGCGAACGACTCCGTCAAGACGTTGTCGAGGATATCCCGATTGGTCTCGCTCATCCTGAGCCCGGATTCGTCTGACGAGCAGTGGAACATCGATCTGGAACCACTACGCGGAATGCCCTCGCTGCGTCTCCTGATGTGCCTCGGCCTCACCTTCACCCCCAGCATCGCACCCCTCATCGACAGTCCTCTCGAGCAAATCGTGCTTTCGCACCCTGCCCTCACCGATGACCTGGGACTCCTCAGCGAGATGGTGACCCTGGAAGAGATGGGGTTCGGGTACGGGCTCCCGCGCGAGCCGCTCCGAGACCTCCTTCCGGTGGATCGCCTGAGCGAATTCTCGATCCGGCATGACAAGACAATTTCCGATCTGAACTACCTTGCGACCGTTCCGGATTCGATGGAGAAGGTCCGATTGTTGAGCTGTCCGGAACTCAAGGACATCGAAGGGATCGCTAGTCAGAGCGAATCTCTGTCCCATTTCTTCTACTACGGAGAGGTGAACCCGGAACTGGATCTGACTCCGCTGAGGGAACTTCCACTGCTCGAGGATCTGGAGCTGAGCGAAGCCTTGGCGACCACCCCGGCATCGGCGAAGGTACTCGCGTCGCTACCGGCGGTACGTCGTCTGGAACTGATTCATGGTGCGGCGACCATGCGCCCACCCATGTGGCTTCGGGACATGCCGCGCCTACGAACATTGTTGGTACGTGGACCAGGTCCGGTGGACCTGACCGACCTGGCCGGGGCCACCGACCTCACCATCGAGGTCGCCGGGTTCGGGCGCCGGAAGGTCATCGGGGCCGAATCCCTCGGCCCCGGGTCTCAAGTGGTACGCGAACGTCCACCAGCATTGCTCCGAGATTCTCAGCGGAAGAGACCGAAGCGCTCTCGGTAAGGCCGGCCACCTGTCGACGGAGCACTGAGCAGGTGAAGTCCGGCGGGAAAGGGACATGGGTGGGACCGCCGTGAAGAATGGTCCAAAGACCCCTTTACCGGAGGCCTTCGGCACTTGCGTGCGACGGAGTGACAGCTCGGGAAAGTAGCCGGTCAGGGTGGGTGACTTGAGGCACGTCGTAGTTCGTGGGGGCGAGTCGAACCCGTACAGAACGCCCATAGACTCGGTTGTGGAACCTTTGGACAGCAGCCGGAAAGAGTCCCCATGAGTGAGACAGACGGCGACCACTTCGATCCTCACGAACACGACCGGCTGTCCCTGCCCCAGGTTCGGTTGGACGACCTGCTCGACGAGGTCCGGTCCCGATTGACCGAGATCTCCCGCAAACAGGAACGCGTCCACACCCTCCTGGAAGCGGTCATCTCCATCGGTGAGGGCCTCGAACTGGACCCCCTCCTGCTGCGGATCGCCGAGACCGCCACCGGACTGGTGAACGCGCGCTACGGAGCCCTGGGGGTGATCGGTCCCGACGGGAACATGAGTCGGTTCATCCCGGTGGGTCTGGAACCCCACGAGATCTCCTCCATCGACCACTGGCCCCGGGGCGAGGGCATCCTCGGGCTGCTCATCAAGGAACCCGAGCCGTTGCGGCTCAAAGAGGTGAGCGACCACCCCGAGTCGCGGGGGTTCCCCGAGGGGCACCCGCCGATGCACACCTTCCTGGGGGTGCCGATCCGCATCCGCGACAAGGTGTTCGGCAACCTCTACATGACCGACAAGCACGACGGTACGGAGTTCACCGGCGACGACGAACTCCTGATGCGCGCCCTGGCGACGGCCGCGGGCACCGCGATCGAGAACGCCCAACTGTTCGCGCAGACCCAGAGCCGTGAGACCTGGCTGGACGCCTCCGGGCAGATCACCACCCGGTTGCTGTCCGGGGCCGCACCCGAGGAGGTATTGCGCCTGGTGGCGCGCCGGGCCCGGGTGATGGCGCACTCCGACATCGCGATCATCGCCATGCCCGGCGAGGACCCCGAGACCCTCACGGTGCGGGTGTGGGACGGCCCCGAGGACCAGTGCGAGTCCTTGGCGGCGGGGGCGCGCGGGGCGACCCTGACCCGGGCCGAGGACACCCTGCTGGGCCGGGTCTACCTGAGCGGCACCCCACTTCAGACGGACGTGTCCGAGTTCGAGCACCTCGGGGTCGGCTTCCTCACCCGGATGGGGGTCGGTCCCGTGCTGGTGCTGCCGTTCGGTCCGCCCGACGGGGCCCGAGGTGTGCTGGTGCTGGCCCGGGACCGCGGCCGAGAGGACTTCCAGGACAGCTGGTCGAACATGTTGTCGTCGTTCACGAACCAGGCGGCGGTCGCCCTGGAGTTGGCCGAGGCCCGCCTGGACTCGGAACGGTTGAGCGTGCTGGAGGATCGGGACCGGATCGCCCGCGACCTGCACGACACCGTCATCCAGCGGCTGTACGCCACCGCCATCACGTTGATGGGCACGGTGCGACGGATCGACGACGCGACCTCCTCCAAGCGGGTGCAGGGCGCGGTGGACGACCTGGACGACACCATCCGACAGATCCGGTCGACCATCTTCGCCCTACAGAGTTCGGGTGAGGACGACTCCTCGTGGTTGCGTTCGCGGGTGCTGGAGTTGGTCAACGCCTCCGCTGAGACGTTGGGCTTCGCGCCCAGGCTGCTCACCCAGGGCCCGGTGGACAACGCCGTGGACGAGCGGGTGGGCGAGCACCTGATCCCGGTGCTGCGTGAGCTGCTGTCCAACGTGGCCCGGCACTCGGGGGCGACCTCGGTGGACGTGGAGCTGTCGGTGGACAACGGTGAGGTCGTGTTGCGGGTGTCCGACAACGGCCGTGGCGTCCCCGAGGGAGTGGCGCGCAGCGGGTTGCGCAACCTGGCCTCGCGCGCCGAGGAGTTGGGCGGTGCGATGGCGGTGGCCTCCGGCCCCGGCGAGGGCACGGTGGTGGAGTGGTCCGCGCCCGTCCAGCGTGAGGGACAGACCCTGGAAGGTTGATCGGGCCCGGCGGTCGGATCCGAGGCGTTTCGAAATCCCGTTGCCTCGACAACCCCTGAGAGCGGACAAGGAGCCGGGCCCGCCCCCTTCGGGAGGCCCGACTCCTTGTCCGTTCCGCACGGCTCAGGCGCTCTGGTCCATGGACAGACGCACCGCGTAGGCCGCCGCCTGGGTACGGCGGGCCATGCCGAGCTTGGCCAGGACTCGGGACACGTAGTTCTTCACGGTCTTCTCCGCCAGGTACATCCTGGCGCCGATCTCCCGGTTGGTGAGTCCCTCACCGATGAGCTCCAGGACACGGCGTTCCTGTTCGGTGAGCTCGCTGAGCGGGTCCTTGCGGCCGGCCTCGTCGCGCAATCGCTTGAGCATGCGCGCGGTCGACTCCGGGTCCAGCAGGGATCGCCCCTGGGCGACCGTGCGGACGGCGCCGACGAGGTCGGTTCCGTGGATCTGTTTGAGGATGTAGCCGGCGGCACCCGCCATGACCGCCCCGTAGAGGGCCTCATCGTCGGAGTAGGACGTGAGCATGAGCATGTGGGTGTCGGGAAGCATCGACCGGATCTCCCGGCAGACGGTGACACCATCACCGTCGGGGAGTCGAACGTCGAGTACGACCACGTCGGGTCGGAGCGCGGGCACCCTGGCCAGGGCCTGCGCGGCGGTACCGGCCTCGCCGACCACCTCGATGCCCTCCTCGTCGTCGAGGAGTGACCCCACGCCTCTCCGGACGATCTCGTGGTCGTCGACCAGGAACACCCGGATCGATCTGTCGCCGCCCATCAGGTGCGCACCTCCATAGCACTGGTGACCTGAGGCGGCAGCGCCGCCTTGGGTTGTGGGCCTTCGCCGCCCGTTGTGGCGCACCGTCGGGCGGTTGCGAGCCGTGTGTTCGCCCTCGGTCCGAAGGCTCGGACCAGGTGTTACCACCCTATCCGGGTGTGTTCGCCACCAGAGGGGGCGAACGTCCCTTCCCGTTTGAGTCCTGTGTCCCGACGGGTAATGCGCGAACGAGGACCTTCGCCGTGGATCAGGGGGATCCCGGCCCCTTTTCCGGTGTTCGTGGACGGACGACGATGAAGAGGGCGGATGCACGGAAGGTACCGGATTTCGGGGGGCTTGTGGTGGTTGGAACAAGCGACGCCGGGGCGTCCAGGAGCGGGCGGGACACGGGACCCGGATCGCCACCGGAACAGCGCACGGCGTCGGAGGAGTTCGCGGGCACCGAACGTCTACACGAGGGCGAGCGGCGATCGCTGGGCGCGGACCTGTCCACCGGCGGGCAGGTCTCGTTCACCGTCCTGGAGCGTCAGACCTGTCTGAACCTGTTGGCCACACGGGACATCGGGCGGGTGGCCTTCACCATCGACGGGGACGCCGCGCCGACGGTGCTGCCCGTCAACTACGCGCTGCTCAACGACACGATCGTGTTCCGCTCGACGTTGGCCGGCTCCATCATGCGTTACGCGCGCGGGTACGCGGCCTTCCAGGTCGACCACCTCGACGAGGAACGCCGTGAGGGGTGGAGCGTGCTGTGTTCGGGGCGTTGCCGGTGGGTCCGTGACGACGGGGAGTTGGAACGCGTCCCGCAGGGCCGTATGCCGCGACCATGGGCGGCCGGCCCGCGGGACCAGGTCCTGAAGATCGTCCCGGCCCGGATCAGCGGTCGGGAGATCCAGCGGGCCTGATCCCGCGAACACGCACATGGACCGGGTGTCCGGATCAGGAAGGATCCGAACACCCGGCCTTTTTGTTCGTTCTGTCGTCTTTCCGGGTATCGATGGCGGCATGGGAATGCAAAGCCGGTTCCCGACACGGTGCGTCCCCCCTTCGCGGGGACGTGGCGCGGAGAGCATGCCGGCATGTGCCATCGACCGGTTCGTTCCTCTTCGGCCCCCGACCCTCGCCGCCGCCCCTCCATGTCCGGGGGCGCCGTGATGAGGACGACCTGGCGACGAGTGGCCCTGGGCGCGGGTGCGGCCGGTGTCGCGACGTTGTTCTCCGTCTCGGGCGCCGCGGTGCCCGAACACGCCACCGCGCTGAACACTCCCCCTTCGGCGGCGCCGTTGGAGCCCCTTTCGCGGACCGCCGAGGACGGGCTCGCCGTCGAGGTGCTGTCCTCTCGGCCCGACACCGTCATGGGCGAGACGGTACTGGTCCGAGTGACGCCGCCGGCCCCCCACCAACCCCACCGGGTGCGGCTGGAATCGAATGGCGATGACGTCACCGAGGCGCTGCGGCGGGTGCTTCTACCCGGGGTGGGCCCGGTGTTGGAGGGGACGGTCTCGAACCTGTCCGAGGGGACCAACTCACTGGTGGCCTCGATCGAGGCCGCGGAGGAGGAGACGACCCGGGAGGGCGGCTCCGCGCCCGAACCGGTGGAGCTGATCGTGACCGCCCACCCGTTGTCGGGGCCGGTGTTCTCCGGGCCGCACCAGGAACCGTTCGTGTGTCGGACCGAGGACTTCGACCTGGCCTGGGGCGGGACGCTGGGCGCCGCCCTGGACGAGGACTGCTCGGTCACCACCCGTGTGGGGTACGTGTACCGATCCACCGACGAGGAGTTCAAGGCGTTGCCGGACCGGGACCGGCTGCCCACCGACGTGGCCACCACGACCACCTCCACCGGGGCGGAGGTGCCCTACACCGTGCGGGTGGAGACCGGGACGGCCAACCGTTCGGTATACGAGACGGCCCTACTGCATGATCCCCGCGACCCCGAACCCGACCCGTGGACCTCCCCCGAAGGTTGGAATCGGCGCCTGGTGTACAAGTTCGGCGGTGGCTGCCCGGGCGGTTGGTACACGCAGGGCGACCACACCGCCGGGGTGGTGGACCACGGCATGCTCTCCCAGGGGTACGCGGTGGCCTCGGCGTCCTTGAACGTGTTCGGCAACAACTGCAACGACCTCCTCGCCGCCGAGACCATGGCGGCCACCAAGGAACGTTTCACCCTCGCCTACGGCTCCCCCGACCACACCCTGGGCTGGGGGTCCTCCGGGGGTTCGTACCAGGCCCACCAGATCACCGACAACCAGCCCGGGCTGCTGGACGGGATTTTGGTCTCGCAGAGCTACCCGGACGTGGGTTTCGCGACCACTCCGGCGGCGACCGACGCGCTGTTGCTGCGTTCCTACGCCGAGAGGCACCCCGAGGCGCTCACCCCCGATCAGGTGGGCGAGGTCTCCGGGTTCGGTGGCCCCGAGGGGGTGACGGCGATGGCCGGCGCGGCGTCGCGGATCGATCCGCGGGGCGTGTGCCCGGACTCACTGCCCGAATCCGAGCGCTACCACCCCGAGGACAACCCCGACGGGGCGCGCTGCGACCTGTACTCGCACACCGTCAACGTCTACGGGACCGATCCCGGCACCGGGCTGCCCCGGCGGCCGTTGGACAACGTCGGTGTCCAGTACGGTCTGTCTGCGCTGATGGCCGGGGACATCGACGTGGACGCGTTCTTGCACCTGAACGAGCACATCGGTGGACTCGACGCGGACGGTCAGGTGGTGGCCGAACGTACCGAGGGCGACCCGGAGGCCATCGCGGCGGCCTACGACAGCGGCCGGTTGTTGCACGGGGGCGGCGGGCTGGCCGACGTCCCCGTGGTGGACCACCGCCCCTACCAGGACGACACACCGGGCGGTGACATCCACATGCGCTACCACTCCTTCTCCACCCGGGAGCGGTTGGTCCAGGCCAACGGCACCGACGCCAACCACGTGATGCTGGTCGAGCCCTACCGGTCGGGGGTCTTCGACTCATCGAGCCCGGTCGCCGGGCGCGCACTGAGGGAGCTGGACTCCTGGGTGAGCGCGGCCGCCGACGACGCGCGGGTGCGCCCGCGCTCCACCCCGATCGAGCGGGTGGAGCGCACCCGCCCGGACTGGCTGACCGATTCCTGTTGGATCGGGGGCGAGCGTGTGGTCGCGCCCCAACTGCCCCTGCCGGCCGGTCAGGGCGACCGGTGCGCGGACGCCTTCCCCGTGCACGGTTCGCCGCGGACGGTGGCGGGCGGCCCGCTCGCTTCGGACGTGGTCAAGTGCCGGCTCACCCCCTTCGACGAGAGTGAGCATCCGGTGGAGTTCGACGACGAACAGGCCGAACGAGCCCGGGAGGTCTTCGCGGAAGGGGTGTGCGACTGGTCGCGTCCGGGGGTGGATCAGCGACCGCCGAAGGGGCCCTGGCAGTTCTTCTGAGCCCGCCACGACCGTGCCCGGGGCCGGCGGAGCCGACGAGGCCGAACGGATGACCGCGGGGTCAGTCCGCGGGGCGGTGTAGGACGAAGATGCCGCCGTAGGCGGGCTGGTCGAGGCGTTCCTCGTCGGTGGCCACGTATTCGTCCAGAATGGCCAGGATTCGCCGGTCCAGTTCCTGGAGCCCGTCGTCGCTCAGGTGCAGGACGAAGCGGGCGTAGGTGCGCAGCGACTCGGGCCCGGCCTGGGCGAGTTCGTCTTGGAAGGCCTGGACCGGCGCGGCCCGCGCGATCGGTTCCTCGTCCGCGAGCGGACCGTCCAGCCACCAGGTCACGGCGGTGGCACGGTAGGGCTTCTCCAGGGCTCCCCCACTGCCGGTGCGGACCGGGGCGGCCGTCAGGAGCCCCGCCTCCACCAACTGCCGGACGTGGTAGAGGACCGTGCCGGGTGAGGTCTCCAGGCGGTCGGCGAGCTCCTTGTTGGTGAGTTCGCGCAATCGGCACTCGCGGAGGATGCGCAGGCGCAGGGGGTGCCCGAGGGCCTTGGCCTCCTGGGCGGTGGCGGGGCGGCGCTTGCCCGGCTCGAACGCGGCGGGCGGGGCCGGCTCCGACTCACTCATGTGGGCAACGCTACCGGGTCGATAGATTGAAGCCAATCGATTGAGTTTTATCAATCGATCTGTCATCGTCGATCCATGGCCGAGAACGACGGGCACACGCCCTCCACCCCTCCGTCCGGCACCACCACGACCGCCCCCGGACCACTGGGCGGCCCCTACTGGCGGCTATGGACCTCCTCAGGGCTGTCCAACCTCGCCGACGGCGCCCTCAAGGCCGCCCTGCCCCTGGTGGCCCTGCGCCTGACCGACTCACCCCTACTGATCGCCGGAGTGGCCACCGCGCTGAGCCTGCCCTGGTTACTCTTCGCGTTACCCTCCGGTGTCCTGGCCGACCGGCTCGACCGCCGAGTGGCCATGGTCGGCGCCAACGTCGTGCGCGCCGCCCTCCTCGTGCTGCTGGTGCTCTCCCTGTCCCTGGGGTTCGGTTCGATCTGGCTGCTGTACGCGTTCGCCTTCGCCATCGGGGTCACCGAGACCCTCTACGACACCTCCGCCCAGTCGATCCTTCCGCAGATCGTCCCCCGGAGCAGTCTGTCCCGGGCCAACGGCCGCCTGTACGCGGCGGAACTGACCGGGCAGGAGTTCATCGGCCCGCCACTCGGCAGCGCCCTGGTGGCGGTCGGTGTCGCCTTGGCCTTCGTCACCCCGGCGGCGCTGTGGGCCGCCGCCGTGGGAATGTTGCTGCTGGTCAAGGGCCGATTCCGGGTGAAGAGGACCGGGCCGGCCACCACCATGCGCACCGAGATCGCCGAAGGAGTGCGGTTCCTATGGGGCAATCGACTGCTGCGCCGGTTCGCCCTCATGGTCGGGGCGTCCAACTTCGCCACCCAGGCGGCCTTCGCGGTGTTCGTGCTCTACGCGGTGGGCCCCGGTTCGCACCTGGGGTTGCACGAGGCCGCGTTCGGCCTGCTGCTGATCTCCACCGCCGTGGGCAGCCTGATCGGGTCCTTCCTGGTCGAGTGGGCCGAACGGTGGTGCGGGCGCACCTGGGCGCTACGCGTCTCCGTGGTCGGGTTCGCCCTGCTGCTCGGGGTACCCGGGCTGAGCACGAACCTGTGGGTGGTGACGGCGGGCCTGTGCGCGGGCGGTGTCGCCATCATGGTCTGGAACGTGATCGTGGTGTCGCTACGCCAGCGGTTGACCCCCGACCACCTTCTCGGCCGGGTGAACAGCGTCTTCCGGCTGCTGGCCTGGGGCACCATGCCGCTGGGCGCGGCCACCGGCGGAGTACTCGCCTCCCTCATGGGGCTCAGGCCGATGTACCTGCTGCTGGGCGGGTCGATGTTGCTGCTGTTGCTGCCGTTGATCCGGCTGAGCGACGCGCGCTTCGACGCCGCCGAAGCCGAGGCCCTCGCCCGGGAAGCCCGCTGAATTCGATGGACCATGGGCGCTAGCCCGGTCAGGATGGGGCGCATGAGTTCCACCGAACCCGCCCCGGACGACGTCGAGGTGTTGGAGGGCGGCAACGTCGCCGAGAGCGTGCTGCGCGTGGGCGCCACGGTGCGCAAGCCGTGGCTGCCCTCCTCCCCCGCCGTCACCGAACTCCTGCGTCACCTGAACCGGCACGGCTATCCGGCCGCACCCGCCACGCACGGGCGGCACCCGGAGGGTTCCCAGTGTCTGGAGTACGTGCCCGGGACCCTGGCCGACCGGATGGCGCCGATGTCCACGGCCGGGCTGCGGCGGGTGGGCGCGCTGATCCGGCGCCTGCACGACCTGACCACCGACTTCATCCCGCGAGGCGAACCCGTGTGGGGATCGGTCTTCCCGCCGGAGGAGGGCGAGGTCATCTGCCACTACGACCTGGCCCCGTGGAACCTGGTCGTCGGCGGGCGGGACACCGGGAACGCGGAGCCTCACTGGTGCTTCATCGACTGGGACGGCGCCGCCCCGGGTACCCGGATGGGCGATCTGGGCTACGCGGCGCACGGGTTCGCACCCCTGCACGCCGGCGGTGATCCCGACATCGACGGCCGGCGTCTGCGGGCGCTGGCCGACGGCTACGGCTGCGACCTCGAACAGCGCGCGGCGCTGCCCTGGGCCGCGCTGCACCGGGTGCGCGGCATGTTCGAACTGCTGGAGGAGGGCGCGCGGACCGGGACACAACCCTGGGCGCGGTTGCACGCCGAGGGCCACGCCGACCACTGGGGCCCGGCCGCCGACCACATCGAACACCACGCGGACCTATGGGCGCGGATGCTCACCGCGCCCTGACGGCGGCCCCTCAGGCGGGGCGGGTCCAGACGAAGGCGGCCGAGATGGGGTGACCGCGAAACCTCTCCCACTTGGGTTTGGCCGCCACCCAGCCCTCGTCCACCACGGCCTCCTCCAACGCCACCAGCCGCCACCCGGCGGCCAGGGCGGCGCGCACGTGGTCACCGACGTGGTGGACGTGCGTGGTGATGGCGACGTCCTCACCGGAGGCGTCGGTGAAGTGGGTGGGCATCCCCGAGACCATGATGAACTGCGGGTGGTAGGCGACCAGGACGAAGTGCCCGCCGGGCCGGGTGAGCCGCCACGCCTCGGCGTAGAGCGGGTCGAGCCCGGGCAGGTGCTCGTCGATGAGCGAGGCGATGGTCAGGTCGTAGGAGCCGGCGGGCAGTCCGGTGGCGCGCACGTCGCCTTGGGCGAGGGTGGCGTGGGCGCCGCGCTTCTCGGCCAGCGCGAGCATCCCGGCGCTCAGGTCCACACCGTCCACGCGTGGGATCCCGCGTTCTCGAAGCCAGGCGCCGGTGCGCCCGGTTCCGCACCCCAGGTCGGCGGCGCGGTCGATCGTGCCCCAGTCGGGTGCGGTGAGCCCGGCGAGCAGACCCAGGTCCATCGCGTCAAGGACGGACTCCTCGTAGGTGGTGGACCATCCGTCGTAGCCGGTGGCCACGTCCACGGTGCGATAGTGGCGGGTGTCGAAGGTGGAGAAGTCGGCCATGGCGACGAGTATCCCGTGTTCGGGACGGGTACGGCCACCCGTTTTCCGGAGTATGGCCCTCGCGGAAAATGCGTTGCCCGCGCGGATGGCCCTCCCCTAACGTGGACGTCATGGCAGCATTCCACGCGATCTTCCAGGGTCCACAGGCCTGGCCCGCGGTCGCCTACGCACGACTCCGGTCCGCTCAGCCGGCCCGGTAGCCGAACCCCTCTGAGCGCACCGCCGTTCCCGCGTCCTCATCGGCGCGACGTCGGCGGTGCCGGGTTCGTCCTTCGTCGCACCCGCGTCTTCGCCGGTCCGGTCTCAGCCGACGCCCCTTTTCCCTTTCGGGCGGTCGGCCGGCGGACCCTGTCCCTTTTCTGACGCGCCCTGGCCGGGCGTGGGTCCCGTCGTGCCGTTCACGCCCTCGTCGGCCACCCCCGGTGGCGGAACGGACCACGCACGCATGGCACGCGCCAGGAACAACGACCGTCGACGTCTGTCCCAGAACTTCCTCGCCGATCCGGCGACCGCCCGTTGGGTGGTGCGCACCGCGCGAGTGGGACCCGAGGACCTGGTGTTGGAGGTGGGTCCGGGTGAGGGCGCCCTCACCCGCCACCTCACCCGGGACGCGCGGCGGGTGATCGCCCACGAACTCGATCCGCGTCTGGCCGACCGACTGGCCGAACGCTACCGGGAGCGCGCACCCGGGTTGCGGGTGGTGCGCGGGGACTTCACCCGATCGCGTCCACCGGGCTCCCCCTTCGTGGTGGTCGGCAACATCCCGTACTCACGGACCTCCGACATCGTCCGTTGGTGTCTGGAGGCCCGCCACCTGACCTCGGCCACGCTCGTCACCCAGTTGGAGTACGCCCGCAAACGCACCGGGGCCTACGGGCGGTGGAGCAAGGTGACCGTGCTGAGCTGGCCGGAGTGGTCCTGGACCCTGGCCGGGCGGATCGACCGGCGCAGGTTCCGTCCGGTGCCACGGGTGGACTCGGGTGTTCTGGTGCTGCGCGCCCGGGAGGAACCGTTGCTGCCCCGGGAGCACTTGGACGAGTACCGGTGCCTGGTGGAACTCGGTTTCGGTGGGGTGGGCGGTTCGCTTTCGGCGTCCCTGCGCCGCGCGTACCCGGCACGGAAGGTGACCAGGGCACTGGGCACGGCGCGGGTCGCGGCCGGCGCACCGGTGGGGTTGGTGACGCCCGGACAGTGGGTGACGTTGACGCGTGTTCTGACCGATTGAGGCCCCGGCCAGGCCGGGGATCGCGCACCGACCTCACCTAACGTGGGTTTATGCGACGAATAATGCCTTACGCACTGTTGTTGCCGTTGGTCCTCGCCGCTGCCGCGTGCGCCTCCCCTGCGGAGATGGCGCTGGAGGACCCGGTGGAGACCTCCGCCACCGAGGAGGAGACCACCGGGTCCGCCCCGACCGATGAGGCCGACGAGGGGGAGGGCGGCGCCCCGGGCACTTCGGACCAGAGCGGTGCTCCCGACGCCGGGGACACTCTGGCCTTCGGGGAGCCGGCCGTCTTCCCGCACCCGGTGGGCGCCTACGAGGAGGAGTTCCAGGAAGGGATCGAGGAGGACGTGGTCTACACCGTGGACGACGTCACCACCGACGGAGCCGGGAACGCCGGCTTCACCCTGACCGTGGATGTGCCCGAACTCGGCCGGGTGTTCGGCCTGGGCAACATGTCCGTGGAGTGTTTCTTCGACGAGGCCGGCACCCCCGCGACCAGCGACGCTCCGGTCACGGAGGCCGAGGCGGGGACCCACACCATGGACATGGAGTGCGAGGCGCCGCAGAGCGCTCAGGACCTGACCGTGGTGATGACCAACGCCGAGGACGAGGCCACCTGGACCGGCCCCCTGGAGTGACCCTTCGGACCGGGACATCGGGCCCATCACCGTGGCCGGCCTCGTCGCCGGGGCCGCCCTGTTCGAGGGCGGTCGCCTGGATACGCTCGGTGAGGAGGAGCCCACCGCGTTCCGCGGGGACCCTACCCCGTCTACGCGGACACGCTCCTGTCCCCGGACCCGATCAAGGACGTGACCGATGCCCCTCACACCGCCCTGCCCCGCAGGTGAACTCTCGGCCGTACGCGGAGACCTCGTCTACTTCACCGGTGATCCCTTCCGCGTACCGATACGGGAGTGCTTCGTCCACCAGGTCGACGGGGTGGTCGTGGTCGAGGACGGGCTGATCCGGGAGGTCGGACCGGCCACCGACGTCCTGCCCGGACTCCCCGAAGGCACACGGGTGGATCACCACCCGGGCTGTCTGGTCGGGCCCGGCTTCATCGACTCCCACGCGCACTACGCGCAGAGCGACATGATGGCCGCCCACGGCGACCAACTCATCGACTGGTTGCGCAACCACACCTACGTCGCCGAAGAGCAGATGGCCGATCCGACGCACGCCACCGCGATGGCCCGCCGGTTCCTCTCGGAGCTGCTGCGCAACGGGACCACCACGGCGCTGACCTTCGCGACCGTGCACCGCCACTCGGTGGACGCCCTGTTCGGTGCGGCCTCCACCCTCGGTATGCGGATGATCGCCGGCAAGGTCCTCATGGACCGCAACGCGCCCGAGGCCCTGCGCGACACGGTGGAGAGCGGCTACCGGGACTCCCGGGACCTGATCGGCGCCTGGCACGGGAAGGGCCGGAACATGTACGCGATCACCCCGCGTTTCGCCCCCACCAGCAGCGACGAACAGCTGGCGGCCGCCGGTGAGCTGTGGCGCGAGTTCCCCGACGTCCACGTGCACGGTCACCTGTCCGAGAACCGGGACGAGGTCGCGTGGGTGCGCGAGTTGTTCCCCGAGCGTTCCGGTTACCTGGACGTGTACCACCACCACGGTCTGACCGGTCGGCGCGCCGTGTACGCCCACGGCGTGCACCTGGGCGAGGACGAACTCCGGCTCTGCCACGACACCGATACCGCCATCGCGCACTGCCCCACTTCCAACAACTTCCTGGGCAGTGGTCTGTTCCCGTTGCACGAGGCGCTGGACCCCGAGCGTCCCGTGCACGTCGGACTCGGCACCGACGTGGGCGCGGGCACCACGTTCTCGCTGCCCTCCACCATGGGTGAGGCCTACAAGGTGGCGCAGCTGCGCGGCCACAGCCTGGATCCCCTGCGTTCGCTGTACCTGGCCACCCTGGGCGGCGCCGTCGCCCTGGACATCGACCGCCACGTCGGCACCCTCACACCGGGGCACGAGGCCGACCTGGTGGTGCTCGACCCGCAAGCCACGCCGCTGCTGTCACGGCGGACGAACACGGCCGAGTCGGTCTCCGATCTGATCTTCGCGTTGTCGATCCTGGGCGATGACCGGGCGGTGCGCCGCACCTACGTGGCGGGCCGCCCGCTCGGTCCCGAGGACGTCCCGGCCGATGCGAGCTGAACGACAGGAGCCCCTCGACCGTCGGGACCTGCCCGCACCGCACGGCGGCCGACCGGGCCGAGGCCCTCGGGCGGATGGTGTGGGAGCACCTGGCCGAGTGGGCGCGTGCCCGACTACCGGAAACGGCCCGAACGGGCGGGCCGGACACGTAGGACGGCGAAGGACTCGCCCGGCAGCTCGACCCGGGTGCCTTCGACCCGGGTGTGTCCGGTGACGAGCAAGGGTTCCCCGGGGTCGGCGTCCAACTCGACGGAGGCCTTCTCGGCGGACAGGTTGCACAACAGCCGCAAGCGGCCACGGTGCAGGACGAGTACCCGGCCGTCATCGCTCGCGCTCACCTCGAAGCGGTCCAGGCGCGGGTCGGCCAACTCGGGTTCGGTGCGGCGCAGGGCGATGAGCGCCCGATAGGTCTCCAGGACCACCGCCCCGGGTTCGCGCTCGGGCTCGGACCAGTCCAGGACGGCGCCGTCGCGGGTGGCCGGGTCCATGGGGTCGGGGACGTCCTCCTCGGCCCAGCCCAGGGCGGCGAACTCGCGGCGGCGCCCGGCGCGTACCCCCTCGATCAGGGCCGGGTCGGTGAAGGACGCGAAGAACGGCCAGGGGGTGGTGGCGCCCCACTCCTCGCCCATGAAGATCATCGGGGTGTAGGGCGAGCACAGCACCAGCGCCGCGCCGCAGGTGAGCAGACCGGGTGAGAGGTGTTCGCCCTTGCGGTCGCCACGGGCGCGGTTGCCGATCTGATCGTGGGTGGCCAGGTATCCCAGGAACCGGTTGCCCGGGACGCGGTGGGTGTCGACCGGTGCGCCGTGGCTTCGCCCTCGGAACGAAGAGGGCCCACCGTCGTGCCGGAACACGTGTCGCAGTACGTCGGCGAGCACGTGGGGGCCGGCGAAGTCGGCGTAGTAGCCGTGGGTCTCCCCCGTGAGCGCCACGTGCAGGGCGTGGTGCAGGTCGTCGGACCACTGGGCCGTCATGCCCAGACCGCCGGCCTCGCGGGGCAGGACGGTGCGAGGGTCGTTGCGGTCGGACTCGGCGATCAGGGACAGGGGGCGGCCGAGTCCGGTCGCCAGGGCGTCGACGGCGTCGGAGAGTTCGACCAGGATCGGTACGGCGCGGTCGTCCCTCATCGCGTGCACGGCGTCCAGGCGCAGCCCGTCCAGGTGGTAGTGGCGCAGCCAGTCCAGGGCTCCCTCGACGATCAGGTCGCGGACGGGGTCGGAGTGGGGGCCGTCCAGGTTGAGGGAGGGGCCCCAGGCGTTCTCGCCGAGGAAGTAGGGGCCGAAGCGCGGCAGGTAGGCGCCGGAGGGGCCCAGGTGGTTGTAGACCACGTCGAGCAGCACGGCGAGGCCGCGCCGGTGACAGGCGTCGACGAACCGCTTGAGGGCGTCGGGCCCGCCGTAGGGTTCGTGGACCGCCGACCACAGGACCCCGTCGTAGCCCCAGCCGTGGGTGCCGTCGAAGGCGTTGAGCGGCATGAGTTCGACGTGGGTGACGCCGAGTTCGACCAGGTGGTCGAGGCGGTCGATGGCGCCGGTGAGGGTGCCGTCACGGGTGAAGGTGCCCACGTGGAGTTCGTAGATCACGGCCCCGGCGAGGGGGCGACCGGTCCAGTCCGCGTCGGTCCAGACGTGGGCGTCGTGGTCGTAGACCCGACTGCTGGTGTGGACGCCCTCGGGTTGCCACAGCGAGCGCGGGTCCGGCAGGGCCCGTTCGTCCTCGTCCAGCAGGTAGGCGTAGTCGGATCCGGGTCCGGCCCCGGCGACCGTGACGTGCCACCATCCGTGGTCGTCGCGGTCCATGGGGTGGTCGGTGCCGTCGACGCGCACGCGCACCCGGTGGGCTTGGGGGGCCCAGACCGAGAAGTCTCCGTGGACGCCGCGTCCGAGGGTGGCGGGGTGGTTCGGTTCGTTCACGCACGGTGACCTACCCAGGGACGACGAGCGTCGAACCGCCCCACGCGGCGTCCTCAACGGGCGGGATCCGGCGGGCCCCGATTCCGGCAGGGGCCGGATCCCGGAAACAGGGATGCCGGGACCGGCGCGCCGTGAGACGGTGTGGCGATGGAAGAACGTCTGGTGCTGGGGATCTGCGGAAGCCTACGGCGGGGTTCGCTCAACGCGGCCCTGTTGCGGTTGGTGCCACGGGTGGGTTCGGAGCTCACGCTCGCCGGTGAGGACCTGGCCGGTCGATTGCCGTTGTTCAATCCCGACGTCGAGAACGATGAGGGCTCCTGGCCGGATTCGGTGCGCGAGTTGCGGGACCTGGCCGCGCGCGCCCAGGGGTTGGTGATCGCCACGCCCGAGTACGCGCACGGCCCCGCCGGGGTGACCAAGAACGCCATCGACTGGTTGGTGGGTTCGGGTGGACTGGTGGGCAAGCCGACCCTGTTGGTGAGCGCCTCCCCCGGTCAGGCCGGCGGTATGCGGGCCCACGCACCGTTGATGCCGACGTTGACCCTGTTGGGCGCGGTGTTGGTCGACTGCGTGGTGGTCTCCCGTGCGGGGTCGCGTGTGGACGAACGCGGTGAGTACGACGACCCGGCGGTGGTGGAGCGGATGCGGTTGGCCGTGGCCGAACTGGAGGACGCGCTGTCCTACGCCGAGGGCAGGCGAGCGGGTCTGCCCCTGGGCGGGATCCTCTGACCGTTCCGCTCAGGCGCCCTGGGACAGGGGGCGGTAGGTTCCCAGACGAATCGAGGCGGTGACGCGCACGGGGTCGGGCAGGTCGGCCACGCGTTCGGCCAGCTCCTCGGGGGTGATGTGGCGGGCGCTGGGCCCCATCCCCACGACGGTGAGCGCGTCCGGGTGCGGAAGGTCCATCTCGAAACGGACCGGTCGCGCCTGGACCGGCGTGAAGTGGGTGTGCAGGCTCTGGGCCAAACGCTCTTCCTTGCGGGGGTCCACGTCCAACAACCCCAGGGCGGAACGCAGCTCGGTGAGGTGGTCGGGTTCGGGGGTGACCACCAGCAGCGTCCCGGTGGGCGCCAGGACGCGGTGGAACTCGGCGGCGTTGCGGGGGGCGAACACGTTGAGCAGGACGTCGGCGACCCCGTCGGCCAGGGGCAGGACCCGCCAGGAGTCGGCGGTGACCGCTCCGGCGCGAGGATGTGCCTTGGCCGCCTTGCGGGCGGCGAACTTGGACACGTCGGTGGTCAGTCCCACCGCGCCGGGCGTCGCCTCCAGGACCTGGGCCAGGTAATGGCCGGTGCCACCGCCCACGTCCACGATCAACGGGGCCGCGCCGACGCCCGCCACGGCCTCGGCCAAGGCCCGGCCGATGGGGTCGTAGTGCCCGGCCGCCTGGAAGCGCAGCCGATCGGCGACCATCTCCTTGCCGTCCCCCGTTCCGGGCGGGGTGGCGCCGGTGAGCAGCCCGGCGTAACCCTCGCGGGCGACGTTGAAGCCGTGCCGTGCGGGGCAGGTGAGCCCGCGAGGGTCCCGGGTCAGTGCCCTCCCGCAGACGGGGCAGGCCAGGGCGTCCGCCACGCGCTGCGGCATGCGCAGGCGGGGACCGGTGTGGGTGTTCGTCATGATCGCGGTCAGCCTACCGGCGTTCGACCTCTGGCCAGCACCGCGACCGGGTAGCGGTCCAGGACCTCGGTGAGGTGGGCGGTGGTGAGGCCGTCCACGCGCTCGGGCACGATGGGGCGAGCGGTCAGCAGGTCGACCCAGTCCCCCGGCCCCGAGGGCAAGGGCAGCACGGTGTCGGCCCAACCACCGGCGTCGGCCAGGGTCAGCGGTAGGCGGGTGGCGACCACCGCCAGCGCCGGGCCGTGGGAGCCGCGGGTGGTACGGGCGAAGGCCAACGCGTGGTCGGCGGCCGGCCCTTGCGCGCTCAACGGCAGGTAGCCGGTGGGTCGCAGGTCGCGGCGGGCCATCAGACAGGTGCGGACCAGGTGGAGTTTGGCCGCGCCGTCGGCGTCGACGCGCGGACGCCACCCCGCCTCGATCCGGGCCAGTGGTTCGGCGCGCGCCTCGTGGTCGACCGGGCGCCGGTTGTCGGGATCGACCAGGGACAGGTCCCACAGTTCGGTGCCCTGGTAGACGTCGGGCACGCCGGGACCGAGCAGCTGGACGGCCTTCTGGCCCAGGGAGTTGCTCCATCCGGGCGCCGTGATGGACTCGGCGAACGCGCGCACCTGGGCGTACAGGTCGGCGTCGGCGCGCAGCCGGTCGGGCCAGGAACGGATCCGTTCCTCGAACTCGGGGTCCTGGTGGGTCCAGGAGGTGCCCAGCCGCGCCTCGCGGGCGGCCTTGAGCAGGTAGTCGGTCAGTCGCTCGTCGTCGATGGGCCAGGCGCCGAGGAGGGTCTGCCAGCCCAGCAGGTCCAGGGCGGGTTCGGGCAGGGGCGCGCGCGGACTCCATCGGCGTACGGCGTCGGCGAAGTCGCCGGGGATCTCCGAAAGCACGGCCAAGCGGGCGCGCACGTCCTCGGAGCGTTTGGTGTCGTGGGTGGACAGGGTGGTCATGGTGTGCGGTTCGGTGGCCTCTCGGCGCAGTTGCGCGGTGTGCAGGTCGGCCACGCTCGTCCCGAAGGCGGCCGGGTCGCCGCCGACCTCGTTGAGGGCCACGAACCGGGTGCCTCGGTAGAAGGCGGTGTTCTCGGTGCCCATGGCCACGACCATGCCGCTGGTCTGTTGGACGCGGCGGGCGAGTTCACCGTGGGGGTCGGTGCGCACCGAGCGGTCGATGCCCTTCAGGACCGGTTGCAGGTCGGGGCGGCGGTCGGCGGCGGCGCGTACGGCGCGCGCCCAGTCGTCCTCGCCTTCGGGCAGGTAGGAGCGGTAGACGTCGAAGGAGACCAGGAGTTCGGCCACCGCCTCCTCCGCCCGGCGAGGGTCGGTTCCTTCCGGCGGGATCAGTGCGGCGATGCGGCGCACCTCGGTGTGCAGGAGTTCCCCGGCCGCGTGACCCCTGGCCTGGATGTCGATCTCGGGGACGTCGGTGGCCACCCCGTGGTCGCGTGCCAGGGTGGTCAGGATCGGTTCGGCTCCGGGGTCGACGAACGCCCCGCACACCTGGCGCAGGGCGTCGTAGCCGGTGGTTCCGGCGACCGGCCAGGACGCGGGAAGGTTCTCCCCCGGGGCGAGGATCTTCTCCACCACGATCCGGCCGCCGAAGCGTTCGGCCAGGCGGCGCAGGTATCCGCCGGGGTCGCTGAGTCCGTCGACGTGGTCCACGCGCAGCCCGTCGACCAGGCCTTCGCGGCCCCAGCGCAGGATCTCGGCGTGGGTGGCGTCGAAGACCCCGGGGTCCTCCACCCGCACCGCGGCGAGGTGGTCGACGTCGAAGAAGCGCCGGTAGTTGAGTTCGCCGTCACCGCGCCGCCAGGACACCAGCCGATAGTGCTGACGCGGGTGGACGTCGGCCACGTCCTCGCCAGGGGTGTGGGTGCCCTCGGCCAGGGGGAAGCGTTTGTCGAAATAGACCAGGTGGCCGTCGGCGATGGTGAGTTCGCTCAAGGCGGCGCGTCCGTCGTCACCGTCGTCGCCCAGGACCGGGACCAGGATGGGCCCGGAGTCGAAGTCGATGTCGAAGCATCGGGCGTGGACGGAATCGCGCCCGTTGGCGAGCACGTCCCACCACCACGGGTTCGCGTCGGGTCGGGCGATCGACATGTGGTTGGGGACGATGTCGACGACCACCGCCAGTCCCAGGGCGTGGGCTCTCTCGGCGAACGCCCGCAGCGCGGCCGGCCCGCCCAGGACATCGGAGACCCGTGTGGGGTCGACCACGTCATACCCGTGGTCCGATCCGGGGGTGGCGGCCAGCACGGGTGAGAGGTAGACGGCGTCCACTCCCATCCGGTGCAGGTGGTCGAGCGTTCCGGTGGCCTCGTCCAGGGTCAGATCGGGGCCCAACTGCAGGCGGTAGGTGGACTCGGGTGTGCGGTGGGGCGTTCTGTCAGCGCTCATCATCCGATTCCGTGCCCCGGTCGTCGGCGTGTCATGCACACGGTTCCGGCCCTGGTGAGGGGCCCGAACGGAACCCGCTTCCAGGGCGCGTCCCGCTACCTTTCACCGGTCGAAAACCCCTAGTTCATCTCTTGTACACCTATAGTCCCCCGAGTCGCCACGGATGCGTCCGGTTCCACACACACCCGCGTTGGGGAAGGCGGTCCGATCATGGTTGAATTCATCGGCGGTGTTCCATTACCAGCGACAACGCGCCGGATATCGGCGGCCGACGGTGAAGACGACGAGGACCACCGCCACCGACGAAGGGGATAGAAGCAGCGTGCTCCCGCCCAACAAGCGCACCCGCACCCAGGACCGTCCCGGACGCCGGGCCAACGTCTACCGGGGCGCCGCCTCGGCCGCACTGGCCGGGTTGATGCTGGCGACCACCGCCTGCGGCGGCGACAACGCCGTCGAGGGCGCGGGGCCGGCGGTCCCCGACGACCTGGAGTGCTTCTCCGGCAGCTTGAACGGCGCCGGTTCCAGTGCCCAGGAGAACGCGATGACCACCTGGATCGCGGGTTTCCAGTCGGCCTGCGAGGACGCGCGCATCTACTACGACTCGATCGGTTCGGGTGGTGGGCGCAACCAGTTCATCGACGGCGCGGTGGCCTTCGCCGGGACGGACGCGGCCATGGACCCCGACGAGAACACCGACGCCCTGGCGCGTTGCGGTGACTCCGACACCATCAACCTGCCCGCCTACGTGGTGGCCATCGCGGTGGTGTTCAACGTCGAGGGCGTGGATTCGCTCAATCTGAGCCCGGACGTCCTGGCCAAGATCTTCAACCAGGACATCACGCACTGGAACGACCCCGAGATCGCCGAGGACAACCCGGACGCGGACCTGCCCGACCTGGCCATCACCCAGGTGAGTCGGGCCGACGACTCCGGTACCACGGAGAACTTCACCGAGTACCTGTCCGAGGCCGCTCCCGACTCCTGGCCGCACGAGCCCGGCGGCCAGTGGCCGTTGGCCCCGCGCGAGTCCGCGCAGGGCAACAGCGGTATCGCCGACACCGTCTCGCGCGCCGAGGGCGCCATCGGGTACGTGGAGATGTCGCACCTGCACGGCCTGCCCGCCGCGAACATCGGTGTGGGCGACGAGTTCGTGGAGATCGCCCCCGACGCGGCCGCCCAGGTCGTGGCCGACTCCCCGCGCCGCGAGGAGAACACCAGCGAGTACGACCTGGCGTTGGACCTGGACTACGGCACCACCGAGCCGGGGAGCTACCCGCTGGTCCTGGTCAGCTATGAGACCGCCTGCCTGGACTACCCGGACGAGGGCGAGGCCGAGCGGGTCAAGGCGTTCCTGAACTACGTGGTCAGCCCCGAGGGTCAGGAGGCGGCCTCCGCCGAGACCGACTCCACGCCGGTCAACGACAACCTGCGGGAGAACCTGTTGGACTCGATCGAGGCGATCAACTCCTGATCTGAGGGCACCGTCCGCCAACTGCGGGGATCTTCGACAGGTGTGGGAATCGCGGGCGCGTCACCACTGTGGCGCGCCCCTTTCACGTTCGCGATCCGATACCTTGTGCGCAGACCGTATCGCGCAGAGTCACCGATGGCGCGAAGTGGCGGTATACGAAGGGGTCCGTCCCCGTTCGGGTGGGTGTCTTCCCCCATCTACCCGGCCGTGGGCGGACCTCCCGGGTCGGCGGACTCGTCGCCCTCGGGCATATCCCGACCACAGGCACGGCAGGCCCGGTGCCACAGCGCCCGGATCCTTCGCCCCAGGCCGCGCCGTCGCACCATGCCGTGCGGGGGCTCCTCCTTCGGGTGATGGTCCTCGGCCGCTCCACGCCCGTCCTGTTCCTCCTCCGGTTCCCCCTTCGGGCCACCCGCAACACCCGGATCCTCCTCGTATCGGATCTCGGACGCCGGCACGGGCATCGGCGGCACCGAACGGTGCAGGGTCAGATCGGTCAGGGTGCCCTCGCCGCCGTGGATGCGGTAACGCCCGTGCAGTTGGGCGACCACGTCTGTCAGTTCCTCGTCCTCTCGCCGCACCCGCATGGCCCGGGCCAGGGCACGGGTGCGCCACAATCGCACCCTCGTGTCCCGCGTGGGCGAGGAGGCCTGGAAGAGCTCGATGAGACCGGATCGGGAGCGTTCGGCGCCGGCCAGCAACCGTGACAGGCTCAGCTCGCCCAACCCCCAGGCCACCGGCAGCTGGAACAGGAACGGGGAGGGGAACCCGGTGCGCGGGGCGACCGAGGCGAAGGTGATGCGGGGTTCGCGCAGGTAGTTGGCCTGGATCAGACGCAGGTCCAGACCCTGGTGTTCGAGGGTCGTCTCACGCACCCCCGCCCAGTCGGCGACCAGGGTGACCACCAGGTCGGCCTCGGTACCGCCCAGCAGCCGGTCCACGCAGCCGCGCACCAGGTCGTAGGAGGCGCCGGAGACCTCGACCACGGCGTGCACCAGCGGGATGCGGCGCCGTTCGACGGGCACCCGTTCGCGGTAGGCGTGCGGGTGCGGCATGAGCTCGGCCAGGACCTCGGTGCGAAAGCGCTCGGAGGGCAGACGGGTGCGGGCGGTGACGGCCGGGCCCACGTGCCAGGCGGTGGCCGCGGGTTCGGGCACCATGACCGCACCCGCCTGCCACAGGCGATAGCCGAACTCGGTGTCCTGCCCCAGGTCGAGGTCGGGGTCCACACCACCGGCGGCCTCGTAGAGGCTGCGTCGCAGAGCGGCCGCGGCGCCGATGTGGGCGTGGAAGCCGAGGTGGTCGGCCTCGCGCAGTCGGTCGCTGTGGTCCAGGAGTCGCTCGACCCACGTATGGCGTCGGTCGTCGGTCAGGATCCGCTCCGGCCCGCCCGAACGCAGGGCGTCCAGGAGGGACCCGACACTGTCGGGTTCGGTGTCGCTGAAGCGGACGCGGCCCAGGGTGACGCACTCGGCGTGGGTGTGCAGCCAGCGGGCCTGCGCCTCGACGAAGTCGCCGGTGGCGACCATGTCGGCGTCCATCCACACGAGGATGTCGCCGGTGCTGGCGTGGGCTCCGTAGGCGCGGGCGTATCCGGCGCCCCAGCCGTGACCGGGGGCGGGCACGATCCGGCATCGGCGGGGGCGGTGTTCGGGTAGGAGCAGTGGTGGTGAGGAGTGGTCGTCCACGACCACGACCTCCAGGAGGTGGTCCGGGTAGGTCTGGACGGACAGGGAGGCCAGGGCGAGGTCGAGTCGGTCCTGGCCGCCGCGGGCGGGGATGACGACGCTCACCGTGAGTTCCGGTGTCCAGCGGCCGGTGATGGGGGGCGTCAGCGCGTTCCAGTCGTTGCGGAAGACCCGGGCGCTGACGCGTTCCACCCGGCCGCGGTGCGATACCCCGTCGACATGAGACCCCACGTGCTTATTCAGTGACACAGAGTCACTATAGCGATGATTCCTCACCGAGTGTGAGCGTCACGCTCGCCCGCTGTGTCGGTTTCTCGCCGTTTCCTCCACCGGCCCCGAAGAGGGGCCGGCGGAGGGGCGCGTGGGCGGGTTCAGCGGCGGGAATCGGTCTGGAGCATCTTGACGCCCAGGAAGACCACACCGATGACCAGGGCGATCATCAACAACCACACCAGTAGTCCCACCAGCACCGACAGGATCCAGAAAACTCCGATCACCACCGCCACACCCGCGGCGATCTGGAGGATGAGTCGTCCCATGCGGGGAAGAATACGCGACCCGTCGGAGCGAGGACGCGCAGGCCCGAATCAAGCTCGTGCCCTGGCGCGGGAACCGGTGTCTAGCCCGGCCGGACGGCTCCGGTGAAGACGCTGTCCCAGTAGGAGGCCAGGTCGATCTCCTCCAGCGGCTTGGACGGGTTGGAGCCGTGGATCATCATGCCGTTGCCGGAGTAGATGCCCACGTGGCTCGGGGCGGAGGCGCTGTAGAAGAACAGCAGGTCGCCCGGCTGGAGCTGGTCGCGCGAGACCGAGGTGCCCGCGTTGACCTGGTCATAGGTGGTGCGCGGCAGGCTCACGCCGGCCTGCGCCCAGGCGGCCTGGGTCAGCCCGGAGCAGTCGTAGCCGTCGGGTCCGGTGCCGCCCCACACGTAGGGCTTGCCGATCTGGGCGCGGGCGAAGTCGAGGACGGCCTGCACGTCGCCGGAGACCGCGGCCGTGCCACCGGAGGAACCGGCGTCGGCGGAGGTGGAGGCCTGCGAGGCGGTCGGATCGACCCCGCCCAGCTGTTCCAGGACCTCGGCCTGCTCGTCCAGGGCACTCTCGCCCTGGGACATGGCCTCCTCGGCCGCGGTGAGGGCCTCGGCGGCCTCCTCCTCCGTGTCCTGGGCGGCGTTGTACAGCTCCTCGGAGTGGTCGACGTCGATCACGTAGTCGGACAGCATCTCCTGCTGGCCGGTGGAGATGAAGTCGACGTCGGCGATGTTCTGCAGCGCGCTGTCGGCGTCACCACCGAAGAAGATGCCGAAGCTGTCGCCCGAGCCGTTGGTGTAGGAGCTCTGCACGATGCTGGAAATGCGCTCGGAGCGGTCATCGAGGGCCTCTTGCGCCTCTTCGAGCTGCTCCTGCAGTTCCTCCAGCTCTTCCTCGGCGGCCGCGTGGTCCTCTTCGGCGGTGTTGTAGGCCTCGTTGAGGACCGACAACTCTTCCTGGAGCTCTTCGTAACGTTCCCGGGCCTCCGACTCGGAGGGGTCGGCCAGCGCCACACCGCTGGAGAGCACCACGGCGCCCAGCGCGACGAAGCCGACCGTGGTGAGACGGCGGGTGGGTTCGGGGTTGCGAGTCAAGACACCGACTGCCTTTCTCCCACACCCGTTTACCGACACAGGGCAGCCCGAAGGCACGCCGAGGGTCGGCGTGGGGCTGCGAGTAAGGGGGATCCGGCGGGCGGCGAAGATGGGCCGCGAGGGGTCGCCGAGCGTCGTGACGGCCTCTGCTCCTGGGAAAAGGGCGGCTGTTGAGCGAGCTGAGCAGAGTGCAACGGCAGGCCGGAACACTGTCACCGGGTGGTGACGAATCGGGGCGAACCGACCTGAGGGAACACTAATTCATCCCCCGGGGTGGACGCGACCTTTTCGTGACCTTCCATTGGGACCCCCGCTGACCTGCGAGTGAGTGTCATTTGCTCGGGAATCCCCCAGTAGGCGAGGATGAGGGCGTATTCTTCCCGAAGAATCGGGGTCAAAACCAGACCAAGCCCCCGCTTGACCGTGACGCGACTCACACCGGACGAGGGAAGGGGGCCGAACACACGTGCGTATCCGGCCCCCGACCCTGGGGGCGCCCTGATCGGGCGCCCCCATGAGCGACCCCTACAGGTGGTTCTCCCACCAGTCCAGAATCGCCTCGAAGCGGGCCACCCGGTGGCTGGGCAGGCCCGAACGCGACAGCTCGTGCCCCTCCCCCGGGAAGAGCAGCATCTGCGCCTGGTGCCCGCGCTTCCTGAGCGAGACGAACAACCGCTGGGCCTGCTCCAGCGGGCAGCGCCAGTCCTGCTCGGAGTGGATGATCAGGAACGGCTTGTCGATCTGGTCGGCGTAGGTGAGCGGGCTCTCCTTGGGCCAGGAGTCCGGCGGCCCGTACAGCGGCTCGGGGAAGAACGCCCCGATGTCGGACGCTCCCTGGAAGCTGTCGATGGCGTTGACGGCGCGCTCGCTGATCGCCGCCCGGAACCGCTCACCGTGGTGCGCGGCCATCCAGGTGGTCATGAACCCGCCGTGCGAGCCCCCGTGCACGCCGACCCGGGAACCGTCCAGCCGCTCGTCCTCCAGCGCCGCGTCCAGGAAGGCCAGCAGGTCGGTGGCCGTGACCGACCCCACCGAACCGATGATCGCCCGTCCATGCTCCTGGCCGTAGCCGGACGAACCCCGCGGGTTGCAGTAGACGACCGCGTACCCGGCCTCGGTGTACACCTGCGTCTCGTCGAAGAGCTGCCACCCGTACTGGGCGAAGGGCCCGCCGTGGATCATCAGGATCACCGGGTGGGGGCCCTCGCCCCGGGGCGTGGACACCCAACCGTGCACCGGGTGACCGTCGGGGGCGTGCGCGAGCAGTTCGGTGACCGGCAGCGGCTCCACACCCTCGAAGAACGAGGTCAGGGCACGGGTCCCGCCGTCCCCGACCACGTACAGCTCACCGCTGTCGTGTTCGCCCGCGGCCACCGCGACGGTGACCCCGCCGGCGTGGTCGAAGCCCTGCACCTCCACGCGCCCGCCCAGCAGGGTGGCACGTTCCCCCTCGGGGGTGACCCGGTACAGTTCGAGGGCCCCGCGGTTCTCCCCCGCCACCAGCACGCCCCGGTCCGTGGCCAGGGTGCCCAGGCCGTTGATACGCGGACCTTCGGTGTCGGTCAGGCGCCGAGGCTCGCGAGAGCCGTCCAGGGGCATCGACCACAGACCACCGACCCTGCCCACGAAGTCGGTGCCTTCGTCGCCGAGCTCGTCGGCGACGAAGTACACCGTGGAGCCGTCCGAGGACAGGCCCACCGACGTCACGCCCAGGTCGCCTCGGGTGACACGGCGGAGCTCGGCGCCCTTCTCCGGCGCGCAGGCCCACACGTCCTCGTAGAGGTCGTGATCCCTGTTCTCGTGCAGGGACGCGTCGAAGACCAGCTCGGTGCCGTCTGGCGTCCAGAGGGGACGGCCGTGGTCGGCTTCGGCATCGGTCACCTGAACCGGTTCGCCCACCTCACCGGTGGGATCGATCGGGGCGCTGACGAAGATCTGCTGTCGCCGGTCGATGAGGAAGCCCAGGTTGTCGATCCGGTACTTGAGGGTGCTGATCCGGCGCGGCGCCTCCTGGCCGGGGGTGCCGTCGACGTAGCGCCCCTCCTCGGGGATCCGGGCGGTGTAGGCCAGCCGGGTGGAGTCGGGGCTCCAGGAGAGGTCACCGGCGCCGAGCGGATGGTCGGTGATCTTCCAGGCCTCGCCGCCATCGGCGGGCAGGACGTGGATCTGTGCCCTCTTGTTCTCGTCCGGGCGTAGGAAGGCGATCCAACGACCGTCCGGGGAGTAACGGGGCGCACTGTCGCGAAGCCCCCGGGTGAGCCGACGCGGTCGCTCCGAACCGTCGGTGGCCACGCTCCACAGGGAACCGAGGTAGGCGTCCTCCTCCAGGTCCGGACGGACCAGGGCGAAGACGGCGCGGGAGCCGTCGGGTGCCAGGGACGGTGCGCTGATGCCGTGCAGGTGTGCGATGTCAGCGGGTTTCATTCGATGAGTGGCGGGCGCGGGGTGCCGCCCGCCGTCTCCTTCCCTTGGGTACTGGGAGCCCGTCGGCCGGGCCGGCCCCCGGTCCGGGGGACGTTTCCTTGGGGACCTTATCCGCGCCCACCATGGAAAATCCATGACTATTCCGGCTTTCCGGACAGATTCGGCGTGTGCTCCATCCCCGCACCGTCAGCGGCGTCGGTCGGTCTCCAACCTCGTGCAGACCCACCGCCCCTCCTCCTTGCGCAGCCGGAAGGCGAACACCCGCGCGCGGTCGCCACAGTCGATCACCGCGCTGGCCTCCATCCCGCCGGCGCCCAGCGGTTGATGGAAGACCCTGGTCAGACGCGGGGTCATCACGCAGACGACGCTGCCCCGCAACCGGCGCAACTCCTCGCGCACCGGCACGGTCAGGTGCGCGCGCAGCACCTCGGGCGCACGGCGACCCACGAGCACCTCGGCCATGTGCTGGGCGAGCCGGCGCACGTCGGCCGGCGTGCGGTGGCCCTCCAACAGCGGCGCGCCGCAACGACCCACCGACATGCGCCGCAGCGGGGTGCGCGCGGGGGTGCGCACCGGCGCCCATGGCGAGCGCCGACCCTCGCAGGAGGCACGGTGGCAACGGTGGGTCCCACAGGTGTGCGACATGAACAGTTCCCTTCCTCGGGGGGACGAACTACCTACACCCCTTCAAGGAGCGGCCGAACCCGCGCCCGTGCCACCTGGCATTCCGGCTTTTCCCGCTCGGGCACGACCCGACCACCGCGAACGCCTCAACACCACAACCGTCATACTGGGCCACGTGACACACGCCTACCTTTCCTCCCCAGTCCCCGTGGCCCTCGCGCACCGAGGCGGGTGGCTCACCGACGACCAGGGAGTGCGCCGCACCGAACTGGAGAACACGGCGGTGGCCTTCCAACACGCCGTCGACCTCGGTTACACGTACCTGGAGACGGACGTGCACGCCACCCGAGACGGTGTGCTCACGGCCTTCCACGACGACACCCTGGACCGCACCACGGACCGCACCGGTGCCATCTCCGCCCTGCCCTACGCCGAGGTGGCCCGCGCCCGGGTGGCCGGCAAGGAACCCGTGCCCCTCCTTGAGGACCTGCTCGGTACCTGGCCCGAGGCCCGCTTCAACATCGACCTGAAGTCGGACGGCGCCGTCCTGCCCCTGCTGGAGGTGCTGCGCCGCACCAACGCCTGGGACCGGGTGTGCGTGGGCTCCTTCGACCAGGACCGTCTGGACCGGGCCCGCCGGCTGTACGGTCCTCGCGTGGCCACCTCCTGCGGCCCCGTGGACGTGGCCCGCCTTCGCGTGGCCTCCCTGTCGACGCTGCTGCGTCCCATCGCCGGGCGCACCCCGGTGTGCGCCCAGATCCCGCTGGAGCGCAACGGGTTCCCGTTGCTGAGCCGGGACGTCATCCGCACCGCGCACCGGATCGGCATGCAGGTGCACGTGTGGACCATCAACGAACCCGAGGTGATGGAACGCCTCCTGGACGCCGGTGTCGACGGCATCGTCACCGACAACACCTCCGCCCTGCGCGACCTGCTCATCCGACGGGGCCGCTGGAACCAGGACACGCGCCCCACCCCGAAGAACGGATAGCCCCCCATGTCCACCACCCCCGACCGGATCCAAGGGCAGGACCCCTCGCCCGACCCGGCCCAGCGCAAACGCGAACAACGCGGCTGGTACATGTACGACTGGGCCAACTCGGTGTTCATGACCTCGGTGGTCACCGTCCTCATCGGCCCCTACCTGAGCAACCTGGCCTGCGCGTCGGCCGGGGCCCCCAACGCCGAGGCGTGCCGGGACGGTTCCCTGGCCCTCACCCCGCTGGGCCTGGACTTCCTGAGCGTCCACCCCAACGCGCTGTACCCGGCGTTGACCACCGTGGCGATCCTGCTACAGATCATCCTGTTGCCGCTGGTGGGCGCCCTGGCCGACCACACCAGGCACAAGAAGAGCTGGCTGCTGTGGCTGGCCGTGGCCGGGTCGGCCTGCACCACCGGGCTGTACTTCGCCACCGACGGCTACCTGCTCGCCTCGGTCCTGTTCCTGGGCGCCAACCTGCTGTTCGGGTTGTCGATCGTGGTCTACAACGCGTTCCTGCCGGAGATCGCCACGGCCGACGAACGCGACCGGGTCTCCGCCTTCGGTTGGGGCCTGGGCTACCTGGGCGGCGCCCTGCTGCTGGCGGTCCACCTGGTTCTGGTGCTGACCTCCGACGACATCGGTATGGCGGCCCGCATCGCCTTCGTCACGGTCGGCCTGTGGTGGGCCGGGTTCACCGTGGTGGCGATCAAACCGCTGCGCAACCGCTACGGGGCACTGGCCGCGCGCGGGGACGGACGCGCCAAGGTCGGCGAGTCACTGCGCCAGTTCGGGAGAACCGTGCGCGACATGCGCAAATATCCCAATACGGTGCTTTTTCTCTTCGCCTTCATCTTCTTCAACGACGGCGTCCAGGCCGCGATCCGCTACGCGGCGCCCTTCGCCACCCAGGACCTGGGCCTGAGCCAGGACGTGCTGATCGTCACGATCCTCATCATCCAGTTCGTGGCCTTCGCCGGGGCGTTCGCCACCGCCCGGATCGCCGACCACATCGGCCCCAAGAAGACCGTGCTGGGCAGCCTGGTGGTCTGGGGCCTGCTGGTGGGCCTGGGCTACGTGATGCCGGCGGGCAACGTGCCCCTGTTCATCGCGTTGGGCGTGGGCATCGGCCTGGTGCTGGGCTGTACCCAGTCCCTGGCCCGTTCGATGTTCTCCCAGCTCATCCCCAAGGGTCGAGAGGCGGAGTACTTCAGCCTCTTCCAGATCTCCGACAAGGGCTCCACGTTCCTGGGTTCGCTGGTGGTCACCATCGCGGTCGCCATGACCGGCGGCTACCGGGTGGCGATCCTGTCACTGCTGGCCTTCTTCGTGCTCGGCGGATTCCTGCTGTGGCGCGTACGTATGCGCGAGGGCATCCTGGCCGTGGGCAACACCGTGCCCGCCAGGCTCTGAGGGCGGGCCTCCCCACCCGAACACGGAAACGTCGCCGGTCCCCGCCATACTGGGGGCCGGCGACGTCGGGCGTGTTCAACAGGGGGGCGCGGTGCGGGTTCTGCACGGGATGTGGTCCAGGGACACACTGATGGTGTGGGCCGAGGGCGAGGCGGTGAGCGACCCGGCACCGGGCGCGCACCCCTTCGCCGAGGATCTGGCCGGGCTGCGCGCGCTGCTCACCCGGGCCGGGGTTCCACCGGAGCGCCTCGCACCGAACGAGTCCTTCCTGACCCTGCCCGAGGCCGACGGTCTCCCCCTGCGCTCCCTCTCCCCCGCCCCTGGAGAACGAACGTCGGGACCGGCCGGCGGATTCGGGACCTGGCGTGTCCCCGCCCTGGCACTGGACACGGTCGGAGCCGACCTCCTCCTCGGCTCCCTGCGCACGCGACCGACCGACGCTGACGCACCCCGGATCGGACCGGCCCTGACCCACCTGTGCGGCGTGCACGCCTTCGCCGAACGCCTGGTCCACGCCGGGTGCGTACTACCCGACCTGGTCGGTACCCCACCGCGTGCTCGTTGGCGGCCCGCCCCGCTGGACACCGCCGAGGAACACCTGTCCGCCCTCACCGAAGCACTGCCACCGGCGGCCATCGCCCACCTGAACGGCCCCGAACGCGCCGAGGCCGCCCGCTCCTGCGTGCTGGCGCCCCTGGAACTGCTCACCGACGCCGTGGCCCGCCGGCTGGCCCGGGCCCCCGAACACGTCCACGGGGACGGGCTCCCCTCCCCCGCCGCACGGCTGGCCACCGCCCTGACCACCGAACGCACTCGCCTGGACGACGACGCCGCAGACGCCTTGCGCGGCCCCCTGCGCGAGTGGCGGGACCGGGTGCGCGGCGGTGGCCGCGCCCGACTGGTGTTCGTACTGCGCGAACCCGAACCAGAGGGGCCGCGTAACGGCCCTCGCCCCTGGACCCTGGAGTTCTGGGTCCGTTCCACCACCGATCCCGGCCTGCGACTGCCCCTGGAACAGGTCTGGCTCGGCGAGGGCGCCGCGTGGCTGCCCCGGGACGTGGCCAGCACGGCCCTGGCCGACCTGCGCCGCGCCGCCCGCCACCTGCCCGCCCTGAGCCGGGCCCTGGCCGACCTGGCCCCGGCCCGACTGTTCATGGACACCGCGGGGGCCCAGGCCTTCGTGGGCGAGGGGGCCCGACGTCTGACCGAGGCCGGGTTCTCCGTGGTACTGCCCGAATGGAGCCGGCGCGACGGCCTGGCCCTGCGGATGACCGTCGCCGAGGAACCCGCGCGCCGCCGTCGCGGCGGGGTGAGCCCCATGGACCTGGTGGACGTGTCCTTCGAGGCGCTGCTGACCGGCCCCGAGGACACCACCGCGCTGAGCGAGGACGAACTCACCGAGCTGGCCGAACTGGCCCGGCTCAAACGCTCGCTGGTACGCGTGCGCGGCCGATGGATGGAGATGGACCCCGAGCGGGTCGCCTCGGCGCTGGAGCTGATGCGGCGCGGCGCACGGCGACCGATGGGCCGGGAAGAGGCGCTGAGGGCCGCCATCGGGGCCGCGCCCGTCCCGTTGCCGGTGGCGGACGTGGTGGCCGACGGCCCCCTGGGCGCCCTGCTGAACGGTGGCGCCAAGGCCGAGCCCCGCCCCATGGGCACCCCGGTCGGGTTCAAGGGGGCGCTGCGCCCCTACCAGGACCGCGGTGCCTCCTGGCTGCGGTTCCTGGGCGAACTGGGCCTGGGCGCGGTGCTCGCCGACGACATGGGGTTGGGCAAGACCGTGCAGTTGTTGGCGCTGCTCACCGACGAACGCGCCGAGGGGTCCGCCCCCGGTCCCACCCTGCTGGTGTGCCCGGTGTCGCTGGTCGGCAACTGGCGGCGCGAGGCGGAGAGGTTCGCCCCCGACCTGCGGGTGCACGTCCAACACGGACCGGACCGGCCCACGGGCAACGCGATGGCGCGCATCGTCGGCAACTGCGACCTGGTGGTCACCACCTACGGAGTGGTGGCGCGCGACGCCGACGAACTGGCGGGCATGCCCTGGCACCGGGTGGTGTGCGACGAGGCGCAGGCGTTGAAGAACCACGACACCCGCCAGGCGCGAGCGGTGCGTTCACTGCCGGCCGCGACCCGTATCGCGCTCACCGGAACCCCGGTGGAGAACAACCTGGGTGAGCTGTGGTCGGTGATGGAGTTCGCCAACCCCGGGCTGTTGGGCACGTCCGCCGACTTCCAACGCGCGGTGGCCGACCGCGCCGAGGCCGAGGTGGACGGTGGCGCGGCGTCCTTGGACGGTCCCGGCGGCTCGGGCGGCGACGGTGGTGGTGGAGGCACGGACCTGGTGCGCCGGTTGACCGGCCCGTTCGTGCTGCGCCGGTTGAAGACCGACCGGTCGATCATCGCCGACCTGCCCGAGAAGCACCAGATGCGCACCTGGTGCACGCTCACCCCCGAGCAGGCCTCGCTGTACAAGGCCGTGGTGGACGAGATGGGCGAGCGTCTGGCCGAGGCCGACGACAAGGAGCGCAAGGGGCTGGTGTTGGCGACGATGTCGCGGCTCAAGCAGATCTGCAACCACCCGGCGCAGTTCCTGGGGGACGGGTCGGCCCTGGCGGGGCGTTCGGGCAAGCTGGAGCGGTTGGAGGCGATCCTGGGCGAGGCCGTGGCCGAGGGCGACAAGGCGCTGTGCTTCACCCAGTACGCGCGTTGGGGCGAGCGTCTGGCGCCCTACCTGCGTTCTCGTCTGGGGGTTCCGGTGCTGTGGCTGCACGGGGGCACTTCCCGGGCCGACCGCGAGCACATGACCGAGCACTTCCAGACGCTGCGGGGACCGGCCGTGTTCCTGCTCTCCCTCAAGGCCGCCGGAACCGGCCTGAACCTGACCGCCGCCAACCACGTGGTGCACGTGGACCGCTGGTGGAACCCGGCGGTGGAGAACCAGGCCACCGACCGGGCGTTCCGCATCGGTCAGCGCCGCGACGTGCAGGTGCGCAAGATGGTGTGCGTGGGCACCGTGGAGGAACGTGTGGACGAGATGATCGAACGCAAGAGCGCGCTGGCCGACGCCGCCGTGACCACCGGCGAGGAGTGGCTGGGCGGGTTGTCGGTACAGGACCTGCGCGAGGTGGTGCGCCTGGCACCCGAGGCGGTGGCCGGATGAGCTGGTCGACTCTGGTGGGCGAGGCCTTGGCGGGTTCGGGGGGCGCCGAGACCGTCACCGGGTTGCGGGTGCGCCCCGGCGAGGCGCTGGCCCGGGTGGGCCCTCACGAGGTGAGCCTGATCCGCGCCGTGTGGCCCGAGCGTGAGTGGTCCCGGGTCGGGGCCGCGCTGGCCTCCCAACCGCTCTTCCGCGCCCGGCTACTGGCCGGTGAACTGCCCGAGGCCGCGGCGCGGGTGTTCGCGCTGTTGGGGTTGGACCTGGTCCCGGCGGGGTGGGGGGACCTGGTCACGACCTGTTCGTGCGAGCACTGGCGTGGACGGTGCGCCCATCTGCGAGCGGTGGCCGCGGCACTGGGCGAACAGGCCGACGCGGACCCGTTCGTGCTGACCCGGTGGGCGGGCCTGGACCGACGGTCGTTGGTCGCGCTGGTCCGGGACCTCTCCACGGGTGATAGGGAACTTCCGAGCGTCGAGAACGACGGGGAGGACTCTTCGTATTCGAGGGAAGAAGGCTCCGGTGATGTTTTGGCCGCGGGGGCGATAACCACGGATCGGTTTTCGCCCGACTCATTTTGGAACCCGATACCACAACCCCCTGTTCCCACCCTCCCCTCAGGCACCGGAGACCGCGTCAGAGCCGCCGCACCGGGACTTGTCGCCGACGAGCTCCCCCAATTCGAGACCCCCTGAACGGCCCACCCGTTTTTCTTTCGCCGAACGCCGGTAAGTCCGACGAAACACGGTTACCATTCACCTGGAGACGAACTCGAACAACTAGCCCTGATTGGTATTCTCATATGGCCGATCGCTTCCCCCCGCACATCGACATGGACACCCCCAGCATCGCACGAATGTACGACTACCTGCTGGGCGGAAAGGACAACTTCGCCTCCGACCGCAAGGCGTGCGAAGAACTCGCCGCGGGCATCCCCGAACTCGTCTCCTTCGCCAACGACAACCGGGCCTTCCTGGGCCGGGCCGTGGACTACGTGAGCTCGCGCGGCATCGACCAGTTCCTCGACCTGGGCGCCGGCCTGCCCACCACCGACAACACCCACCAGGTCGCCCAACGGGCCAACCCCCGGGCCCGGGTCCTGTACATCGACCACGACCCGATCGTGCTCGCCCACGGACGCGCCCTGCTCGGTGACACCGACACCACCGCGTTCCTGCTGTCCGACATCCGCGACACCGACCGCATCCTGCGCTCGCCCGAGGCCGTCAAGCTCATCGACCCCGACCGGCCGGTCTGCGTCATGATGGTGTCCCTGCTGCACTGTCTGCCCGACGACAGCGACCCCTTCGGGATGGTGCGCGGGCTGGTGGAACGGCTCGCCCCCGGGTCTGCGATCATCTTCTCCCACATCGTCTCCGACGACCCCGAGGCCGCAGCCTGGATGACCGACAAGATCCTGTCCTTCGGCACCCCCTGGGGCCGGGTGCGCAGTCCCCAGGAGGCCGCCGCCGTATTCGAGGGGTTGGAGGTGGTCAGCGCCTGGACCGACGGTCGCGAGGAGGAGCCGCGCAAGGTGGACTGCTCCACCTGGCGCAACCCCGACCGCGACCCCATCTCCCGGCCGGCCGATCCCGGCGTCAAACGTTGGGAGCTCTCCGGGGTCGCCTTCAAGCCATGACCGGCGCACCCCCGCGTGGGGTACTTCCGACCCTGGACCGCCCGGTAGGGGATCAGTCCTGTTCGTCGAAGACCTCCTGGGCGAGGGCGAAGGCCTTGTTGGCGGCCGGCACCCCGCAGTAGATGGCGGCCTGCAAGAACACCTCACCGATCTCGTCCGGGCTCAACCCGTTGCGCAGCGCGGCGCGCACGTGCATGGCCAGTTCGCCCCAGTGCCCCTTCGCGACCAGGGCGGTCAGCACCATGCAACTGCGGGTACGGCGATCCAACCCCGGGCGGGTCCAGATCTCACCCCAGGCGTACCGGGTGATCAGGTCTTGGAAGGGTTCGGTGAACTCGGTCTTGCGCGACTCGGCCCGGTCCACGTGGGTGTCACCGAGCACGCCCCGGCGCACCCGCATGCCGGCGGCGTACCGGTCCGCGGCGGTCAGGTGTTCGGTGATGAGCGTGTTCACCCGCCCGGCGCGTTCCCAGGAGAGCAGGTGCGCGGCACCCTCCAGCACCACGGAGCGGGCCCCGGGGATGCGTTCGGCCAGTAGCGCGCCGTGCTCCTCGGGCGGGGTGGAAGGGTCCTGGGCCCCGGAGACCACCAGGGTGGGGGCCGAAACACGGTGCAGGTCCTCGCGGGTGTCGTGGCCTTCGATGGCCCCGCAACAGCCCGCGTACCCCTGGTCGGGGGTGGCCACGATCTGCTCGCGCAGCACACGGACCTCATCGGGATACTCCTCGACGAAGCCGGGGGTGAACCAACGTTCCACCACGGTGCCGGCCAGGGCGACGGTGCCCTTCTCCCGCACCGTGGCGGCGCGGTCGCGCCAGTTCCGCACCGGACCCATGTGGGGAGAGGTCGCCAACAGGACGAGCCGGTCGATCCGTTCGGGGGCGTTGATCGCCAACCACTGACCGACCATCCCACCGATGGACAGCCCCGCGTAGTGGGCGCGTTCGATGCCCAGCCGGTCCAGCAGGGCCAACACGTCCCCGCCCAGGTCGGCCATGCTGTAGGGGCCCTCCGGCGCGGGCGAGTCCCCGTGTCCGCGATGGTCGATCCGGATCACCCGGAAGTTCGTGGACAGGGCCTGGACCTGCGGCTCCCACATGTCCAGGGTGGTACCGAGGGAACCCCCCAGGACCAGGGGCGGGGCGTCCGCCGGGCCGCTCACGGTGTGGTGGAGTTCAACGCTCATGGACTTCCTTCTTCACTGTCGGTACGACTCGGCCGGCCGATCCCATCCGGGCCGGTCCTACCCGTGACCCGATCGGTGAACACGGGGGCGGCGCCCAGGTAGGCGGACGGGTCGAGCAGGGCACGGACCTGTTCGGAGGTGCGTGCCCCTTCGAGGCGTTCGGTGACCGCGTCGACGAGGTCGCGGCCCTGGGCCACCGCCTCCCGGCAGGCCTCGGTGACCCGGCGGTGGGCCTCCATACGACCCAGTTCGGGGATCAGGTCGGTGGTCAGGCGTTCGCTCAGGGCCAGGCCGCCGGTGAGGTCGAGGTTGGCGCGCATTCGGTCGGGGTGCACGCGCATACGTTCGACGCCGGTGCGCAGCCAGGACACGGCCGAACCGGTCCGGCGCAGCAGGTCGGTCAGGGGCAGCCACTCCGCGTGCCAGGAACCGGCCGCACGCTGGTGTTCCTGGATCTGCGCGGCCAGGAGGGTGGCGACCAGCCCGGGGGCCTGTCGGGCGTTGGCCAGGGCGGAGACCGCCGCGACCGGATTGCGTTTGTGCGGCATCGTGGAGGACCCCCCGACCCCGACACCGCCCTCCTCGGTGACCTCCCCGACCTCGGTCTGGGCGAGCAGGACCACGTCCTGGGCGACGGTTCCGGCCGCACCGCACACCCGTCCCAGGACGGCGGCGACCTCGGCCACGCGCCCGCGTTCGGTGTGCCAGGGCAACGGGGGTTCGGGCAGTTCCAGGCGGGCGGCGTAGGCGGCGGCCACGTCGGGGCCGTGCGGGTCCAGGGAGGCCAGGGTGCCCACCGCGCCGCCGAGCTGGGCGGCCACATGGTGGGTGAGGACCTCGTCGAGCCGCCGGGCGGCCGAACTCAACCCCTGGGCCCAGCCGGCCGCGACGGCGCCGAAGGTGGTGGGCAGGGCCTGTTGGAGGAGGGTGCGCCCCGGCATGGGCGTGGTGCGGTGCCGGTGGGCCAGGTCGGCGAGGTCGACGCTCAGCAGGGTCAGGTCGGTGTGCAACGCGCGACCGGCCCGGCGCACCACCAGCATGGCCGCGGTGTCCATGACGTCCTGGCTGGTGGCACCGCGGTGTACGTGCCGGGCGGCTTCGGGGTCCCTCGCACGGACCCGCGCGGTCAGCTCCTTGACCAGGGGGATGACGGGGTTGCCCCCGCCGGCGGCCGCCGCGCCCAGGGCCACGGGATCGTAGCGGTCGGCGACACAGGCGTCGGCGATGGCACCGGCCTGTTCGACGGTGATGAGTCCGGTGTCGGCCAACGCCCCGGCCAGGGCGGACTCGGCGTCCAGCAGAGCCCGCAGCCAGGCGGTGTCGTCGGTGAGCGGACCCACGGGGCCTCGGTCGAGAACCCCGTCGAACAGGCCGGTCATGGCGGTTTCCTCGCTGTGCTCAGATGTCGAAGAAGACGGTCTCGTCCTCGCCCTGCAGGTGGATGTCCAGGCGGTAGCCGTCGTCCTCACGGTGGGCGATGAGGGTGGCGCGCGCCCTCGGGTCCTCGATGGTGTTCAACACCGGATCCTGGGCGTTGGCGCCCTCCTCCTCCGGAAAGTACAGGCGGGTGACCACGCGGTGCAGCATGCCGCGCGCGAAGACCGACACGTCCACGTGCGGGGCCTGGTCCCCGGTGGGCCCGGGGACGGGGCCGGGTTTGAGGGTGAGGACGGCGTAGGAGCCGGTGTCGTCGGTGGGGCAGCGCCCGAACCCGCGGAAGCCGGGCAGGTGCCGGGCCCCACGCGGGTCGTCGGGGTGGTCGAAGCGACCGTCGGGGTCGGCCTGCCAGGTCTCGATCAGGGCGTCGGTGACCGGCGAGCCCGCGCCGTCGTAGACGGTGCCGCGCAACCACACCGCGCCCGGAGTGCCCTCGGCGACCGCGAAGGGGCCGTCGGGCCAGGGCAGGCCGATGTGCAGGTAGGGGCCCACGGTCTGGGACGGGGTGGTGGGATGGGTGCTCACTCGTCGTCCTCCAGGACCTCTTCCTCGGACTCGAACGGGGTCTGTTCGCGTCCGCGCAACACGATGTCCCACCGGTAGGACAGGGCCCACTCGGGTTCGGTGGTGTCGTAGTCGAAACGGGCGAGCATGCGCTCGCGGGCCCTCTCGTCCGGGACCGACTGCCACATGGGGTCCTGGAAGAAGAGCGGGTCGTCGGGGAAGTACATCTGCGTGACCAGGCGCTGGGTGAAAGCGCGGCCGAACAGCGAGAAGTGGATGTGGGCGGGACGCCAGGCGTTCTGGTGGTTCTTCCAGGGGTAGGCGCCCGGGCGGATGGTGACGAACCGGTAGCGGCCCTGGTCGTCGCTGAGGACACGGCCCACACCACTGAAGTTCGGGTCCAGGGGCGCGGGCCAGTTGTCGGCGGTGTGCCGGTAACGGCCACCGGCGTTGGCCTGCCAGATCTCCACGAGGGTGTGCGGGACGGGGCGGCCGTCGCTGTCACGGACCTGCCCGTGCACGATGATGCGCTGACCCTGAGCTTCGCCGTCGTGTTGGCGGGTCAGGTCGTGGTCGTCACCGACGACGCGGTCCTCGCCCAGAACGGGTGAGGTGATCTCGGTGAGCATGTGCGGGAGCAGGGTGAGCGGACGTCGGGGGTGGCGCAGCGAGGTGCTCTTGTAGAACGGGTAGTCCAGCGGGGGATGGGTGTCGTGGTCGCGCACGTAGCCGGGCACGTACAGACCCTCGTGGGAGGTGTCGGACATGGTGCTGTTCCTTTCAGGCGTGCCCGTTCAGGCGTGCAGGACGACGGCCAACCCCTGACCGACCCCGATGCACAGGGCGGCCAACCCCCAACCGCCACCGTTGCGGCGCAGTTGGTGGGCCAGTGAGCCGATGACGCGCGCCCCCGAGGCACCGAGGGGATGACCGATGGCGATGGCGCCGCCGTTGGGGTTGACGATGTCGGGGTCCAGCCCCTTCCAGCCGCGGATACAGGCCAACGACTGGGCGGCGAAGGCCTCGTTGAGCTCCACCGCCGACAGGTCGGACCAGGTGATGCCCGCACGGTCCAGGGCGACCTCGGCGGCGCGCACGGGGCCGATGCCGAAGACGTCGGGATCGACCCCCGCCACGCCCCGGCTGACCAGGCGGGCCAGGGGCTCGTGCCCGGTGGCCCGGACCGCGGCGTCGTCACCCAACAGCAGGGCGGCCGCGCCGTCGTTGAGGGGTGAGGCGTTGCCCGCGGTGATGGTGCCCTCCTCGCGGAAGGCGGGCTTGAGGGAGGCGAGCTTGTCGAGGGAGGTCTCGCGGATGCTCTCGTCACGTTCCAGGTGGGCGCCCTCGACCTGGACGATCTCGTCGTCGAAGACGCCCTTGGCCCAGGCGTCGGCGGCCTTGGTGTGGCTGGCCAGGGCGAAGACGTCCTGGTCGGCGCGGTCGACGCCGTACCGGTCGGCGAGCTTCTCGGTGCTCTCCCCCAGCGACAGCGTCCACTCCTTGGGCATGCGCGGGTTGACCATGCGCCAGCCCAGGGTGGTGGAGTGCAGGGCGCCGTCGGTGACGGGGAAGGCCTTGGTGGGTTTGGGCATCACCCAGGGGGCCCGGCTCATGGATTCCACTCCCCCGGCCAGGACCAGGGAGGCGTCGCCGGTCTGGACGGCGCGGGCGCCCTGGACGGCCGCCTCCATCCCGGAGCCGCACAGTCGGTTGACGGTGGCCCCGGGCACGGAGGTGGGAAGGCCGGCCAGGAGGGCGGCCATGCGGGCGACGTTGCGGTTCTCCTCGCCCGCGCCGTTGGCGTTGCCGAGCAGGACCTCGTCGAGGGCGGCGGGGTCCAGGTGGGGCGCGCGCTCGACCAGGGCGCGGACCACGTGGGCGGCCAGGTCGTCGGGGCGGGCGCCCGAGAGGGCGCCGCCGTATCGACCGAAGGGGGTGCGGACGGCGTCGAGAACGTGGACGTCGGTCACCGGTGTCTCCTGGGGTGTGGGGCGTACAGTTACCTAACGGCGTTAGGTAAACGGTATCGGGTCAGGGTCGGGCCGCACCGGTCAGGGAGCGCAGAACGGACAGTTCGGTGCCGGTGGGCTCGGGGGTGCGCCGTGGATCCTCGGCGACCCTCAGGTCCCAACCGGTGGCCTCGCGCACGTCGGCGACCTCCACACCCGGGTGCACGCCCACCAGGGTGAGCTCGCGGGTGATCGGGTCGGGTTCGAGCACGCCCAGGTCGGTGATGACCCGCACCGGTCCGGCACCGGTGAGCCCCAACCGTTCCCGATCACCGGGGCCCGCGCCGTGCCCGACCGAGGTGACGAAGTCGACCTTGTCGACGAAGGCCCGTCGACCGTGCCGCATGATCACGATGACCTCGCGGCAGGAGGCGGCGATCTCGGGGGCACCACCCGCTCCGGGCAGACGCACCTTGGGGTCGGCGTAGTCACCGATGACGGTGGTGTTGATGTTGCCGTAGCGGTCGATCTGGGCGGCGCCGAGGAAACCGACGTCGATCCGCCCGGCCTGGAGCCAGTAGTTGAACACCTCGGGCACCGACACCACCGTGTCGGCGGTCTCGGCGAGGATCCCGTCACCGATGGACAGCGGCAGGTGGTCCGGGGAGGCGCCCAGGGTTCCCGACTCGTAGATCATCCACAGGTCGGGGGCGTGGGTGCGGCTCGCCACGTTGGCGGCGGTGCTGGGCAGACCGATGCCGACGAAGCAGGACATGCCATCGCGCAGCGAGCGCGCGGCGGTCACGGTCATGATCTCGTCGGAGGTCCAGGTCAGGGTGGTCATGCGCCTTTTCCCACGGGTTCGGGGTCGGAGGTCGATGGGGTCTGGGAACCGGTGGGCCCGGTGAGTTCGGCCAGCCAGGCGCCGAAGGCCTCACGGTCGCGCCCCACGGCGTCCCAGTCCCGGTAGGCGGCGTTGTCGCGCTCGTAGTAACCGTGGGCGTAGGAGGGGGCGGCCCCACCGGGGACCACGCTGACCGCGTCCACGACCCGGGCCGGCAGGACCACCTGGCCGGGCACGGCTTCGAGCTCGTCGACGACCTCCTCGACGGTGACCAGGACCCGGTCGGCGGCCATGGCGGCCTCCTTCTGGATCCCGGTGATGCCCCACAGCTGCACGTTGCCGGCGGCGTCGGCGCGCTGGGCGTGGATGACGGTCACGTCGGGGTTGAGCGCGGGGACGGCGGCCAACTCCTGCCCGGTGAAGGGGCAGACGATGGTCTTGATGTGGGGGTTGTTGCCGATCAGGTCGGTACCGCTGTAGCCGCGCAGCACGGCGAAGGGGAGCCCGGAGGCGCCCGCGACGTAGCGATTGGCCATCCCGGCGTGGCTGTGTTCCTCGATCTCCAACGGGACCGGCCAGGAGTGGGTGACGGCGTCTCGAAAACGGTGGAGCGAGCCGACCCCGGGGTTGCCACCCCAGGAGAAGACGAGCTTGCGCGCGCAACCGGCGCCGATGAGCTGGTCGTAGACGATGTCGGGCGTCATCCGCACCAAGGTGAGGTCGCGCAGACCTTGACGGATGATCTCGTGCCCGGCGGCCACGGGGATGAGGTGGGTGAAGCCTTCCAAGGCGACGGTGTCTCCGTCGTGGACGAGCTGCCCGACCGCCTCGTCCAGGGGCACGGCCATAGCTACCCTCCCGTTCGTATAGCGAATGCATGTTCACAGTGCGAACATCTTGGGTACGACAGTAGCGCCGGTCACAGAACGGGTCAAGAGATTCGACATGTGTTCGGTATGAGAACATCGTCCGTGGGCCGAGCAGCGCCCGACGGCGGAACGCACCCGACCCCCCGACCCGGAAGGCTCCATGACCACCGAAGACGCGCCTCGACGCGGAGCCCACTTCGTCCAGTCCCTGGAACGGGGACTGACCGTCATTCGCGCTTTCTCCGCCGAACGACCCTCCATGACCCTCAGCGAGGTCGCCCGCGCCACCGACCTCACCCGCGCGGCCGCCCGACGCTTCCTGCTCACCCTGGTGGACCTGGGCTACGTGCGCACCGACGGGCGCATGTTCTGCCTGACCCCGCGCGTGTTGGAACTGGGCTACGCCTACGTGGCCTCCGCCGGCCTGCCCGACGTCGCCCAACCACACCTGGAGGACCTCTCCCAGCGCGTGCGCGAGTCCGCCTCGGTATCGGTGATGGAGGGCGACGACGTCCTCTACGTGGCCCGCGTGGCCACCTCCCGGATCATGGCCGTGGCCATCACCGTGGGCACCCGCTTCCCCGCCGCGGCCACCTCCATGGGCCGTGTCCTACTGGCCGGGCTCGGCGAGGCCGCCCTCACCGGCTACCTGGACCGGGTCGAACTCCCCTCCCTGACCCGCTTCACCATCACCGACACCGCCCGGCTGCGCTCGGAGATCCTCAAGGTACGCGAACAGGGCTACGCCATCGTCGACCAGGAACTGGAGGAAGGTCTGCGCTCCCTGGCCGCGCCCATCCGCGACACCGACGGCAAGGTCATCGCCGCCGCCAACGTCTCCGCCCACGCCAACCGTTCCTCCATCGACGACGTGCGCCGCGACCTGCTGCCCGCGCTGTTGGAGACCACCGCCCGGATCGAGGCCGACCTGGCCGCCGTGGCCCGCCGCGACGCCACCCGCTGAAGGCCTCACCCGACCCGGAACCTCGCACCCGCGCATGGGCTCGGGCCTTGCGGGGCCCGAGCCCGGGCTGGGATCCTGCCCGAACCCGGCGGCGACACGACCACGCGAGAACGAGCCGCGCCGCCGGTGAACTGACACCATGGCGGGAATCCGGCCCTGGCGCCGCTTCGGAAGGGACACCGTGACCGACGCACACATCACCACCCCCATCGCACGGCAGGCGGGCTCACTCACACTGGGCGGTGACCTGCGCGTCCATCGCCTGGGGTTCGGGGCGATGCGCCTCGTCGGCGAGGGGGTGTGGGGCCCGCCCCGTGACCGCGACGAGGCCCTGGCGGTGCTGCGCCGCGTCGTCGAACTGGGCATCGACTTCATCGACACCGCCGACTCCTACGGCCCCCAGATCGGCGAACAGCTCATCAGGGAGGCCCTGTACCCCTACCCCGAGGACCTGGTCATCGGCACCAAGGCCGGGTTCGCCCGCACCGGCCCCTCCCAGTGGCACAGACTGGGCCACCCCGCCTACCTCAAGCAGCAGGTGGAGCTGAGCCTGCGCAACCTGGGCCTGGAACGCATCGACCTGCTGCAACTGCACCGGATCGACCCCCAGGTGCCGCTGGCCGACCAGCTCGGCGCCCTGGTGGAACTGCGCGAAGAGGGCAAGATCCGACACATCGGGCTGAGCGAGGTGAGTGTGGACGAGCTCTCGGCGGCCCGCGCCATCACCCCGATCGTCTCGGTGCAGAACCAGTACGCCCCCTCCTTTCGCCAGTCCGAGGACGTACTCGAACAGTGCGAGAAGGACGGCATCGCCTTCCTGCCCTGGGCGCCGGTCGGGAGCGGGGAGATGGCCTCACCCCACTCCCCGCTCGCCTCCATCGCCGCCGAACACGACACCAGCCCGGTCCGGCTGGCACTGTCCTGGCTGTTGCACCGCTCCCCCGTGATGCTGCCCATCCCGGGCACTTCGAGGGTGGCGCACCTGGAGGAGAACACGGCCGCGGCCGCCGTACGGCTCTCCGAGGAAGAGGTCGAGCGGATCAGCCGCTTCCTGTCCTAGGGCGTGTTCCGCGCACGGCGCGGACCTCGGCGATCACGCGCGCGGCCGCGGCGTCGGGGTCCTCGTGCTCCCACACCCGCACCACGTGCCACCCCGCCTCGTTCAGCCGGGCGTTGGTCTCGGCGTCGCGTGCCCGGTTGACGCGCACCTTCTCCGCCCAGTAGCCGGCGTTGGTGGCGGCCTTGGTGTGGTGTTGGGGGCAACCGTGCCAGAAACAACCGTCGACGAACACCGCGACCTTGATCCGGGAGAACACCAGGTCGGCCGTGCGCCGAAACCCCGCCAGGGGTCGCGCCGAGACCCGGTAGCGCAACCCGGCCGCGTGCACCCTGCGGCGGATCGCCAACTCGGGCCGGGTGTCACGCCCCTTGTTGGACCGCATGCTCTTACGGGTGCCCTCGTTCGCCGCTCGTGTCGGCCGTCGCGCGTCCATCGCCCTCGATCCTAACGATTCGCCCACGCGAGACGCCTCATCTATCTTGAACCTCATGCTCACGGACGACTCGATCACCATCGTCGACCTGTTCTCGGGGTGTGGCGGGCTCACCGCGGGCTTCCACTCCTACCGGACACCAGGACGCGACGACTCCCCTTTCCGTACCGTGGGCGCGGTCGAGCACGACCTGGCGGCGGCCTCCACCTACGCGGCCAACTTCGGTGAGCACACCGGTATCGAACGCGTCCACGCCGGTGACATCGAGGCCTGGGATCCCGGTGTGGTCCAAGAGGAAGTGGACGTCATCCTGGGCGGCCCACCCTGCCAGGGGTTCTCGGCGCTCAACAAGAAGAACCTGCTCGGCGACCAGGGCGACGTGCGCAACGTGCTCTGGCGTGAGTACGTGCGGGTGGTGCGGGCCCTGCGTCCCAAGGTGTTCGTGATCGAGAACGTGGCGAGGTTCCTGGACTCGGGAGAGTACGCGCTGTTGCGCGCCGAGACCGAGGACCCGGGCGGGCTGCTGGGCGAGTACGAACTGACCGAGGCCCGGGTGCTGAACGCGGCCGACTACGGGGTCCCCCAGGCCCGCCGGCGGGCCATCGTGCTGGCCACCCGACGAGACGTGCTCGCCGCCGCCCCCGAAGGGCTGGGCCTGGACCACCCCCGCCCCACGCACACCCGCGTCCGGCACGGTGGCCCGATGCCCGGACCGGTCGAACCCATGTTGGGGGGCGGCGCGCCGCTGTCGCCGTGGGAGACGGTGGAGTCGATCTTCGCCAAGACCCCGCGCGCGACCACCACGACCGAACTGCCCGCGCGTTCCTGCGCACCGTTGGGGGTCGAGCTTCCCGGGGCCTACCGGACCTTCGAGCTGCACCTGGGCCGTAACCCCAGGCCCCTGTCGCGCCTGCGCTATGAGGCGATCCCGCCCGGGGGCAACCGCAACGACCTGCCACCGGAGTTGTCCACGCGTGCCTGGTTGCGGCACCGGACCGGGACCGGTGACGTCATGGGCCGTCTGCGCACGGATCGCCCCTCGGTCACCATCCGCACCGAGTTCTTCAAACCCGAGAAGGGGCGCTACCTGCATCCCAGTGAGCACCGGCCGATCACGCACATGGAGGCCGCCCACATCCAGGGTTTCGACGAGGACTTCCGTTGGTGCGGGAGCAAGCTGCAGATCGCCCGCCAGATCGGCAACGCCGTGCCGGTGGGGCTGGCCTCGGCGTTGGCCGGCCAGGTGTACCGGTACCTGGTGGGGGTGGGCGTGGTCGCCGATCCCCCGCGCCCGACGGCACCCTGAGTCGGCGGGGGCGAGCCCGCCATGGCGAAGGGCCCGTCGATGCCTCCGGCGGACCCCGTGCCTGTGGAAGGTGGGACTATCCCGGTCGCAGGCGGAAGACCTGCAGACGCATGTTGTAGTACTTCTCGGTCTCGCCGACCCATTCCATACCCAGTCTTCGGGCCACCGCGATGGCTCTTTCGTTCTTGGGCCGGGCGACCGCGAACACCTCCTCGATGCCCTGCTCGAAGGCCCAGGCGATGATGGCCCGGCTGGCCTCGGTCGCGTACCCCTGGCCCCACACCTCCGGTCGAAGGGCCCAGCTCAGTTCGAAGTCCTCCTCGAAGGGCGGGAGCAGCTTCAGTGAAAGCCCTCCCACCAGCTCTCCGTCCTCCTTGCGAACGATCGCCCAGCGCCCGGCGGGTGGGATCAGGTTCGGTCCCGCCTCGATCCAGGCGTGGAGCACCGAGCGCATGGCGCTGTCGTCGGTCACCGGTTGCCATTCCGGCGTCAGCCAGTGCGCGACCTCGTCGGCCCCGTACACCCTCAGGGCCGATTCGGCGTCGTCCAGCTCCCACTCCCTGATCAGGAGTCGGTCGGTTGGCAGCTCAAGGCTCATATCACAACGTTAGCGCTCTACGAAGCACCGGCACAGGGGGGCTGCCACATGAGTCCGAATACCTTGCCCCGGCAGGCCTGGGCGTTGACCGACAGGGCCTCCTCGACCGGAGGTTCCGACGCTGGAAGCTTTCCGTGACCCCCTTCACACGGAGCGCGGCGGTCGCTAGGGTTCCAAATTGGGAGCGCTCCCACATTCTGGTCCATCCCTATCCCCCGACTCCGATCCGCTAGGAGTAGTGAACGAGAGATGACGACACCACGCACGGCCCTGAGGGCCGTGACCACAGTGGCGCTGGGCCTGCTCGTCGCAGGCTGCGCCACCCCCGCACAGACCGTCTCCCACGCCGAAGAAGTCCCCGAAGCGACCCAGGACAGCGGGTTCTACGTCAACCCCGACGCCTCCGCGGCCCGATGGGTGGCCGACAACCCCGACGACCCACGGGCCGCGCTCATCGAGGAGCGCATCGCGAGCGTGGCCCAGGCGACCTGGTTCGCCAACTACGACCCCACCACCATCGAGGCCGAGGTGGACGCCCTGGCCTCGGCCGCGGAGGCCGACGGCACCGTACCCGTCATGGTCGTCTACAACGTCCCCGGCCGTGACTGCGGAAACCACAGTGACGGCGGCGCCCCCGACCACGAGTCCTACCGCTCCTGGATCGACTCCTTCGCCGCCGGCCTGGACGGTCGCCCCGCCACCATCGTGATCGAGCCCGACGCGCTCTCGCTCATGGGCAGCTGCGAGGGCCAACCGCCCGCCGAGGTCATGGAGTCCATCTCCTACGCCGGCGGCACCCTTCGGCAGGCCTCCGACCAGGCGCGCGTCTACCTCGACGTAGGCAACTCGAACTGGCACACCCCCGAGGACATCGCCGAGCTGCTGCACGGCGTGGACGCGGGCGAGACCGCCCACGGCATCGCCACCAACGTCTCCAACTACCGCACCACGGCCGACGAGGTCTCCCACGCCGAGGCCATCGTGGCCGCCAGTGGCCTGGACCTGACCGCGATCGTGGACACCAGCCGCAACGGCAACGGCCCCGCCGACGACAGCGAATGGTGCGACCCGCCCGGCCGCGCCCTGGGCACCCCGACCACCTCCGACACCGGCAGCCCGGTCGTGGACGCCTTCGTGTGGGTGAAGCTGCCCGGCGAGGCCGACGGGTGCGCGGGACCGGCCGGTTCCTTCATCCCCGACATCGCCCACGAACTGGCCGAGAACGCCGGCGCCTGACCGAACGCACGCGGCGGCCGGTTCCCGTCGCGTGAAGGAGGTCGCCGGAGCCGACCGGTTCCGGCTCCGGCGGCCTTCACACCCCTCAACGCAAGAAACGGGCGAAAACTCTTTCGCGTACGCGACGTTTTCTTGCAATGATGTGGGAGATTCTTCCAACCGGCCTCATCGGAGTGTCCCCACATGCGGTTCAGCCACGACCCCCATCACGACGGCTCCCCCGACTACCTGACCGTGAACGGGGACCACGTCCACGTGCGGGTTCGGGTCCCCGGCGACGCCGACGGGGTGTACGCGCGCCTGGTGGAGGACGGCGAGGCCGTACTGGTCGAGGCCCGCCTGGAACACCAGGCCGAAGGGGTGAGCTGGTACGGGGTGGACCTGCCCCGGCTGGAGGTGGTCACCACCTACCGGTTCGCCATCGTGCGCGATCGCCACTACACCTGGCTGAACCAGGAGGGCCCGCACGACCACGAGGTCACCGACGACGGCGACTTCCGGTTCCTGGACTCCCCCGCCCCACCCGACTGGGTACCGGCGACCACCGTCTACCAGATCTTCCCCGACCGCTTCGCCCGCGATGACGACTCCGTCGACTCCCCGGCCGACCACCCCGAGTGGGCCCTGCCCCGGGACTGGGACCACGAACCCGCCGGGTCCGGCCTCCTGGCGTCCCGGGAGTTCTACGGCGGCACCCTGGAAGGCGTGCGCCGGCACCTGGACCACCTGGCCGACCTGGGCGCCGAGGTGGTGTACCTGACCCCCTTCTTCCCCGCCAGGTCCACCCACCGCTACGACGCCTCCTCCTTCGACGAGGTCGACCCCTGGCTGGGCGGCGACGCGGCACTGAGCGCCCTGGTCCGCGAGGCGCACGCGCGCGGTATGCGGGTGATGGGCGACCTGACCACCAACCACACCGGCGACGAGCACGAGTGGTTCCGCGCCGCCAAGGCCGACGCCGACTCGGCCGAGGCCGGTTTCTACCACTTCACCTCCCATCCGGAGGAGTACGTGAGCTGGCTGGGGGTGCGCTCCCTGCCCAAGCTCGACTACACCGACACCGAACTGCGCGAGCGCGTGTACGGAGCCGATGACTCGGTGCTGGTCTCACGCCTGGTCGGCGAGGATCCGCTGGACGGGTGGCGGATCGACGTGGCCAACATGACCGGTCGCCTGGGCGCCCTGGACCTCAACCACGAGGTGTCCGGTGAGATCGCCTCGCGCATGCGCGAGGCCGCCCCACGCGCATGGTTGCTGGCCGAGCACTTCTACGACGCCGGCCCCGACACCCGCCACGACGGCTGGCACGGTGTGATGAACTACGCCGGGTTCACCCGCCCGGTGTGGGCGTGGCTGAACACCGGCCCCGAGGGGGTGCGGTACGCGGCCACGCACACCTCGGCTCCGCTGCCCTCCAGCGGGGCCGCCGAGGCGGTGCGGGCGCTGCGGGCGGCCAACGCGGGGCTGCCCTGGCGGGTGCGGACGCACAGCGTGAACGCGCTGAGCACCCACGACTCGGCGCGTTTTCGCACGGTGGTGGGTGACGCGGTGCGCCAGGCGGTGGGTGTGGCCGCCCAGGCCACCCTGCCGGGGGTCCCGTTCGTGTTCGCCGGGGACGAGATCGGGCTGCTGGGGCGCGATGGGGAGAACTCGCGGCGCACGATGCCCTGGCACCGGACCCGGGACTGGGACACCGAGGTGCTGGCGGCCCACCGTCGACTGTTGGCGCTGCACCGGGAGCTGCCGGCGCTGCAGTCGGGGGGTCTGCGCTGGTTGGACACCGGTGAGCACCACATGACGTTCCTGCGCACCCTGGGCGAGCAGGTGGTGTTGGTGCACCTGACCGATGGGCCGCACGGAGAGGTCGGTGGTGCCCTGGGCGACCTGGACGCCCGGGACCTGAAGGTGGTCGAGAGCGGCGGCGGGATCAAGGCCCGGCTGGAGGGCGAGGTGGCGCTGGAGGCCGACGGTCCGGGGTTCGTGGTGGCCATGGGCACCAGCACCCTGTCCACCCTCGGCTGAGGTGGTCGAACCTCAATGCCCCGGGCGGTGGTCGAGACGTGCCGCCCGGCGCGTCAGGTGTTCGCGTTCGGCCAGGTTGGTGGCCTTGCGGGCGGCTTCGACGTACAAGCGGGCCGCGGTGTCCAGGTCACCGGCACGCTCGTGCAGATGCCCCGCCACCGCGCTGTGGCGGGGCAACGACTCGTCCAGTTCGGCGAGCGCCGCCAGGCCGGCGGCCGGTCCGTCGGCCTCACCGACGGCCACCGCTCGGTTCAGTCTCACCACCGGGCTCCGGTTCAGTCGGACGAGTTCGTCGTACCACTCCACGATCTGTACCCAGTCGGTCTCCTCGGCCCTGAGCGCGTCCGCGTGCAGCGCGGCGATGGCGGCCTGGGCCTGGTACTCGCCCAACCGGTCCCGGTCCAGGGCCGCCCGCAGGATCCCGATCCCCTCGGAGATCGCCCCGGTGTCCCAACGACGCCGATCCTGTTCGGCCAGCGGCACCAGAGCCCCCTCGGACGTGGTCCGCGCGGGGCGCCGGGCGTGGTGCAACAGCATGAGGGCGAGCAGCCCGGCCGACTCCGGATGCTCCAAGGCGGCGTGGAGCCGGCGGGTGAGCCGGATCGCCTCGGCGGCCAGGTCGAGCTCACCGGAATAGCCCTCGTTGAAGACCAGGTAGAGGACGCGCAGCACGGTGGCCGCGTCGCCAGGACGGTCCAGGCGCACCCCGGCCACGGTGCGCTTGGCGCGGCTGATGCGCTGACCCATGGTCGCCTCGGGCACCAGGTAGGCGCGAGCGATCTGGCGGGTGGTCAGCCCACCGACCGCGCGCAGGGTGAGCGCGACCGCCGACGAGGAGCTCAGGGACGGGTGGGCGCACAGGAAGTACAACCGGAGCGTGTCGTCCACCCCGGGCGCGGGCCCGGGCTCCGGTTCTCCTTGGAGGAGCTCCTCTCGTCGACGGCGGGCGCTCTCGGAACGGGCCGCGTCGAGGAACCGTCGCCAGGCCACGGTGACCAACCACCCCTTGGCGTCCCGGGGTGGATCGGTGGGCCACACACGTAGGGCTTCGACCAGGGCGTCCTGCACGGCGTCCTCGGCCGCCGCGAATTCGGCTCCGCGACGGACCAGGATCGTCAGGACGCTCGGGGTGAGGCCGCGCAGCAGGACCTCGTCCACCGGCTCAGTCCTCGATGGTGGGCGGCTCGGTCAGGAAGGGTCGCAGTTCGAGCCACTCGTGGATGGGCCGCCCGCCGGCGCCGGGGGCCGCCGAGAGCTCCGCGGCCAGTTCCAGGGCGCGTTCACGGCTGTCGACGTCGATGACCATCCATCCGGCGATGAGGTCCTTGGTCTCGGCGAAGGGACCGTCGGTGACCGGCGGCCGGCCCTCTCCGTCGTAGCGCACGAACGTGCCCTCTGGGGCCAGGGCCTGGGCGTCGACGAACTCCCCGCTCTTCTCCAGCCGGTCGGCGAAGTCGCGCATGTACTTCATGTGCGCGGAGATCTCCTGCGACGTCCACTGGTCCATGGGCACGTCGTTGACCGCCGCCGGAGCGCCCCGGTAGTGCTTGAGCAACAGATACTTGGCCATGGTGATCCTCCTCGGTCTCCGCGACCCATCATGGTCGCCTTCATCCCTGGGACGGAGCGGGCCACGGGTTCTCGACATCCGGGCGAAGGTTTTTTCGTGGAAGGGAGCGGTCACACCGCGGCCGGCGGCGCGCGAGATCCCCCGATAGGTCCAGGTCACCACAACGAAGGCCCCCGCGCCACCCTCGGTGAGGTGGCCTGTGGACAAGTCCGGGGGTCAGGGAAGGACGGCCTGGATGTCCTTGGTGATGCGCGCGACCAGCTCGCCGGTGCGGCCGGTGAAGTAGAAGTGACCGCCGGGCAGGGTGTGGTGTGCGAAGTCGCCTTGGACGTGGTCGCCCCAACCGGACAGGCGCTCGGGGGTCATACCGAGGTCCTCGGCGCCACCGAAGACCGACAGCGGAACCCGCAGGGGCGGGGCCTGGGGGTCGGGGCTCCAGGTGTCGACCACCTGCAGGTCGGCGCGGACCAGCGGTTCGACGTAGGCCCACAGCTCGGGGTCCTCCAGCGCGTGGTGCGGGGTGCCGCCCATCTCCGCGATGGCCTCACGCAGGCGTCCGGAGGGGACGCGATGTCGGGGTTGGGCCCGTTCGGGGCCGGGGGCGGGGCTCCAAGAGGAGGCGCCCAGCCAGGCGGGCGGTGTTTCGGTCAGGCGGTGGGTCATCTCGTAGGCGATCAGGGCGCCCATGCTGTGCCCGAACAGACCGTAGGGGCGGTCGAGTTCGGGACGCACGACGTCGCACAGGTGATCGGCCAGGGATCCGGCCTCGCGGAAGGGTTCCTCGCCGGACCTGCGCGCCCGCCCGGGGGCGTCCACCAGGCAGATCTCCCAGTCGGAGGGAAAGTGCCGAACCCACCCGCGGTATCCCAGGTGCGAGCCGCCCGCGTGGTGCAGGACGAAGAGCCGAAAACGGCTGTGGGGTACGGATCTGAGCCGGGTCAGGGCGCCCTCGTGCACGGGTCTGCTCGCCTTCTTACTTACGGGTAACAAAGCGAACCTACCAGTCGGTAATCATTTTCGGACAACCGGGAGCACCCACCCGCCTCCTCCCCGTGACCGAACTCGCACACGTCCATCAGCCGTCCACCCGCTCTCGCCTCGGCACCGGACCACACCGGCCCTTACCACCTCGCCTGCCCACCACCCGCAGGCGCGAAAACCACTCGTGTGGGCGGCTCCGGGTCAGGCACACTGACCGCTGGTCGACGATCCGGAGCGAGGGGCGTGCGGTGGGGTGGGTTCCAGGGGCGCTACGGCACCGGCGTCTACGCCTGCTGCTGACAGGCCGCGGCCTCGGCGACCTGGGGGCCGAGATGCTCCCCGTGGCGATGGTGGGCCTGGTGCTGGTCGAACATGGTCCCCTGCTGCTGGGCCTGGTGTTGGGGGGACGAGGGGCCACCGGGTCACTGTTCGCACTGCTGACCGGCGCCCTGCTCACCCGGGTGCGCAAGTCCACCGCACTGGTCTTCAACGACACCGTGCAGGCGGCGGTGATGGCCGCCTTCGCTTTGGGCCCCGACGCGGCCTGGTGGCCACTGGTCCTGGCGGCGCTGAGCGGGGTGTCGGGATCGGTGGCCGAACCCGCCGCCGGTTCGATGATGCCACTGATCGTGCCCGCCGAGCGGCTACGGGAGGCCAACGCCCTGCGCAACATCGTGGGCCGCGCCGCCGGTATCACCGGTCCCGCTCTGGCCGGGGTATTGGTCGTGGTCTTGGACGTGCGCACCGTGTTCTGGCTCATCGCCGCCCTGTTCGTGGTGTGCGCGGGTGTGCTGGCACTGATCCGCGAGACCCCGCCCATCGGCGAGCGGACCACCGAGACCATGGGGGCGAGCCTGCGCGCGGGCCTGTGCGAGGTGGTGCGCCGCCCCTGGGTACTGGCCATCATCGCGGTGGCCACCCTCCAGGCCCCGACCACGCTGGCCCCCGGGTTCGTGCTGTTGCCGATCGTGGTCGCCGACTCCTATCCCGCGCCCGTCTACGGACTGGCCCTGTCGTGCATGGCCGCCGGGCAACTGGTGGGCGGAGTCCTGTCCACCCGGTGGAACCCGGCCCGTCCGGGGCTGGTGTCCTTGGTAGGGACGCTGTTCTTCCCGCTGACCCTGCTCGGGTTGGCCCTGACCGTGCCGGCGCCGATCCTGTTGACCGGTTACGTGGCCACCGGCGCGGGTTTCATGTTGTTCGGTGTGTACTGGTACACCGCCCTGCAACGCTCCATCCCCCAGGAGAGACTGAGCGTGGTCATCGGCGTCGACCAGGTCGGCAGCTTCGGACTGGAACCGGTCGGATACGCGGTGGCCGGCGCCCTGGCCCAGGCCGTGGGCGCCCGGCCGGTCCTGTACTGGGCGGCCGTGGTGGGCATCACCACCAGCCTGCTGCCGCTCCTGGTTCCGGGGGTGGACCGTCTGGCCGACCCCGAACCCGAGCGCTGAAAGGCCCGCCCCTTCTCGGGAACCCCACGCCCTCCCCCGGCGACGTCGGTGGTCGAGCACCGATCACCACTTCGTGGCCGTGGCCGCCGCCCTGGCCCGGGCCACGCCGGTCCTGGGGGGCCTCCCTACTGTTGTTCCCGGGCGTGGGCACGGCTCCGGAGGCGCTCGGGTGACCTCAGTGGTGGTCGTGCCCCTCGGAACGCTCGCCCTGGTCCGCACCCCCGGTCATCTCCAGCACCGGAACCTCCAACCGCGCCTCGACCCCACTCGCGAAATCGATCGTGACGGTGACCTCGTCCCCGACCCGCAGCGGGTCGGGGATGTCTTCGACCATCACGTGGTAGCCACCCTGGACGAAGGTGGTGGTGCCACCGGCCGGTACCGGGATCTCCTCGACCGGTCGCATGATCACCGCCCCCTCCTCGTTGCTCTCGCTGTTGTGCAGACCGGCCTGCGGCGAGGCGCTGGTGCGCACCCCCACCACGGCGTCGTCATCGGAGGCGGTGTTGGTGATCGTCAGATAGACCACCCCCACCTCGGGGTTGGCCGGCTCCGGCATCCAGGCGTCCTCGACCATCAGCTCCCCCACACGGGCCCGACCACCGGGCTCGGCGGCCGCCCCGGCCGGATCGGCCTCCCCCGGGTCGGTGACGGTGCCACAGGCCACCACCGAACACAGGGCGAGGGCTGCCAGGGCGATGCGATGTGGGTAACGCATGGGGGTGCCTTTCTTCGGGGACGCTCCGTCGGGGACGCTCACCCCAACACGTCGCCCACGCACCCCACCGGGTTCCCACGACCCACGTGGAAACCCGGTGACGCCGCTCACCCCCACAACTCCGATCCCGGCACCTGCCCCTCGTCCCTCACCGGCGGCACCGCGAACACCGCGCTCCCCTCATGGCGGATGTACTCACCGAGCGCGTCCCCGCCCTCGTCCAGACTCCGCTGCACGGCGGTGAAACCGGTACGCGGGTCGGCCTGCCAGGCGGTGAACAACAATCCCGCGTCCACCCTCCCCTCCGAGTCCCACCCCAGGTCGTAGTCGAAGCCGCGCCGGAGCATGCGCGCCCCCAGGGTGTTCTCCGGGGAGGCCAACCGGATGTGCGCGTCCGGGGCGATCACCGGCCGCCCCCCATCGTCCCGGGCCACCAGGTTCGGCCGATCGTCCTCCCTCGAACCGCCCAGGGGCGCCCCATCGTCCAGACGCCGACCCACCACACGTTCCCGCTCGTCTTCGGAGAGCGCGAACCAGCCCTCCAACAGCATGCGGATCCGGCGCACCACCACGTAGGTGCCACCGTCCATCCACGCCGTGGCCGGTTCGGGGTGGGCGGCCAGGACCTGCGAGGCGAACACCGCCTGGTCCGGGTGCGGGTTGACCGTGCCGTCGACCTGGCCCATGAGGTTGCGCGGGGTGGCCGAGGGGTCCTTGGCGGTGACCGCGCCGCGCCGAAAGCCCGGCAGCGCCCACCGCACCCGCACACGCCCTCCCGCGAGGTCGACCAGGTGGCGGGCGGCGGCCCCGGCCACCACCGGGTCCTCCGCGCCCACGTGCAGCATCAGATCCCCGCCGCACCACTCCTCACGGAGTCGGTCGCCGGCGAAGTCAGGCAGATCCTCCAGCTCCTCGGGTCTCCGATCGCCCAGACCGGCCCGCTCCAACAGGGAGCCGCCCAACCCCAGGGTGACCCCCAACGAGGCCGGACGCAGCCCTTGGGTGGGCGCGCCCTCCACCACCCCCTCCAGCCCGTGTTCGTGCAACGCCCGGATCTCCTCCCCCCAGGACTCCAACACCTCGCCGGCCCGGGCCGCCACCTCCTCCGGGCCGTCCCCGACCACCTCCAGCGCCACCACCCGCACATGGGAAGGGGTGGGGGTGAGCAACGCCGGCGGCAACCCGTCCCGGTACCCGCCCCGGGACAGCGTCACCGCCAAGGCCGGGTCGGGCTCCGGGCGGCTCACACCCGCACCCAACAGGCCACCGGCGGCCAACCCCACCGCCCCGGCCGCTCCACCGGTCAACAGTCCACGCCGGGAGGGCCCCCTCACAACAACTCCTCGGCCAACACCGGAAGCAGTTCGGCCACCTGGTCGGCCTCCACCCCCTCGTCGAACATGCCGGCGGCCTCACCACCCTCGGTCAGGACGATGATCCGCCCACCGTGGGAGACCAGGTAGTCGCCCTCGGTCTCCTGCGGCGCCTCGATGGGGATCCCGTAGTCGCCGGCGGCCGCCACGATGTCCTCGATTTCGCCCCGCACCCCCTGGAACCCGGGGTCGAAGCGGTCCAACCAGGAACGCAACTGCTCGTCGGTGTCCCGGGCCGGGTCACTGGTCACCATGACCACGTCCACGTCATCGGCGACCTCCCCCGCCTCCTCCAGGGCCAGGTCGATCTCGGCCATGGTCATCGGGCACACGTCCGGGCAGCTCGTGTATCCGAAGAACAACAGGGTGAGCCGGTCGGGGTCCACGTCGGTGAACCGCCAGGCCTCACCGTCCACGTCCACCAACTCCGCCGCGGAGGCCGCCATCGGCTCATCGGACAGGTCCATGTAGTGCTCGACCTCGTCCAGGCCACCACCGGCGGAACAGGCCACCCCGCTCAACAGCGCGGTCGCGGCCACGACCGCACCTACAGGCCGCCACAGCCGGGACGAGGCGGATCGGGCGGTCACGGGTTCATTCACGTCAGGTCTTTCCGTTCTCATCTGATCAACGTCCAAGGACACGCGGTGGACCCTCACGCCGCCTCGCGCACCAGCCGGGCCAGGTCCCTGCGCCCGCGCGCCACACGCGAGCGCACCGTGCCCACCGGCACCCCCAACAGCGCCGCGGCCTCGGCGTAGGGCACCCGGTGCACCTGGGTCAGCACGAAGGCCCGGCGGCGCTGCTCGGGCAACTCCTCCAGCAGCGCCGCCAGCGCCAGGTACTCGTCGAAACGGCCAGGGGAGGCCGCCCCGTCGCCCAGACAGCCCTCCACGTCCCGTACCGGATCGGTACGCGGGGTGCGCTCGCGCGCCCGGTAGCGATCCACCACGGTGTGGCGGGCCACCGACAACAACCACGCCCGCACCGGTGCCCGACCCGAGTAGCGGGGCAGGCCGCGCAGGGCACGGGTGTAGGTCTCCTGGGTCAGGTCGTCCACCCAGGTCGGGTCGACCCTGCGAGCGATGTAGCGCCGCACGTCCTCACGGGTCAGCGTGAACAGCGCGTCGATCGCCTCGGGGGCGCCCCGCCCGGCGCGCAACGCCAGACGGGACAGGTTCGAGGGGTCTTCTTCGTTCGAGGTCACCGGTGTGGTCGCCACTGTCGCGCGCACACCGCCTTCACCCACGGTCATCACATTCGAGCCTTCGGTCATCGCACGCGTCCACACCCGGCCACGGCACGACCTATGGAGGGCATGACCGAGGTCAGGAGGGCGCGGGCGTCCTGGCGACGCCACGAGGCGCCGAGGGAACACGCCAGGGCCGCCCCGCGGACGAACACGCCGACCACAGCCACGGCGCGCCGGGCGCGCCACAGGGGCCGGTTCACGCTCGCCCTCAGGCGGCGAGCAGGACCGGTGGACCTCTCAGGACCCGGGTGTGGCGCAGCACCGAAGGCCCGGCCGGCAACGGCCGGTCCGGTGGAGCGAACCGGGAGGCGAGCACCGGCTCCGGGCTCGGCAGCGCCCCGACCACCAGCAACAACGGCACCAGGGACAGCGCCATGAACCGTAAGAAGGCGAAGAGGGCGTCCTCGCCCAACCGCAACCACCAGGCGCTCACCAACGCCATGACCACGTGCATCGCGATCATGGCCCACGCCGGCATCGACTGCGCGGCCATCTCGCCCACACCGTGGCCACCGTGGCCGCCACCCCATCCCTGGGCGGCACTGAAGGTCACGTGCAGCGCGAACTGGCCCCAGAGCATGCGGGCGGTCAACGCCCACACCCCAAGACGCCGTGTGGTCGAGGCCCAGGCCATCACCCACACCAGCGCGCCGCCCGGCACCAATCCGAGCAGTGGTACGTCCTGCCCCGAACTCAGCGCGTGTCCGATCGCGGACAGGCTCGCGCACACCAGGGTGAACACCCCGGCGCGCAGCGCTCGGCAAGGCGGACTCTTCGACATCGCCCTCATCGTCGCACCCGCTCACGCCACCCGCGTACCGGGGTAGGAGGACTCCTCGTCCCCTGTTCTAGACTCGACGACGTTCCCGGTGTGAGAAGAGGCCCGCTTGTGACCCTGTCCCCGCTCGCCCTACTGCGCGAGTGGCCCGCGCGTACCGATGACACGGCCCTCCAGGAGTTCGTGCTCATCGGCAACCGGCTCGACCTGCCGGCCCTGGAACGTCACGTGCTGCCCACCGCACAGGAGATGGGCGCCGCGATCACCGTGCTCGGCGTCACCGCGCCCGGGGCCGAACCGGCGGCGCTGTCCCGGCCCGACCGCACCCTGGCCCTGATCGAGGCCGATGCCCCCGACCCGCTGCCCGAACTGGCGCTGTTGGTGGGTGGAGCACACGTGGTGGCGGCCTTCGGCGGTGGCGCCCCGGCCGCGGAGCGACGTCCCTGGACCGTACTGAGCGGTGGCCCCCAAGGGGTGCCCTGGGCGTTGGCCGACCTGGGCGCGTGGCTGCGTCTGCGCGCGAGCGCGCCCGCCGTGCCCGCCGCCATGGCCGAGCGTCTCTCCCTGGTGGCCGACCTCGTGGAGGATCTGCTGCTGACCGACCCGGTGGAGTCCGACGCTCGGATCCTGCACGACGGTGAGGACTCCCTGCTGACCCGGCTACCGCAAGGCCCCGTGAGCGAGTTGTGCCTGTACGCCCCGCTGCGCGGCGCCGACGCGCCCACGTTGCGGTCCCTGGCCCGACACCTGGCCCCGGAGCGGGTGGTGCTGGCCCTGCCCCCGGACTGGCCCGACGAGGACACCGAGCGGGCGCTGCGCGTCCTGGCCGACGCGGGGTTGAAGGCCCAGGCCCGCACCGTCCCCGACGGCCACCCCGCGCACGGTGGGCTCCTGGAGTGGGAGGACCACCAGGGGCGGTACGCCCTGACCCTGGGTTCGCGCCTGAGCGCCCTGACCCGCACCGGGCAGGGCACGCTCACCGCCCTGGTCCCGGCCACCGCGCCACCGGAACCCGTCACCGCCCAGGACGACGATCACCTGGCCGATCTCCTGGTGGAGTCGGGTGATCCGGGCTGGACCGTGGGGTTCGACTCCGGCCTGTACCGGGTGCACGGTTCCTTCACCAACCCCGTACCCGTGGCGGCCCGGGTCGTCGAACTCCTGGACCGGCGAGTCCAGGGGCCGGGGCCCGTGCTGGTGCACGCCCAAGGCCCCAAGGCCTGGGCGTTGCTGGTGTGGAGCCGACCGATGATGCTGCTGGCCTCGGCCCCCAGGGGCAGCGCCTGGCGTCTGTACCGGGTCGATCCACCCGCCACCCCCGCCTCCCGGTTGGGCGGCGAGGGCCTGTCCCAGGTGGGGTTGGTGCGCACCAGCGCTCCCCTGCACCGGGCCCCGCACCGCGACATCGGCGCTTTCCTGCACACTCTGAACACCGACCACATCACCCTGCTCGAAAACGTCGGGTTCTTGGACAAACCCATGTGAACCACCACTGGTGCCGGTGCGGGGCGGTGCGATGACCTCCCGCTAGAGTCGACACTCATGCGGATTCTCGTACTGGGCGGTACCTCCTTCGTGGGCCGGTTCATCGTCACCAACGCCATAGAGCGGGGCCACGACGTCACCCTGTTCAATCGGGGCCGGACCGGCACCGAGCTCTTCCCAGGGGTGAAACGCCTGGTCGGAGACCGTGACGACGGGGAACTGTCCTCCCTGGAGGAGGGTTCCTTCGACGCCGTGGTGGACGTCAGCGGCATGGTCCCGCGTCACGTGCGCCAGGCCGCCCGGGTTCTCCAGGACCGGGTGGACCGCTACCTGTTCATCTCCACCAACGCCGTGTACGCCCCCGGGGCCGGCCCCGGCGCCGATGAGACGGCCCCCTTGAAGGAACCGGAGTGGAACACCGAGGTGATCGGCGCGACCACCTACGGGACGCTCAAGGTCGCCTGCGAACACGAACTCGACACCCACTTCGGTGATCGCGCCACCATCGTGCGCCCCGGCATGCTCGCCGGACCCCACGACAACGTCGACCAGTTCACCTACTGGGTACGAAGAGTCGCCCGGGGCGGGAAGGTCGTCCTACCCGGAGACCCCGGCCAACCCGTGCAGATCCTGGACGTGCGCGACCTGGCCCACCTGGTGGTGCGCCTGCTCGAACAGGACCTGGGCGGGGTGTACAACGCCATGGGCCCGGCCCGCCCCCTCACCCTGTCCGAGATGATCCACACCTGCGCCCGGGCGGCCCGGGCCGGCATCGACCTGGTGCTGGTGCCACCGGAGACCGTCATGGCCCGTTTCCCCCTGGTGCGCTCCGACCGCACCTGGGAACAGTCCTTCCAACGCGACTTCAGTCGCGCACGCGAGGTCGGACTGCCCTCCACCCCGTTGGAGACCACCGCCGCCGACGTGTTGGCGTGGGATCGCGAACGGGGCGAACCACCCCTGGAGCCGGCCCCCGACCCGCAGGTGGAACGCAACCTGTTGGCCTACATCCAGGGCTAGGGCGCCGGGCACGTGAGAACCCGGCGGAGGTGGGGGCGAGGGCGAGGCCTCGCGCTACCCGTCCCGACCGGAGCGCCCCACCCCTGGGCGCGCCGCCCGGGAAAGACGCCGCCACAGAGCCCGCGTCCGACCCACCCAAGAGCGATCCTCGGCCCTCTCCTGGGGCACGTCCGGCGCCCCCACCCCACCGCCCTCACCTTGACCGATCTCGGCCGCCCGGGCGTGCAGACGCTCCCTGATCTGGTCCGGGGTGTAGGCACGACGCTGCCGCTCGGCACGCACGATCGCCACCCCACTGGCCGCCACACCCACGAAAGCGGCCACTCCCAACGCTTTCCACCACTTCATGGCTCCTAGGCTAGGCCTTGTGACGAACATGAGCATGTCCTTGGACGAGGCGGTGGAGTCGACCCGCACCGGAGACCTGTGGGTCTTCCGGGGCACCAGCGTGCCCGACCGGGCCATCCAGATCACCACCAACAGCCCCGTCAACCACGTCGGGATGTCGCTGGTCATCGACGACCTGCCCCCGCTGATGTGGCACGCCGAACTGGGCCGTTCCCTGGTGGACATGTGGACCGGCACCCACCAGCGCGGGGTCCAACTGCACGACCTGCGCGACGCCGTCCTGGTGTGGGGCCGCCGCTACGGCCAACAGGGCTGGCTGCGCCAACTCGACCCACTCGCCGACCGGGCCATGGAGGACGCCGCCCTGCGCACGGTCGCCCGACTCAACGGCACCCCCTTCCCCTCCACCGCCCAACTGGCCGGACGCTGGGCCCTGGGACGCATGCCCTTCGGCCGCGCCGCGCGCGAGCGACGCCTGGAGACCGCCTACTGCGCCGAGGTCGTCGCCCTGACCTACGAGGAGATGGGCCTGCTGCCCAAGGGCAAAAGCCCCGGCTACTACGACCCCGGCCGGTTCTGGAGCGGCGACTCCCTGACCCTGCAAGGCGAGTCCACCCTGGGCGGAGAGATCCGAATCCAACTGCCCTATCTCTAAGCGCCTCCGCTAGCGCTTCAGCGTGTTCGGGCGCCTGGGAGTCAAGAACCTTCGGCACCTTTGGCGTGATAGCGAAAAAGCGTGCTATCCCACCGCCGGCACCTCCAGAACCTTGACGGCGCCCGAACGATAACCCCCGTGGATCATGGGCCAGGGCCCGGACCAGGTTTCGTGGCCACGGCGATGGGGCAAGCGCCCGGGTGTGCCGCCTCCGGCGGCGGGAGAAGGAGGCCGATGAGCGAGCACCCACTGGGCGAGGACGACGTCGCCGAATCCCGACTGGCCCTGCGAGGGGCACACCTGCGGTGTCTGGCCTTTCGCGACCCCGTCGACCGGAGGGAACACCTGGCCCTGGTCCTGGGCGAGGTCACCGACGTCGAGGACGTCCTCGTGCGCGTGCACTCCGAATGCGTCACCGGTGACGTCTTCGGCGCGCTGCGTTGCGAATGCGGCGACCAGCTCCACGCCGCCCTGGACCGCGTCATCGTCGAGGGACGCGGTGTCCTGGTCTACCTGCGCGGCCACGAGGGCCGCGGCATCGGCCTGCTCGACAAGGTCCGCACCATGGGTCTACAGGACCGCCGTGGCCTGGACACCGTGGACTCGGCCACCGCGCTGGGCCTGCCCGTGGACGTACGCGACTACGCCCCCGCCGCCCGCATCCTGCGCCACCAGGGCGTGCGCTCGATCCGGTTGCTGTCCAACAACCCCGACAAGGTCCTCGCCCTCCAAGACCACGGCCTCAAGGTCACCACCCGCCTACCGCTACTGGTCGACGCCCACACCGACAACATCGACTACCTGACCGCCAAACGCGACCGGCTCGGCCACGACCTCCCCCACCTGGACCACTCCCCCGGCCTCGGAGCCGGCGGCACCCGTGACTGACCGCGCCGGCCACCACCTGAGCGCCCGGCCGGCCACCGCGCTCACCATCGCCGTGTGCGCCGGAGCGGCCCTACTGGCGCTCCTGACCCTCACCACCGGCTTGGGCGCACCCGGCTGGACGGCCGCCATCCTGTACACGCTCCTGGCCACGGCACTGTTGGGGGCGGCCCTTCGCCGCTACCACCACCGGCCCCTGGGCCCGGCCGACCTGGTCACCTCGGCCCGCGTCGTCCTCATCGGCGTCGTCACCGCCCTGGTCGCCGACGGCGACCACACCTGGGCCCTGATCGTCTTCGCCGTGCCCGCGATGGCGCTGGACGCGGTCGACGGCCTCGTCGCACGCGGCACCCGCACCTGCTCCGACTTCGGCGCCCGCTTCGACATGGAGGCCGACGCCTTCCTCATCCTCGTGCTCAGCGTCCAGGTCGCCCAAGACCTGGGGCCCTGGGTACTACTGATCGGCGCGATGCGCTACCTGTTCGGCGCCGCCGCCCTGGTCCTGCCCCGACTACACGACCCCCTACCGCCCGCCCCGGCCCGCAAGACCATCGCCGCCGCCCAACCCATCGTGCTCACCGTCGCCGTCTCGGGCATACTTCCCCCACCGGCAACGACCATCACCGTGGCCACGGCATTGACCGCGCTGTCGTGGTCGTTCACACGCGACGTGGCGGGACTGTGGCGCCCGCGCCCACCCCGGACCACCGCCACCGAAGGGAGCTGAGTCAATGGGACGGACCGCACGCGCCTTCTGGGTACGCTCACCCGGACAAGGCGAGATCCGACAGGTCGACCTACCCGAACCCGCCCCCGACCAGGTCCTGGTGCGCACCCTGCACTCCGGCATCAGCCGAGGCACCGAGACCCTCGTCTTCGGCGGCGGGGTCCCACCCAACCAGTACGGCGTCATGCGCGCCCCCTTCCAAGAGGGCGACTTCCCCGGGCCCCTCAAGTACGGCTACCTCAACGTGGGCGTGGTCGAACAAGGCCCCTCCCACCTGCTCGGGCGCACCGTCTTCACCCTCTACCCCCACCAGACCCACTTCGTGGTCCCCGCCGCGGCCGTCTCCCCCGTACCCGAAGGTGTTCCCGCCCACCGCGCCATCCTGGCAGGCACCGTCGAAACGGCCGTCAACGCCCTCTGGGACGCCGCGCCCCTCATCGGCGACCAGGTCACCGTCGTCGGCGCCGGCATGGTGGGCTGCTGCGTGGCCCGCCTGCTCTCCCAGATGCCCGGAACCCACGTACAACTGGTCGACATCGACCCCGACCGGGCCGAGGTCGCCCAACGCCTGGGGGTCGAGTTCGCCCTACCCGACGACGCCGTGGGCGATCGCGACCTGGTCTTCCACACCAGCGCCAGCGAAGCGGGCCTCATCCGCTGCCTGGAACTGCTCCACCCCGAGGGCGAGGTCGTGGAACTGAGCTGGTACGGAGACCGGCAGGTCATCCTGCCGCTGGGCGAGGACTTCCACTCCCACCGCCTGGCCGTACGCGCCAGCCAGGTCGGCATGATCTCCCCGGCCCGCAGGTCCCGCTACGACCACGCCCAACGCCTGGCGCTGGCTCTGCGTCTGCTCACCGACCCGGCCTTCGACTCCCTGCTCAGCGGACACAGCCACTTCGAGGAACTGCCCGCACTGCTGCCCGAACTCGCCCAGGGGCACCGGCCCGCGCTGTGCCACCGCATCTCCTACGACCCGCCCCGGCACTGACCCGAAGCGAGGAGGACCGTTTGTTCAGCGTCACCGTCCGCGACCACCTCATGGTCGCCCACAGCCTCACCGGTGAGGTGTTCGGCCCCGCCCAGGCCCTGCACGGGGCCACGTTCGTAGTGGACGCGACCCTGCACCGACCCGAGCTGGACCCCGACAACATCGTGGTGGACATCGGCGCCGCCACCCGCGAACTCGGCCGGGTCGTGGGCGAGCTGAACCACCGCAACCTCGACCAGGTCCCCGAGTTCGCCGGCGTCAACACCTCCACCGAGTACCTGGCCAAGGTGATCGCCGACCGCCTGGCCGAACGCGTCGCCCAAGGAGCGATGGGACCCAACGCGCGGGGCCTGACCTCGATCTCGGTGACCCTGCATGAGTCCCACGTGGCCTGGGCCCGCTACCAACGCGACCTTTGACGATCCCGTTCCTGGTCCCCGACTCCACCACGCCCAGCGGCGGCACCCTGTACGACCTGCGCCTGGCCCGGGCCGGGACCGGGCTGGGCATCGTCGCCCTACCGGGTGCGTGGCCGTGCCCGGGCCCGGCGGGGACACGGGCGTTGGAGCGGGCCCTGGACCGGGTGCCCGACGGCGGTCGGGTGCTGCTCGACGGTTTGGTGGCCTGCGCGCTGCCCGAGGTGATCGTTCCCCACGCGCGGCGGCTACGCCCGGTGGTACTGGTCCACCTACCGCTGGCCATGGAAGGCGGACTGGACCCCGACACCGCACGTGACCTGGACTCGCGCGAACGCCGGGTGTTGGAATCGTGCTCCGCGGTGGTGGCCACCGGCCGGTGGGCGGCCGCTCACCTCAGCGCGCACCATGGCCTGCCCGAGGTGGCCGTGGTGCCCCCGGGCGTGGAAACGGCCCCTCTCGCCCGTGGCACGGCGCCCGGGACCCCGCCCCGATTGCTCTGCGTGGCCTCACTGACCCCTCGCAAGGGACACCGGGTGCTCTTCGAGGCACTGCGACACCTCACCGACCTGGACTGGGAATGCGTGTGCGTGGGCCCGGGCAGGCCCCCACCCGCACCCGCGGGTGTGCGCTTCACCGGCCCCCTGCGCGGCGCGGACCTGGACGCCGCCTACGACCGGGCCGACCTGCTGGTACTGCCCTCCCTGGCCGAAACCTACGGAATGGTCGTCACCGAGGCCCTGGCCCGGGGCGTCCCGGTTCTGGCCAGTGACGTGGGCGGGGTTCCCGAGGCCCTGGGCGGATCCTCCCACTCGGGCACACCCGGCATGTCGGTGCCCGCCGGGAGGGTCGAGGAATGGGCCCGGGCACTACGCCTCTGGCTGAGCGATCCCCGCACGCGCCACCGATGGCGGGTCGCGGCGCACGCGCGCCGCACCACCCTGCGGGGTTGGGACGAGTCCGCCCGCGCCCTTGGTCACGTCCTGGACCAGGTCTGAGTCCACCCCGGGTGTGATCCGCTTCTCGCCCGCTTCGCACGTGGTACGGACATCCGCGATGATATCGTGCACTCACTGCAAAAATTCTTACTCTGTATTTTTGCTCCGCAAGCAGGATTTCTCCACCTGCGCCTTCAGCTTCCCGAGGTCGGCCCTTGAGTACCCCTCAAACCCACAAAACCGCACGCAAGACCGTCAGGCGCAGCCTCACCGGACTCCTCATCGTGCTCGGCGTGACGATGCTCAGCGGCACGATCGTCTCGGTCGCCCTCCCCCAGATCGTCGGCTCCCTCCAAGGAACCCAGTCCCAATACACCTGGGTGGTCACCGCGACCCTGCTCGCCTCCACCGCGTCCACACCCGTATGGGGCAAACTCGCCGACCTCTTCGACAAGAAACTGCTCCTACAGATCTCCATCGTCCTGTTCATCCTGGCCTCACTCCTGTGCGGCCTGGCCCAGAACACCGGCCAACTCATCGGCTTCCGCGCCATCCAAGGCCTGGGCATGGGCGCCTCCCAAGTCCTGGTCCAGACCATCATCGGCGCGCTCGTCAGCCCCAAGGAACGCGGCCGGCTCAACGGCCTCCTCGGATCGGTCATGGCCGTGGCCACCGTCGGCGGACCCCTCATCGGCGGCGCCCTCACCGACATCTCCTGGCTGGGCTGGCGCTGGTGCTTCTTCATCGGCATCCCCTTCATGGTGGTCGCCCTCGTCGTCCTGGCCCGCACCCTGCACCTGAACGACGTCCGCAAGCTCGACACCCGCGTGGACTACGTCGGCGCCACCCTCATCGCCGCGGGCGTGAGCACCCTGCTGCTGTGGGTCACCTTCGTCGGCGGATCCTTCGCCTGGCTCTCCTGGCAGAGCGCCGCCATGGTCGCCGGCGGCGTCATCCTCCTGACCCTGGCCGTATGGGTCGAAGGCCGAGTCGCCCAGCCCGTCATCCCCCTGCACCTGGTCACCCGCCGAGAGACCGCCATCGCCATCCTGGCCAGCGTCGCCGTGGGCATGGCCATGTTCGGCGGAGCCGTGTTCCTGGGCCAGTACTTCCAACTCGCCCGCGGTTACTCCCCCACCGCCGCCGGCCTGCTCACCACCCCACTGATGCTCGGCACCATGGGCGCCTCCACCATCGCCGGCTGGATGGTCTCCCGCTCCGGCCGCGTCAAGCCCTACGTCCTGACCGGCCTGGCCACCCTCACCATCGGCTTCGTCGCCCTGTCCTTCATCGACGCCGACACACCACTACTCCTGGTCTCCCTGGGCATGCTCGCCGTCGGCATGGGTGTGGGCATGTCCATGCAGAACCTCGTCCTGGTCGTCCAGAACTCCGTGCCCCTGAGCCAACTCGGCGCCGCCAGCGGAGCGATCACCTTCTTCCGATCCCTGGGCGGCACCATCGGCGTCTCGGTCCTGGGCGCCATCCTCGCCAACCGGGTCGCCGACAACATCACCGACGGCCTGACCGCCTCCGGCGTCACACTCCCCAAGGGCGGCGCCGACGCCGACACCCTGGACCTGGCCGGCATGCCGCCGTTCCTACGCACCATCGTCGAGAACGCCTACGGATCGGCCACCGGCGACCTGTTCCTCGTGGCCACCGGCATCGCCGTCGTCGGCCTGGCCGTGGCGTTCTTCCTGCCCGACGTCCGCCTGCGCGACACCATCGACATGCCCGAGCCCACCACCCAGGACCCCGAACCCCGGAACAAGGACGGAAACCGCCCACTTCCCACCTGATCGGGCTTGCCCACCGGCCCACCCGGGCACCAGACTCCGGATGCAGAACCCGCCCCACAACGGGCATCCGAGTTGAAAGGCCCCCCATGACCGACTCCCCCATCGACTCCACCATCGCCCACACCGCACGGGTCTGGAACCACTGGTTGGGCGGAAAGGACAACTACCCCGTCGACCGCGAGATCGGCGACAGGATCAAGGAACTGGCCCCCCAAGTCGTCGACGTCGCACTCGCGGACCGGGTCTTCCTACGCCGCACCGTCCGCGACCTGCCCCAGTACGCCGAGCTGGCCAAGAAGGTCTGAGGAACCGACCGCCCCATGAAACCGCGGCTCAACGGGTAGGACCCGGCGCAGAGGGAGAACACGGGTCGCAGTTCGGTGAACCACCCACTTCGACCCGACCGAACCGGCACTGTGGAGGCAAGAACATCCGCCCCCCGGCGGCCCTCTCCGCACGGAGGAATCCCGTTGAGCCCGACATCCGACCAAGCGCCCGAGGCCTTCACCGCCGAGTGGCTCGCGCTGCGAGAGGACGCCGACGGCCAAGCGCGGGCCACCGCTCCCCTGGACCCCCTGCGCACCCACCTCGCCCAACGCGGCGCGGGCCCCGGCAGGCGCCCCATCCGCATCACCGACCTGGGCTGTGGCACCGGCTCCCAAGGCCGCTGGCTCGCCCCACGCCTGGCCGGCCCCCAGACCTGGATGCTCCACGACCTGGATCCCCACCTGCTGAACCTGGCCGGCGCCCGCATGCCCCGCGTCTCCGCCGACGGATCCACCGTCCAGGCCCGCATGTGCCTGCGCGACCTGAACCAGGTCACCGCCGCCGACCTGGCCCACACCGACCTGGTCACCGGTTCGGCCCTGCTCGACCTGCTCACCCGCGACCAGGTCCTGTCCATCGCCCGGGCCGCGGACGAAGCGGGCTGCGCCGTCCTGTTCACCCTGACCGTCACCGGCCGCGTGGACCTGTACCCCGCGCACCCGGCCGACGCCTCCATCACCGACGCCTTCAACGACCACCAACGCCGCGCCGGCCGCCTGGGGCCCGACGCCACCGCGTTCACCACCCGGACCTTCCGCTCCCTGGGGCGACGGGTCCTGACCTATCCCAGCCCCTGGCGGCTGCTCCCCGAACACCGCGACCTGACCCTCGCCTGGCTGCGCGGCAGGCTCCGGGCCGCAGGCGAACAGCACGCGCAGATCCCCGCCGACCACCTACGGCACCGCATGGACCAGTGCGAACGGCACGAACTCGTGGCGCTCGTACACCACACCGACCTGCTCGCCCTCCCCAACGGCTATCCGGGACACCCGTGAGGTTCCCATGAGCGAGAACCTGCGACGCCGGGCCCGACCACTCATCGGCGCGGCCCTGCTCGCCGCCCTGGTCTGGTGGTACCCGGTGGAGGCCTTCACCGACGCCTTCACCTCCCTCGACGGCCGCACCGTCTGCGCCGCCCTGGCCATCGGCCTGGTCACGACCGTGCTCTGCGCGGCCCGCTGGATCCTGGTGGCCCGCGGAGTGGGTCTACGACTGCCCTGGGGTCGCGCCATCGGCGACTACTACCGCGCCATCCTGCTCAACGCCGTCCTGCCCTCGGGGATCCTGGGCGACGTACACCGAGCCCTGGGCCACGGCCGCTACGCCGGTGACCTACCCCGGGGCGTACGCGCGGTGGTACTCGAACGCGCGGCCGGGCAGGTGGTCCTGGCCGCCACCGGCGCCACCCTGCTGTTCACACTGCCCGCCGCCCTGCTCGGCCCCGGGCTGCTCACCCTGGCGGCGGCCCTGGCGCCACCGGTCCTGGTCGCCACCGTGGTGGGCGTCGGCCTGCTGTTCTCAAGGCGGCACGGCACCCGCCGCCGGCACGCCTTGACGGCCACCCTCGCCGACGCCCGCTCGGGCCTGTTCACCGCCTCCACCGGCCCCGGGGTCCTGCTGGTGTCGGTGGCGGCCCTGGCCGGGCACGTGACCCTGTTCCTGGTCGCGGCGCACGCCGCGGGGGTCACCGCCCCCGTGCCCGTCCTGGTACCACTGGCGATCGCGGCCCTGGTCGCCATGAGCGTGCCGGCCGGCATCGGTGGTTGGGGGCCACGCGAGGCGGTGACCACGCTGACCTTCGGCGCCGCGGGGTTGGGTGCGGCGACCGGCCTGACCGTGTCGGTGCTCTACGGGCTGCTCGCCCTGATCGCCGCCCTGCCCGGCGTGGTGGTGCTGCTGTGGCGGCTACGCCCCGTCGAGCGCGTTCAGGTACCCGGTGAAGGACTCGGCCAGGAACGCCAACAGGTCACGCCCCTTGTTCGCCGTGGCGCGCGACGGTAGACCCACCACCCCCGACCGCGTGTAACGGCTCAGCCCGGTGGTGAGCATGTGGTCGCGCCGGTCGGCCAGGTGATCGGACTCCTCATAGCCGACACGGACCAGGTCGGGACGGATGTGCAACAGCACCGAGGTCTCCAACTCCCCGGCGTGCATGTCCCGGTCGTTGGTGGTGCCCATCCCCGAAGCCTTGCGAGCGGCCTCCCAATCGTGTGGGCCGGGGAACAGCGCCATGTCACCGCCGGAGGCCTGCACCAGGTTGGCCAGGACGTGGTTGCCGCCGTGCCCGTTGACCACCACCAGCTTGGGGGTGCCCGAGGCGCGCAGCGAAGCGGCGATGTCGGCGGCCATGGCGTGCAGGGTGGGCGCCGAGACGCTGACCGTGCCCGGCCAGGAAGCGTGCTCGTGCGAGCAACCGAAGGCGAGCGGCGGCAGGAGCCTCAATGAGGGGTTCGCGTCGGCCACGACCTGTGCCAGAGCCGAGGCGATGACGGTGTCCGTGGTCAGCGGCAGGTGGGGGCCGTGCTGTTCGAGGCTGCCCACGGGCAGCAACGCCACCCTCGCACCGCTTCGACGCTCTTCCTCGCTGGTGGTCCCGGGCAGGGGATCGGAGAAGTCCATGTCGATCATTGTCGCGTGGAGTGAGGAGAACAGCTGGCTTTACGTCGTAGATTTTCGGGTTACGGGTTTCTCCGGCCCGATCCGCTGGTAGACCCACAAAGCCCCCCACCCCGAAGGAGCTCCGTGGCACCGCGACGCATCAGCATCGACCCCCAGGACCTGGATCGTGACGCCCTCGCCCGCACCCTGCACGCGGCCGGACCGGTGGTCGAAGTGGACCTGGGCGGGGTGAACGCCCTGGCCGTCACCCACCACGAGCCGCTGCGCACCGTCCTGGCCGACCGCGACGGAACCTTCGTGCGCGGTGACGCCGGACGCAACTGGCGGGCCCTGCGCGAAGGCGAGGTCGACCCCCGAAGCCCGCTCGCCCGGCTGGTGGGCGGCGCCATCGGCAGCCTGCTCACCACACACGGCGCCGAACACGCCCGGCTGCGCAGACCCCTGCAGACGCACTTCACCCGGCGACGCGTGGAGACCCTGCGCCCCCGGGTCGAGGAGATCACGGACCGGCTGCTGTCCGACCTCGACGGGACCGACGCCATCGACGTCAAGGAACGGCTGGCCTGGCCGCTGACCGTGAGGGTCCTGGTCGAACTGCTGGGGATCGGCGCCCACGACGCCCCGGTCCTTGGAGACCTGGCCCGCCGACTGTTCGAACTCACCGACGCGAGCGTCTTCCCCGACTCCTGGGCCTTCTTGCGGAAGCTGGTCGCCGAACGCCGCGAGAACCTCGGCGACGACCTCGTCAGCGCCCTGATCGTCACCGACGCCGAGGCCCGCCCCGAGGACCGTCTGGGCGACGACCAGATCGTCGCCAACGTGTTCCTCCTGGTCATGGCCGGTTTCGAAACCACCATGGGCACGCTGACCAACGGAATCCGGGCACTGCTGGACCACCCCGACCAGTTGGAGCGCGTCACCGGTGGCGAGGTGGAGTGGGACGCGGCCGTCGAGGAGATCCTGCGCCGCTACTCCTCGGTGAGCCTGCTACCGGCGGCCTTCAGCACCCGCGAGACCGAACTGGCCGGGGTCACCGTGCCGGAGGGCGAGATGTTGCTGCTGGGCTTCGCCGCGGCCAATGTCGACGCGCGGGCCTGGACGGATCCGGACGCCTTCGACGTGGGCCGGGACACCCGCGGTCACCTCGCCTTCGGTCACGGCCCCCACCTGTGCCTGGGCGCCCCGCTGGCCCGACTGGAGCTCGATGTGGCGTTGCGGGCCCTGTTCGAGCGCTTCCCGCGCCTGGCCCTGGACCCGCGACCAGAGGGCACCGCACCGGTGGAGAGTTGGATGATGCGCCACCCCCGGGAGCTGTGGGTCCTCCCGAACGGCACCCCGGGGTGAGCACCCCGATTCAGAGCCAGCCGCGGTCCTCGGCCGCGCGGGCCGCCTCCACTCGGGTTCGGGCGTCGAGTTTGCCCATGGCCGCCGACAGGTGGTTGCGCACCGTACCCGGGCTCAGGTGCAGACGGACCGCGACCGCCGCTGCGGTGGCGCCATCGGCCACGGCGCGCAGCACGTCACGCTCGCGATCGGTGAGCGGGCTGGGACCACCGGCCAACGACTCGGTGGCCAACTGCGGGTCGATGACGCGCAGGCCCCGGTGGACGCGGCGGACGGCGTCGACCAGGTGTTCGGGCGGTGCGTCCTTGACCACGAACCCGCTCGCGCCCGCGGCCAGCGCGCGGGTGAGGTAACCGGGACGCCCGAAGGTGGTGCACATGACCACCCGACACGAGGGCAACCGTTCGCGCAGGCGTTCGGCGGCGCCCAACCCGTCAAGGCCCGGCATCTGCACGTCCAGCAGAGCGACGTCGGGTCTGGTGCGCAGTCCCTCGTCCAGCGCCTCCTGCCCGGACGCGGCCTGGGCGACGACCTCCAAGTCCGACTCCAGGTCGAGCATGGCGGCCAGGGCACCGCGCACCAGGGCCTGGTCGTCGGCGACGAGCACCCGGATCATCGTGACTCCCCCGTCCGTCCGCCGTACGCGTACACGGTGAACCCCTCTCGGTCGCCATCGAGCAGTCCCGGGCCGGTGCTCAGCCGTCCGTCCACCGCACGCATCCTCTCACTCAGACCGGACAGTCCGTTGCCGAACCGGCCCTCGGGGTGGCCGTCTCCGTCGTCGGTGATCTCGATGTGGTCCCTCCCCAGACGCACCCGTACCCGGTCGGCGTGGGCGTGCCGGACCACGTTGGTGACGGTCTCACGCAGCACGTATCCGAAGGCCGAGCGCAGGGCGGGGTCGAGGTCGTCGATGGCACGGGGCAGGTCGGCGTCCACCCCGATGGAGCGCAGTGCCTCGGCGGCGTTGGACAGCTCCACGGGCAGGCGTACCTCGCGGTAGTCGTCGACGGTGGCCCGCACGTCGCCCAGGGCGCGCCGGGCCAGTTCCTCGACCTCGCCGATCTGCGCGGACGCCGTTTCCGGGGGACCTCCCTTGTCCAGGACCCGGCGGGCCAGTCCGGCCTTGACCGCGACGGTGGTGAGGCTGTGGCCGAGGATGTCGTGCAGGTCACGGGCCACGCGTTCGCGTTCGCGGGCGGTGGCCAGTTCGGCGACCTGCTCGCGGGCCCGGCGCAATTCGGTGTTGGCCTCCACGAGGGAGGCCAAGAGCCCGACCACGGCGGTCACGGAGGCGATCATGATCAGGTCGGGGACCCGGGCGAACGCGTCTCCGGTGGCCGCGCCCCAGACCAGGAGGCCCACCATGGTGGCCCCGGTCAGGGCCAGGGTCCAGAACAGGGGCAACATCGCGGCGATGACCACGAGGGCGTAGAGCAACACCCAGTGATTGTGCGGGCCGAGCCAGACCAGGATCGCCCATCCGGCGGCGAGCAATCCCGCACAGACCGGAAGTCGAAGGGCGGGCCGACGCTCCATCACCAGGGGGATGGACGCCAGACAGGAGACGGTGTACAGCGCGCCGACCAGCAACACCAGGGCGACCGGTCGGTCCGGGGCGGCCGGCGGCCACCCCGGCAGGGCGAGCAGCCCCAACAGGGCGCCGCCGATCCGGACGAGCGGGTATCGCTCCTCTGTTCTGGCCATGGGGCGACTCTATGGCGGTGAGGACCGACGCACCCCTGACAACCGTCACGGTGTCCCACTGACAAAGGAACGAGGTCGGATCCCTCCCTCAGAGGCAACGTGGAGGTATGACAACGACGACACCGGTGATCGAGGTCGACTCGCTCACCAGAACCTTCGGCGACACCACCGTCGTCGACCATCTCGACTTCACCGTCCATCCCGGACGGGTCACCGGCTTCCTGGGGGCCAACGGGGCGGGTAAGACCACGACGATGCGCATGCTCCTGGGCCTGGAGGAACCCACCTCGGGTCACGCCCGGATCGGTGGTCTGGCCTACCGAGACCTGCCCGACCCGCTGGGCACGGTGGGCGCCCTGCTCGACCCGCAGGCCCCGCACCCCGGTCGCACCGCCCGCGACCACCTGCGGTGGCTGTGCCGGGCCGGACGGATCCCCCTCTCCCGCGCCGACCACCTACTCGACCAGGTGGGTCTGGCCGAGGCGGCCACCCGGCGGGTGGGTTCCTTCTCGTTGGGGATGCGCCAGCGCTTGGGGATCGCCGCGATGTTGCTGGGCGATCCGGCGGTGCTGGTCCTGGACGAGCCGCTCAACGGGCTGGACCCGGAGGGCATCGCCTGGGTCCGCGCCCTGTTGCGCGACCTGGCCGCCCAAGGGCGCACCGTGTTCGTCTCCAGCCACCTGATGGGCGAGATGGAGGCCACCGCCGACCACGTGCTGGTGCTGAGGCGGGGCAGGTTGATCGCCGACCTTCCCGCCGAGGAACTCTCTCGCGGTACCGGCGCCGCTCGGGTGCGGGTGGTCTCCCCCCAGGTGGACAGATTGACCCGCTTGGTGGCGGGGCGCGCCACGGTGCGCCCGGGCGACGACGACGCGGTGGAGGTGGTGGGGCTGGACGCCCCGGCGTTGGGTGCGCTGGCCGCGCGGGAGGGCCTGGAACTGCACGAACTCACCCCGTTGCGCACCGGGTTGGAGGAGGCCTTCCTCACTCTGAACAGCGAGGAAGAGGACGAGAGGGGAAGGGTCGACCATGCTTGACAGTCGAAGGAAGCCCGGGTTCGGGGCGGTGCTGGCCGCCGAGTGGTCCCGTTCGACCACGCTGGTCCAGACACGCCTGGCCCCGGTGGTGTGCGCGGTGGTGGGTGCCGCGGTGGCCGCGATGTTCCTGTTCACCGCCGAGACCACGACCGGAGGTTCGGTGTCGGGGATGTCGGCGTTGGACGTGGTGACCACCTCCATGTTGGGGGTGGACGCGGCGACGTTCGTGGTGGTGGTCCTGGTCGCCTCACTGGTCGCCGCCGAACAGTCCACCGGCCTGAACCGGATCGCTCTGTTGGCCGTGCCCCGGCGCGGGCGACGATTGGCGGCTTCGGCCCTGGTGGTGGCCGGGGGCGGGCTGTTGTGCGGACTGGCGGCCGGACTGAGCGCTTTCGCGGCCGGGCAGTTGGTGAGCGTGCTCTCCGACGGGACGACCGTCGCGTTCACCGCGGAGGGGGTGGCGCGCGTCGTGCTCGGAAGTGTGGTGATGGTCCCCTTCTACGGCACGGTGACGTTGGCCTGCACCACGGTGGCCCGTTCGTTGCCCGGCGGTGTGGTGGGGACGTTGGTGTTGTTCGTCCTACCGACGCTCCTGGCCTGGGTCCCGGGTGACTCCCTGGACGGTGTCCTGCGTTACCTGCCGGGTGAGGCGGTGCACGCGGTCGCCGGTTTCGGCGCCGGCACGGACACCCTCCACCCGGTGATGGCCCTGGCGGTACTGACTGCGTGGGCGGTGGCGTTCGTCGGTGTGGCCCACCTGTGGACGCGGCGCCGCAGCTGGTAAATCCGGCGAGACGGGACGTCCCGTCCTCTAGACTGGACAAAGCGGACGCTTCGCTTCGAAAAACCACTTTGCGCACTCGCCCCGACGCGGAATACTGCCCTGTTCGGCGGGGTTCACTCTGCGTCGGGGACGAAACGGTCATCGAAGCGGGCCCGCTCCTCCCCCGCGATCCCCCGGACGTCCAGCCCATCCATGAGCGCCCAAGGAAATACGTGACCAGGCACACCCCATCCACCACCATCGACGAGGGCGTCGACCAACGCGCCACCCGGCTCGTCATCCCGCTCCTCCTGGTCTCGGCGTTCGTCGTCATCCTGAACGAGACGATCATGGGTGTGGCCCTGCCCGCCCTCAGCCGCGACCTGGGGATCACCGTCTCCACCGGACAATGGCTGACCTCCGCCTTCATGCTCGTGATGGCCGTGGTCATTCCCATCACCGGTTTCCTGTTGCAGCGGTTCCACCTCAGACAGGTCTTCATCACGGCGATGACCCTGTTCAGTCTGGGCACCCTGATCTGTTTCCTGGCGCCGAACTTCACGGTCCTGCTGCTCGGCCGGATCGTGCAGGCCTCCGGAACCGCGATCATGATGCCGCTGCTCATGACGACCGTGCTCAACATGGTCCCCAACGACCGTCGCGGCCGTGTGATGGGCAACATCTCCATCGTCATGGCGGTGGCGCCGGCCGTGGGACCGACCCTGTCCGGGCTCATCCTCAACGTGCTGGACTGGCGTTGGATGTTCGGCCTGGTCCTGCCGATCGCTTTGGTGGGCCTGGCCCTGGGCGCGGTCTTCATCCGCAACATCACCGAGCCGACCACCGCCCGCGTCGACGTGCTGTCGATCGTGCTGTCGGCCTTCGCGTTCGGTGGTCTGGTCTACGGCTTCTCCAGCCTGGGAGAGGCCTCCGACGCCGGGTCCGGCGTGTCTCCGGTCCTGGCCATCGGCGTGGGCGTCGTGTCCTTGGCGCTGTTCGTGTGGCGTCAGCTGCGATTGCAGCGTGAGGACCGGGCCCTGCTGGACCTGCGGGTCTTCGAATCCCGCCAGTTCACCATCTCGATCAGCCTGGTGCTGGCCAGCTTCATGGCGCTGTTCGGCGTCATCATCCTGCTGCCGGTCTACATGCAGAACGTGCTGGGCCACGACACCCTCGCCACCGGTATGGCGATGCTGCCCGGTGGTCTGGTGATGGGTCTGCTGGCCCCGATCGTCGGCCGCCTCTACGACCGGTTCGGACCCCGTCCGCTGGTCACGCCGGGCGCGGCCGTGGTCACCCTGGTGATGTGGTCCATGACCACCTTCGACACCGAGACCACGATCGCCTCCATCGTGACCGCGCACGTGTTCTTGAGCATCGGACTGGGCTTCATGTTCACCCCGTTGCTGACCGGTGCGTTGGGTTCCCTGCCCAAGCGGCTCTACTCCTACGGCAGCGCCGTGGTCGGTACCGTGCAGCAGGTCGCCGGCGCCGCGGGCACGGCCGCGTTCATCGCGGTGATGACCGCGGTGGCCGCGAGCCATGTCGAGGGCGGTATGGGCACCGTCGCGGCCGAGGCCGGCGGTATCCACGTCGCGTTCATGCTCGGTGCCGCCATCACCACCCTGGCGTTCTTCGCGACCTTCCTGGTCCGTCGTTCCGCGCCCGCGGAGTGATCGCACACCCTTGGAAGGGGCGGTGGCCGATGAGACGGCCACCGCCCCTTCCTCGTGTTCGGGATCAGCCCCGGGCGTAGGCGGACAGGTCCAGGCGCGGCCAGGTTCCGACGTCGCGCAGCAATCGCCGGTCGTGGGTGGACAGCACCACTGCGGCCTCGGTGGCTTCGAGGGCCGCGGTGAGCTCGTCCACCAGCGCGATCGACAGGTGGTTGGTGGGCTCGTCCAACAGCAGCACGTGCGGCCGGTGGGTCAGGGCCAGTGCCAGGTCCAGGCGGCGGCGCTGACCCATGGACAGTTCACCGACCCGCTTTCCCATCTCCCGTGGGCGCAACAACCCGAGCGAGGACAGGCCGACGGAGCCGTTCGCGTCGGCGTACACGTCGGCGGCCCGGCGATCCAATGGCGGCTCGGACTCCTGCCGCAACAGCACGACGCGGGCCTCACCCGAGCCGTGCACCCGGCCGGTGGTGGGTTCCAGCTCACCGGCGAGTACCGAGAGCAGCGTGGACTTCCCGGCTCCGTTGGGGCCGGTGACCACCAGCCTCGACCCGCCCCGCAGGGTCAGCGAGGCGGGGGTGGTGAGTCGCTCCGCCACGGTGATCCCCTCGGCCGCCAACAGCGTCGTACCGGACCGTGTGGGCAGGTCGGGGAACCGGAACCGCTGCGGTGGTTCGGGCATGGTGACCTCGTGTGTGTCCAGGTCGGCCTGACGACGGTGCACGTTCTTGACCAGTCCGCCCGCGCGGGTGGCGCGCTGGTGCTTGCCGGTGCCCTTGTCCGGGCGCCACCCCGACACGAGCCGGTTCTGTGCCGAACTCAGCAGGTCCCGCAGGCGCGACCTCTCCTCCTGTTGTTGCGCGTACTCCTGCTCCCAGCGTTCCCGTTCGGCCCGGCGACCCCGGCGGTAGCCTTCGTACCCGCCGCCGTGGACTCGGGGACGGCCGTCGTCGGTGGGGTCCAGGTCCACCACGGTGTGGGCCACGTCGGACAGCAACGCGCGGTCGTGGCTGATCACCACCACGCCTCCCGAGCGCCGACGCAGGCGTTCGGTGAGGAAGTCCAGACCGGCACGGTCCAGGTGGTTGGTGGGTTCGTCGAGCAGGAGGAAGTCGTCCTCGGCGCCGAGCAGACAGGCCAGGCGGACCCGATAGCGCCGGCCGACCGACAGTTCGGTGAGTCGACGGGAGCGATCCGTTTCGGCGCCCAGCGCGTCCAGGGCGATGTCGATCCGGCGTTCGGCGTCCCAGGCGTCCAGCGCCTCGGCGCGTTCCAGGGCCCGCGCGTACCGTTCCTCGGCCCCGGCGGCGTTCTCGCCCAAGGCGAGCCCGGCGGTGTCGAGTTCGGCGAGCGCGGCCAGGGAGTCGGCCAAGGCGTCCGCGATCACCTCTCCCACGGTGCGTCGGTCGGCGGTGGACATCTCCTGTTCGGCCAGGCCCAGCGTGCCGACCAGGTTCACGGTGCCCTCGTCGGGGACGAGCGTGCCCGCGAGTACGTGCAGGAGCGTGGTCTTGCCCCGTCCGTTCTCCCCCACGATCGCGATCCGGGAGGTGGGGGTGACGGTGAGGTCGGTGTCGAAGAGCACTCGGTGGGCGCCCAGGGCGACGGAGACCCCGGACACGACGAGTTGCGCGCGCGAACGCGCAGGAAGGGCGGTGGGCATGTGTGTCCTCTACAACGGGCACGCCGAAGTCACCCGGTGACCGGGTTGGTGGGCATGCCGAAAACGGCGACCCTCGATGGGGTCAGGTCGTCATGGCCGCGACGCGACGCTCGGAGATGCTCGACGAGCGTGGGCGGCGGACGACGCCGTTAAAGGTAGAGAACCGACTGGATCATGGCTCAAGACTAACGCGGGACCCACGGCGAACGAAAGTTCCTTTACCGGAGGTCCCGCACACATTCGTGTCAGGCACTCGTGAGAACGACGAGCCGGTCGGTGGCCCTGGTCATGGCGACATAGCGGTCGACCGCGCCCTCGGTGCCCTCCCCGAAGTCCTGCGGGTCGACGAGTACGACCAGGTCGAACTCCAGCCCCTTGGCCAGGGTCGGGGTCAGTGACCGCACTCGCGGACCGGAGCGAAAGTCGGGCGCCCCGATGACGCAGGCGATGCCCTCGTCGTTCTCCGCCGCCCAGGCCGCCACGACCGACTCCAGTTCCTCGACACGGCCGTACTCCACAGGGACGCCCTCACGGACGGAGGTCGGCACGTTGGCGTCCGGCAACACGGCCCGGATGACCGGTTCGGCGGCCTCCATCACCTGGGTCGGGGTCCGATAGTTGATGCTCAGCGACGCCGACTCCACCCGGTCGAAGCCGACCCGCTCCAGCCGCTCCCACCAGGACTCGGTGAACCCGTGCCGGGCCTGGGCGCGGTCGCCCACGATGGTGAAGCTTCGAGAGGGGCAACGCTGTAGCAGCATCTGCCACTCCGCGTCGGTCAGTTCCTGGGCCTCGTCCACGACGATGTGCGCGAACGGGCCGGCGAGCAGGTCCGCGTCACCCGTCGGCAGGGCCGCCTCGTCGACCAGGTTCTCGCGCAGGTCGGCGTGGTGCAGCATCGTCACCAGCCCCTCCCCGTCGTCGTCCGCGGCCATCAGATCGTCGATGACGTAGGACACGCGCTCGCGTTCGGTCTCGGCGGCGGTCTCGTGGCGGCGCTTGCGCTCGGAGGCCTTCGGGTCGCCGAGTCGCCGCCGGGCCGCGTCCAATAGCGGCAGGTCCGACACCGTCCAGGCCTGGGCGTCCTCGCGTTGCAGGGCGCGGACCTCGTCGGGTTCCAACCAGGGCGCGCACAGGCGCAGGTAAGCCGGGACCGACCACAGGTCGCCCACCAGGTCCGTGGGTTCCAGCAGCGGCCAGGACCGGTACAGGGCACCGATCAGCTCCCGGTCGCGCAGTAGCCAGGAGTGCAACATCTTCGTGGTGACGTCCTCCTCCTCGTGCCGGTCGTCCAGGATCGCGACCAGTTCCTCCAGGATGCGTTCGCGCGCCTCGTTGTGCGGGGTGCCCGGGTCGACCGCGTCGAACGCCTCCTTCCAGTCGGCGGCGCTCAACCACAGGTCGAACCACGGGGTCGACACGGTCATGGCCTCGGTGGGCGGTCGCTCGTAGAACCGCACGGCCGGTTCGATCGCCTCCACCAGGCGCGCGGACTCCTTCAGCCGGGCGACCTCGGGATCGGTCTCCTCGCCGGCCATGGCGCCCTCGGGGACCAGGTCGCGCAGCGTGCGGGTCTGTACGCCCTCCTCGCCCAGGCTCGGCAGGACGTTGGCGACGTAGGCCAGGTAGGGCTGGTGGGGGCCGATGAACAGCACCCCACCGCGCCGGTAGCCCAGTCGGGAGTCGGCGTAGAGCAGGTGGGCGGTGCGGTGCAGGGCGACCACGGTCTTACCGGTGCCCGGTCCCCCGTCGACGACCAGGGCGCCGGAGGCACCCGCCCGGATGATGGCGTTCTGGTCGGCCTGGATGGTGCCGAGCACGTCGCGCATCCGGTCGGAGCGGTTGGCGCCCAGACTCGCGATGAAGGCGGACTGGTCGTCGAGGGCGGCGTGGCCCTCGAAGCCGTCCTCGGTGAACACCTCGTCCCAGTAGTCGCCGATCCGGCCGAGCTTCCATCGGTAGCGGCGGCGGCTGACCAGACCCATCGGGTCGGCGTGGGTGGCGGCGAAGAACGGTTCGGCGGCGGGCGAGCGCCAATCGATGAGCAGGCGGTCGCCCTCCGGATCGGAGAGGCCGAGCCTGCCGATGTACACGGGCTCGTCCTCGCCCTCACGGACGAATCGCCCCAGACACAGGTCCAGGCCGAAGCGACGCAGGGCGCGCAACCGGGAGGACAGGCGGTGGATCTCCATGTCTCGCTCGACCGTCTCTCGGATGTTGCCGCCCGAGGACCGGCGCTGGACGTCGAGGCGTTCACTCAGGTCGGCGATGCCGTTTTCGAGGCTGCGCGCGATGGCGGAGAAGTGTCGCTCGTCGTCGGCGATCAGCTTCGGGTCGGCCTTGGGAGCGAGGTGTTCGGAAAGGTCGAAGGCGCTGGTGGCCTGGGTGTTCACGTCGTTTCCCCGATCGTGGGTTGTGCTCACGATGGTCGATTGTGAACCACCACCGGGGTCTTGCCGCAAGCCCGGGGGTGCGCTATAAATTAGAAGTGGCGAGAGGTCTCTGGAATCGCTCTCGCCCGATCTCGACCCATCTCGCCCCCGCACAGACTCGTAGTGCATTCACGCCGCCGCCTTCAGCGCGCGGCTTTTTTCATGCCCCTCGGACGGGTCACGTCGCTCGGGCCGGTCCTGTCGATCAGGCGGGAAATCGGAATCGACAGCCACGAGCCGACCGCCCGTGAGAACATGGGACCGACCCTCGGCATCAGGAGTTCCCATGGGTATGGCCGCTCTCCCTCGACCACCTCTCGCCCCGCGCCACAGCGGTTCCCGCGCAGGCGGACAAAGGCCCGACGTCCATTCTCCTTCCGGTCCGAACGAAAATCAGGAGCTGTTCCGGTGACCCCTCAATCCGCCCCCGCCGAGATACGACCGGTCGACGGCCCCACCCCCACCCGCCCGCTGCGCATCATGGTCGTCGACGACCACGCCCTCTTCCGCCGTGGCCTGGTGTCGGTCCTGGACGACGAGGACGACATCGACGTGGTCGGCGAGGCCGGCGACGGTGACGTGGCCGTCCAGAAGGCCGGCGAGCTGCAACCGGACGTCATCATCATGGACGTGATGATGCCGCACACCACCGGCATCGAGGCGGGCCCCCGCATCCGCGCCATCGCGCCGGACGCCAAGTTCGTGATGCTCACCATGAGCGAGTCCGAATCCGACCTGTTCGAGGCCCTCAAGGCCGGCGCGACCGGCTACCTTCTCAAGGAGATGGCCGTGACCGACCTGCCCCGCGTGGTGCGGACCATCGCCACCGGCCGCTCGTGCCTGGACTCCTCCATGGCGACCAAGCTGATCGCCGAGTTCGCCGAGCTGGCCAAACAGGAGACCTCCCATCGGCCCAAGGAGACGCTCCCCCAGCTCACCCCCCGCGAGACCGAGGTGCTCAAGCTCCTGGCCAGGTCCATGAACAATCGCGAGATCGGTGGGCGCCTGTTCATCACCGAGAACACCGTGAAGAACCACGTCCGCAACATCCTGGAGAAGCTCCAGGTGCACTCGCGCACCGAGGCCGCCATCTACGCGGTCCGCGCCGAGTACGTGGGCTGACCACCGAACACTTGGGTCGACACATCTGACACACAAGGCGAAGGACACCCGCATTCACGTCGAGGCCGGTGGGGCGCCTGGGGTCGGGAGTCTTGGGGTTGGTGGGTGGGGTGTGGGTGGGGCGCCTGAGGTCTCTGCTCTTGGGGTTGTTGGGGGTTGCTCGGGTGGTTGGTGGGGCGCCCCGGGTCGAGAGCCTGCCGGTGGTCTGGCGGGGTGGGGGTGGGTTCTCCCTCCTTCCCCGCCGCGTGATTGTTGCCGCCCGCACCGTACGCGTCAAGGCAATGTTGAGTGCTCTGGCAGCGGGGTTGGTGGCCTTGACCCGTACGGCACGGGCGGCGGTTTGGCGGCTATCGGGGAAGGGGGGAGAGTGGTTGAGGTCCCTAACGGGCCTGCGGCCCACTCCGGCCGCAAGCGGCCGGATCCCTTCCCTCCCCTCTGGTGTCCTCGTGGGGCGCGTCGCCACTACGTGACGGGTCCGGTCACGAAGGGCCCGCTACAGGTGGGGTTCGGGGCGGGGCGCGTCCCTGCGGTAGCCGGCTCTGGTCTTCTCAGCGATGATCTTGCTCCTAGCGCCATGTTGGGCGCCCAACATGGCGCTAGGAGCAAGATCGTTTCTCTTCGGAGCCCCTCCATCGAAGTCGCTAGGAGCATCTCCGTGATAGGTGGATCCGGTCATAGGGGAAGGGGTTGTGGATAATCCAGAATGGCCGCCCCATCTATGATAGGCGCATTCACCGACATGGAAATAGGTTGAATATACCCACCGGTAAGCCTGCCATTTCCTGGGGTGTTCGCATATAATCAGAGTATGAGCTTTCCTCCCCACGCACCGCGCCCGACCGGGAACACCCCGGTCGATAAGGCGATGGCGGGTGCCCGGGAGATCGCGGTGGAATTCTCCGGCCGGGATATCCCATTCGGGTGCGAAGCCGATGTGCTCGCACAGTTTCGCCGGCTCAATGGGGAAGTCGACCGGATCCGTTATGGGATGCTGCCCGCCCTGGCCCGCATGGAGGCCACCGGTGCCCTGTTGGAAGAGGGTGGCCAGCGCAGCATCCAAGCGTGGATCACCCACCAGTGGGGCACCTCTCCGGCCGAGGCCAAGAGCCTTGCCACCCTCGCTCGGGCGTTGTACAAACAACAGCTGCCGCTCGTGGAAGAAGCGTTCGGGAAGCAGACTCTGTCTTTGGGTGAGGCGTGCGCGATCGCGACCTCCACCGAAAAAGCTGTGGCCGATTGGGCGCAGGTGTGGGAAAAGGGCGATAAGGATTTCCGTGCCACCCACCCGGACGCGGAGGGGTTTCGGGCCCGGTTGGAATACGGGCTGATCGCCTATAAGCAGGAGTGCCCGCAGGCTTCGGTGCGCCGGTTGCGGGCCGCGGCGAAATGGTTCGTGGCCCGCCTGGACCCGGATAAGGCCGACCGGGACTATGACGCGACGTTCGAGAGTCGGGGTGCCCAATTCTCGCCCACCTTCGAGGGTGGGTTCCTGCTACGGATGTGGGGGCCGGGGGCCGATAACGAGCTGATCCAGGCCGCCTTGGA